>NZ_JBEEQE010000004.1:0-287995 GCF_040137805.1 Pseudarthrobacter sp. B907 | reverse complement strand
AACTGAATTTCCCAGTCCAACTTTTGGGGACCAGTTCAGCGGCGCGGTGGGACATGCCCATTGTTCGATCCCTCAAGTTCCGGACATGCCCGTTCCGCGGCCGCCCAGTTGAGCATGCTCATTCTTCGTTACGGGGCTGGACGGACATGTCCATCCTTGGACGCAGGGGATGGGCAAAATGCCGTTATGTCCATCGCTGGGCGTGGAGACTGGGCATGTCCGGTGGAGTGTTGGTCCGGGACGGAGCATGTCCGTTGCTGGGCGTGAAGACTGGGCATGTCCGTTGGAACCGTGGACTCGGGCAACCCCGGCGCAGGCCTAGATTCGGGGATGGGCATGTCCCTCTGAAGCTGGCGCGGGGGAGACCCCGAGGCTCAGGTCCGGGCGGTCAGGGTGAGCAGCACGGCCTCGGGCTTGCAGGCGATCCGGACGGGGGCGAAGCGCGAGGTGCCGATGCCGCCGGAGACGTTCACCGGCGTCGTACGGCCCTTGCTCTCCCAGTCGTGCAGGCCCTTGGCCCGCCAGGTGGGCAGGTCGCAGTTGGACACCAGCGCACCGTACCCGGGGACGCAGATCTGCCCGCCGTGGGTGTGCCCGGCCAGCAGCAGGTCCGCGGCGTCCCCGGTGAAATGGTCCAGCACGCGCTGGTAGGGGGCGTGCACGACGGCGACCCGCAGGTGCGGCTTCGCATCCTGGCCCCTGGTGCCGCGGGGCCAGCCGGCATAGCGTTCGAGGCCCAGATGCGGATCGTCGACTCCGGAGAAGTCGACGCGCAGGCCCTTGAGCACCAGCGACTGGCAGCGGTTGGTCAGGTCAACCCAGCCGCCCATGCCGAAACCGGCCCGCAGCCTCGGCCAGTCCAGTTCCGTGGCCTTCTTCGGACGCGAGGAGGGGCCAAGAAAGTACGTCGCCGGGTTCTTGAAGCGGGGGGCGTAGTAGTCGTTGGACCCGGGCACGAAGACGCCGGGGAACTCCATCAGCGGCCGCAGGGCCTCCAGCAAAGGCCCGACCGCATTGGGATGGCTGAGGTTGTCCCCGGTGTTGACCACCAGGTCCGGTTCCAGTCCTGCGAGGGACGCGAGCCAGGCGGCCTTGCGGCGCTGGCCCGGTACGAAGTGGATGTCGCTGAGGTGCAGCACGCGCAGTGGGCCGTAGCCGGGCGGCAGGATCGGGAGGGTTTCCTCCCGCAGGACGAATTGGTTCTTCTCCCACAGCCCGTAGCCGGTGGCCGAGGCACCCGCAACGGCTCCTAGGGCGGCGGTTACGGCAAAGCCGCGCCCGATGCTTCGGGCGCGGCTTGCCAGTTCGTTGAGGGCGGCCATCTCTAGGGACCGTTACCCTTCTTGGTGTCCGTCGGCACCGGGCTGGGCGCAGGCGCCTGGGTCGGCGCCGTCGTCGGGGCAGGGGCCGGGGCGGGAGCCGGTGCAACGGGGGCGGTAACCATGTTCGACGGCGGTGCCGGGAACGGGTCGGTACCGTACGCCGGGGCAATCTGGGCCATGAAGTTCGAGAACTGCGGACCGGCGATCATGTAACCGTCGATGCCCTTGTAGAACTGGCCGTTGATCGTGATGTTCTGGCCCGGACGCTGCTGGTTGAGCAGCGGGTCACCGAACCAGGAGGCCGTTGCCAGGCCGCGGGTGTGCCCGACCACCCAGGTGGAGCCGTTGTTGTTCGAGGTACCGGTCTTCGCCGCGATCGGGAAGTTGGTGCGGGTGGAGATCCGCGGTTTGATCAGGGCGCCCGAACCGCGGTTCAGGACCTCCTGCAGCGCGTAATTGACGCCCCTGGCGACCTCGGGCTTAATAGCGTCCCGGCAGTTGGTGGCCTGGGCCGGCAACTGGGCGCCGTTCTGGTCCGTGACCGAGGTGATGGCGATCGGCTCGCAGTATTTGCCGTCGTTGGCGAAGGTCGCGAAGGCGCTGGCCATGGACAGCGGCGAGGTCTGGGTGGAGCCCAGCAGGTTGGCCGTGGTGAACATGTCGATCTTCGGCGTCGGCTCGGTGATCTTGCCGTCCTTGTCCACGGCAGGGAGGCCGGAATGCAGCCCCACGGAGTCAACGATTTTCTGGATGCCGCAGAAGTCCAGCTGGGCCGCGGAGGCGAAGGTGATGGTGTTGATGGAGTTGTAGAGGCCCTCGAGGACGGTCAGGGGCCGGTACCAGCTCTCCTCGGCGTTCTGCAGGTCTTCCGCCGCGCCGAGGTCCTTTTCGGCGGTGTTGTAGGCGCCGGTGGTCACGCCGCAGGAGTTCCGCCATTTGAAGTTCAGCGGGTACTTCCGCACGGCGCCGTTAAGCACCTGGTTCATCGACTTGCCCTCGTTGAGCCATTCGGCGAACGTGAACGGCTTCATGGTCGAGCCCGGCTGCGCGCCGCCGAGGCCGTTGAGGTCGTTGCCCTTCGCGTCGAGTTTGTCGACGTTGAAGTTCAGGTTCGTGTCGAACTTTGCCTCGGCGGGGAACCACACGGTGTTTTGGGCCATGTTGATGATCTTGCCGGTGCCTGGCTGGACCGAGACCAGGGCGGCGCCCCATTTGTCCGGGTTCGCTCCGGCAGAGGCATCCACCTGGGCCTGGGCGGCGGCCTGGGCGTTGGGGTCCAGCGTGGTCTTGATGGTCAGGCCGCCGCGGAAGATCTTCCGGTTGCGGGTCTCGGCGTCGGCGCCGTAGGCCGGGTTGTTCAGCAGCAGGTGCAGCACGTAGTCGCAGAAGTAAGGCGCCGTGGAGGCGTACGCGCAGCCCTGTTTGGCCTGGCTGACCTTGGTTTCCACCGGGGCGGCGACGGCGGCGTCGTACTCCGGCTGCTTGATCTTCTTCTGCGTCAGCATCGCCTTCAGCACCAGGTCGCGGCGCACCTTGGCGTTGTCCGGGTGGGCGACCGGGTCGTAGAAGGACGGGCTGTTCACCAGGCCGGCCAACAGCGCGGCCTGCGGCAGGGTCAGGTCCTTGGCGGAGGTGCTGAAGAAGAGCTTTGACGCGGCTTCAATGCCGTAGGCGTCGCGGTTGAAGAAGACAATGTTCAGGTAGCCCTCAAGGATCTGCTCCTTGGTGAACTTCTTCTCCAGGGCGATGGCGAGCTTCATCTCGCGGAGCTTGTCCCCGACGCCCTTGTTGACACCGTTGAGCAGGACCTGGTCACCCTTGCCCTCGGACTCCAGCGACGAGTTGATGACGTTGTTGACGTACTGCTGCGTGATGGTGGACGCGCCCTGCTTGTTGCCGCGGGCGGTGCTGACGAGGGCTCGCAGGATGCCGGTGGTGTCCACGCCGCCGTGCTCGTAAAAGCGGCTGTCTTCGATGGCGACGACCGCGTCCTTGATGAACGGCGACATCTTGTCCAGCGACACCCGGGTACGGTTTTCCGAGAAGAGGCTGGCGATCACGCTGCCGTCGGCAGCGAGGATGTTGGTGGACTGGCTCGGGGGATCGACCTGGAGCTCGGCCGGGAGGGCTTCAAAGAACTTGATCGACCCGCTGGCGGTGTTGCCCGAGAGGGCAGCCGCGGGAACCAGCAGCCCCGCCACGAGCACACCACAAATGGCGCTCACGCCCAGGAAAAGAATGATCTTTCCCAGGGTGGTGGCCGTGTCGAATAAAGGGTTCTTACCAGTCGCCATGTTTTCCACTTTACCGGCAAGGACTAGGCTTTACTTCATGACCAAATGGGAGTACGCCACGATTCCGCTCATTATCCACGCGACCAAGCAGATCCTGGATCAGTGGGGCGACGACGGCTGGGAGCTTGTCCAGGTTGTTCCGGGCCCCGATGGGAACGGCCTGGTTGCCTACTTGAAGCGGGAGAAGCAGTAGCCATGAGCACCCCTCAAGCGGCCGCCCCGGCCGCCGGCGCAGGCTCCACCAACAGCCCCGCCAACAGCGCCGAAACAGCCCCGGCCGGCACCGAAAACGCCGCGCGCACCGGCGCGTCGTCCGCCGTCGAACAGCGGCTCGCCGAGCTGGGACTCACGCTTCCCGCCGTGGCGGCCCCGGTGGCCGCGTATGTCCCCGCCGTCATCTCCGGCAACCACGTCTACACCTCCGGCCAGTTGCCGTTCATCGACGGCAAGCTCGAAGCCACCGGCAAGGTCTCCTCCGGGACCGAGGGCACCTCGGATGAACCGACCGTGGCCCCGGAGGCCGCGAAGCGCTACGCCGAGGTCTGCGCCGTCAACGCCCTGGCGGCCGTGAAAAGCGTGATCGGCGACCTCGACCGCATCACGCGGATCGTCAAGGTCGTCGGTTTCGTCGCCTCCGACCCCTCCTTCACCGGCCAGCCCGGTGTCATCAACGGCGCGTCCGAGTTGCTGGGCAACGTCCTCGGCGACGCCGGCCAGCACGCACGTTCCGCCGTCGGCGTTGCCGTTCTGCCGCTCGACTCCCCGGTCGAGGTCGAACTGATCGCCGAATTCGCCTAGAAGGCCGGTCCTTTCCCTTGCCGCATTTAGCACGACGCCTGTTCGTCCTCCCCCCGGATCTTGAGGGGGCAGCCCGCAGTTGGCTTGAACACGGCGAGCGGACCCCCCGCGCGCCCCGCTATGCCTCCTCCGTTGTCCTGCTCCGGGACTCGCCCACCGGCCTGGAGACCTGGCTGGGGTACCGGCCGGGTACCTCGCCGCTGGGCGTGCTCGCCTTTCCGGGCGGCTCGCTGGAAGCGTCCGACGACGACGCCGTCGGCTGGCTTGGGCCCCCGCCGCAGTTCTGGGCCGAGAAGATGGGGACGCCCGACGTCGGGCTGGCCCGCCGCCACGTCGTGGGGGCGATTCGCGAGCTGTTCGAGGAGACCGGCATCCTGCTGGCCGGACCGGACCTGTCCACCACGGTGGAGGGAACCTCCTCGGCCGAGTGGATGCGCGCCCGGGAAGCGGTGGCCGAGCAGGAGAAATCCTTCACCGATGTACTGGCCAAGCGCGGACTTTCGGTGCGGACCGACCTGCTGAAACCGCTGGTGAACTGGCTCAGCCCGGACTTCTCACACCGCCGCTTCAATACCCGGTACTTTGCCGCGACCGTCCCGATGAACCAGCAGCCCTCGCTTCTGGCCAGCAAGGGCGTGTGGGGGCGCTGGGTCTGCGTCCGCAAGGTCATCGCCGAACGTGACAGCACCGCCCTCGGCGACGAGGTGGGCCAGCCGAATACCGTGGGCCTGAAGCTGGGCCAGCTCCTGGTCCCGGGCTCGGAGATCATGCTGGAGAAGATGGCGGCCGCGAACGGCTGCATCGCCTACCTCAGCTACAAGCGCACGGCGCACGCCTACCAGCCGACCCTCGTGGAGGAGGACGGCACACTGATGCTTGAGGTCGAGGCGGCCAAGACCGTGGCCGGGGAACCCCAGCGGGAGCGGTAGGAAGCCTGCCGGGCCTGTGCGGTAGGCCTGCGGGCATGGGCAATGGACATGCCCGTTGGGTCGGGCAGGCGTTGCTGGGCATGCCCATCGGTCGGGCTGGGGAATGGACATGCCCGTCGGGGCCGGAACTCGTTGCCGGACATGCTCATCGTTCGGGCTGAGCAATGGACATAGTGGGTGTATGTCCATTCCTGGCGTGCAGGGATGAGCATGCCCGTCGGGGCGGACGCGCGTTGTTGGGCATGCTCATCGTTCGGGCTGGGCAAATGGGCATGCCCGTTGGGGCCGGAACTCGTTGTTGGGCATGCTCATCGTTCGGGCTGGGCAATGGACATAGCGGGTATATGTCCATTCCTGGCGTGCAGAGATGAGCATGTCCGTTGGTAGCCGCCGCGAAAACCACTGAGGGCCGGCCCGTTGTCGCGGGCCGGCCCTCAGTGTTTAGCGAACGTTGCGCGGAACGCCTAGCGGGAACGCTGGCGCAGGCGCTGCATGTCGAGGATGACGACGGCGCGGGCTTCCAGGCGCAGCCAGCCGCGCTGGACGAATTCGGCGAGGGCCTTGTTGACGGTTTCGCGGGAGGCGCCGACCAGCTGGGCCAGTTCTTCCTGGGTGAGCTCGTGGGCCACCAGGACGCCGTCGGTCGCGGGACGGCCGAAGCGGTCCGCCAGGTCCAGCAGGGCCTTGGCGACGCGGCCCGGGACGTCGGAGAAGACGAGGTCGGAGAGCGAATCGTTGGTGCGGCGCAGGCGGCGGGCCAGGGCCTGCAGCAGCTGGGCGGAAACCTCCGGGCGGGTGCGCAGCAGGGCGTTGAGGCTCTCGTTCTTCAGCCCGGCCAGGCGGGTTTCGGACACGGCCGTGGCCGTGGCAGTGCGCGGGCTCGGGTCAAACAGCGCCATTTCGCCGAAGAGTTCGCCCGGGCCGAGGATGGCGAGGAGGGACTCACGCCCGTCGGGGGAGGTGCGGCCGAGCTTTACCTTGCCGGAGACGATGAAGTAGAGCTGGTCACCCTGGTCGCCTTCCCGGAAAACCGAGGCTCCGCGTGAGAGGTCCACCTCGGTGAGTTCGTCCGTCAGCAGACGGAACGCCTCGTCGTCGAGCGTGGCGAAAAGGGGTGCGCGGCGCAATACCTCGATATCCATGAAATCTCCTGACTTACTGTGTCGGCTGGGGGCGCTTCAGCCATTGTTTCAGAATTTTGTGGCTTCTGTGACGTACTTGGCACCGAAACACGCGAAACGGCGCCGGAGTGCGCGCCGGAGTGCGCGCCCGGGCCGCCGGCGCGCAGCCCCCCGGCCAGCCGGTGTGCACCCGGGCGCGGGACCGTCAGGTCCGGCCGCCGCCGGCCGACAAAGTGTCGGTGCGCGCCGGTAGAATAGTGGCCTAGACGTTTCTAAGGAGCCCCCGGTGTACGGCTTGACCATTTTGGACCTGGCGTTGATCCTCACGCTCCTGTCCTACCTGATCTACGGCTTCCGCAACGGCTTCCTGGTGACGCTGGGCGGCATCGCAGGGTTCGCGGCCGGGGCGGTGGCTGCTTTTGTGTCGGTGCCGATTGTCAGCGACCTCGTCGACGACCCGTCCTGGCGCCTGACCGCGATCATCGCCACGGCCGTGCTGCTGATGATGCTCGGGCACGGGCTGGGCACCATGATCGGACGGCGCATCCGCAGCGTCGTCAAGATCAGCCCGCTCCGGCTGGCCGACCGGGTGGTGGGCGGCGGCGTCAACGTGGCCGTGTCCGCCCTCGTGATGTCCATGCTGGCGTTCAGCATCAGCGCCCTGGGCGTTCCCTTTGTGTCCCAGCAGCTTGCCGACTCCAAGGTGATCGGGTTTATCGACGGCGTCACCCCCACCCCGCTGAAGACGTCCATGGCCCAGCTGCGGTCGGCCGTCATCGGCGACGGGATTCCGACCCTGTTCGAAGGCATCGGCGGCCAGCCCGTGCCGGTCCCCAACGCCAGCACCGACACCCCGGCACTGAACAAGGCGGCCGCGTCCGTCCTGAAGATCGCCGGAACCGCCTACCAGTGCGGACAGAACCAGACCGGAAGCGGCTTCGTTGTCTCGCCCGGCCGCGTGGTGACCAACGCCCACGTGGTGGCCGGCGTCCCCGAACCCGTGGTTGAAGTCCCCGGCGGCGGGGCCCTCCCCGGCCGGGTCGTCTACTTTGACAGCCGCCACGACCTGGCCGTGCTGGCCGTGGAGGGTCTGCCCTCCGCGCCGCTGCCGCTGGGGCCAAATCTCCCTTCAGGCAGCCCCGCAGCGTTCGCCGGCTATCCGCACGGCGGCCCGTTCCAGTCCAAGCCGGCCACCGTGCGGGATGTCGCGACCGTCCTGGTCCCGGACATCTACGGCAACAATGCCGCGGCCGAGGATGTCTACCGGCTCGCCGGCGACGTCCAGCCGGGGAACTCCGGCGGCCCGCTGCTGACCATGGACGGGCAGGTGTCCGGTGTGGTCTTCGCCAAGTCCACCTCGGAGGCCTCGCTCGGTTTCGCCATCACCATGAACGACCTCGGCCCCGTGGCCGCCCAGGCCCCTGGGCTGGGCGACGCCGTCTCACCCGGGCAGTGCATCAAGAAGTAGGCACCCAGCGCGCGGGGCTAAGTCAGCCGGCGCCCGCCTCGATCCACTCGAGGCCCTGGCCATGCGGTCCGGCAATGGCCACCGGCAGGCCGTCCTCCAGCAGCAGGAAGCGGCCGCCGAGCCGGGCGGCGTCCATTTCCGGAACCACGCTGGAGTCCGCCTGGACAATCACCGTGTGGCCCTCGTTGGAAATCCAGTGGCAGCCCCGGTCAGCGGCCAGCAGCGCCATGGTGTCCCGGAAGCGTTCGCGCCCGGCCGCGTCGAGGTAGGCCATCACCGCGCTGTGGAACACCACCAGGGCGGCGTCTGCCGGGGCCTGCCCGGCCAGGGCCATGAGCTGTTCGTTCAGCTCGCCGGCGACGAGCAGCGGCGGATCTGCCTGCGCGACGCCGATCGCCTGGCGCAGCCGCTCGCGGCGGAAGACCTGCTCCGGCCAGATTAGCGCCTCCAGCCAGGCGACGTCGTCGGGGTCTTTGATGTCGAGCGGATTCAGGTCGATGCCGGCGCGCCAAACGACCGCGGGCAGCCCGGTCGGCAGCGGAACGGGCCCGGTGGCGGCGCAGCGCAGGACCGGGTAGCTTCCGGCCGCGGCCCCGGCCGGCGCCAGGCGCGTCACGCCGCCGGGCCCGCCGTCGTACTCGTAGCCGTAGCGGTCCGGAAACAGCGCCAGGCCCGCCGAGGCGCCGACTTCGATCAGGGCCAGCGGACGGCCTTCCGCGGCGGCGATGCGGGCCAGCGACGGCAGCAGCGCGGCGCAGCGTCCGGCCTCGTTCGTCTGGGTGGACCGGGAGAGCACAATCCGGGAGACGTCGTCCCAGCGGGCGTCCAGGAAACTCCGGAACTCCCGGTAGGGGCCGATCCGGGCGCCGAGGAAGCGGGCGGCGGCCAGCATCAGCAGTGGCTGGCGCTTATTGTGCGGCCAGGCGTCGATCCGGCGGATCAGTTCGGGATCGTCCGCGATAGCCACCGACCACTCGGCATAGCAGGCGGAGTTTCCAGGGGCGTCGACGGTTCCAAAATGGCGGTACCAGTCCGCGGTCCCGGCAGGCTCCGCCGCGGGGGCCATGCTCAGTCCCGGCCCGCGTGCAGTTCGGCGAGGTATTCGACGGCGAAGCGGTACCCGAGGATGCCCGCCCCGGCAATCACCGCCTTGCTGACGTCCGAGAGGTAGGAGTGGTGCCGGAACGGTTCCCGGGCGTGCACGTTGGTGATGTGGACCTCGACGGCGGGCAGCTGCACGGCCGTGATCGCATCCCGGATCGCCACCGAGGTGTGCGTGTAGGCGCCGGCGTTCAGGACGATGCCCAGCGCCTTGCCGCGGGCGGCGTGAATGGCCTCCACCAGCGCGCCCTCGTGGTTGGACTGGAAGCATTCGACGTCGAGCCCGTGCGCCGCGCCGGCGTCCTTGGCGAGCTGTTCGACGTCGGCCAGTGTGGCCGTGCCGTACTTCTCGGGCTCGCGCGTACCCAGCAGGTTCAGGTTGGGTCCGTTGAGGACCAGGACGGTGCCGCGTCGGGCGACGGTATCCAAGGGGTTGGCTTCGCTCATGCCAGCCAATGTACCGCGGAACCCCGGTCTCTGGCCTGCACCTTGCCGGGAGCCTACTTCCTGAGCGACTGCGCGATCTGGGCCATCACGGTGTTGTCGGCCAGCGTGGTGGCGTCACCGACCTCGCGGCCCTCCGCGACGTCCTTGAGCAGGCGGCGCATGATCTTGCCGGAACGGGTCTTGGGCAGTTCCGGGACGATCAGGATGGTCTTGGGTTTGGCGATCGGACCGATTTCCTTGCCCACATGGTTGCGGAGCTCCTGGACCATCGCCTCGCCCGAGTCCACCGCGTCCCCGCGCAGGATGACGAACGCCACGACAGCCTGGCCGGTGGTCTCGTCCGCCGCGCCGACGACGGCGGCTTCCGCCACGGCCGGGTGGGACACGAGGGCGGATTCGATCTCGGCGGTGGAGAGCCGGTGGCCGGAGATGTTCATCACGTCGTCCACCCGGCCGAGCAGCCAGATGTCGCCGTCGTCGTCCTTCTTGGCGCCGTCGCCGGCGAAGTACATCGTCTCAAAGCGGGACCAGTAGGTTTCCTTGAACCGTTCCGGGTCGCCCCAGATGCCGCGCAGCATGGCCGGCCACGGCTCGCGGATCACGAGGTAGCCGCCGGCGCCGTTCGGCACGGACTCGCCGGCCTCGTCGACGACGTCAACGGCGATGCCCGGCAGCGGGACCTGGGCCGAGCCCGGCTTGGTTGCGGTGACGCCGGGCAGCGGGGCGATCATCTGCGCGCCGGTTTCGGTCTGCCACCAGGTGTCCACGATCGGGGCCGGGTTCTCCTTCGTTTCCCCGTGCGCGCCGGCGTTGGAGCCGATGACCTCCCGGTACCACATCCACGCCTCGGGGTTGATGGGCTCGCCCACCGAACCCAGCACGCGGATCGAGGACAGGTCCGACTTGGCCGGGATCTCCTTGCCCCACTTCATGAAGGTGCGGATCGCGGTGGGTGCGGTGTAGAGAATGGAGACCTTGTACTTCTCCACGATCTCCCACCAGCGGCCCTGGTGCGGGGAGTCGGGGGTGCCTTCGTACATCACCTGGGTGGCGCCGTTGATGAGCGGGGCGTAGGCGACGTAGGAGTGGCCGGTGATCCAGCCGACGTCGGCGGTGCACCAGTAGACATCCGTTTCCGGGTGCAGATCGAACACCGCCTTGTGGGTGTAGGCGCCCTGCGTGAGGTAGCCGCCGGTGGTGTGCAGGATGCCCTTGGGTTTGCCGGTGGTCCCGGAGGTGTACAGGATGAACAGCGGGTGTTCGGCGTCGTGGCCGACGGCGGTGTGTTCGGCGGACGCGGCCCCGACGGTGTCGGCCCACCAGTGGTCCCGGCCCTCGTGCCAGTCGACGTCCTGGCCGTTGCGCTTCACGACGACGACGTTCTGCACCGTGTGTCCGCTGCCGTCTCCCTCGTGGGCGAGGGCCTCGTCGACGGCCTGCTTGAGCGAGCTGGGCTTGCCGCGGCGGTAGGTGCCGTCGGCCGTGACCACAAGTTTGGCTTCGGCGTCGTCGATCCGGGACCGCAGCGCCTCGGCGGAGAAACCGCCGAACACCACCGAGTGGATGGCGCCGATCCGGGCGCAGGCCAGCAGCGTGATGACGGCCTCGGGGATCATCGGCAGGTAGACGGCGACGCGGTCGCCCTTGGCCACGCCGAGGGATTCGAACGCGTTGGCGGCCTTTTTGACCTCTTCGGTGAGCTGCGCGTAGGTGTAGGTTCGGGTGTCGCCGGGTTCGCCCTCGAAGTAGATGGCGACGCGGTCCCCGTTGCCGGCTTCGACGTGCCGGTCCAGGGCGTTGTACGCGGCGTTGATCTCGCCGCCGACGAACCATTTGGCGAACGGCGGGTTGGTCCAGTCCAGCGTCTGGGTGAAGTCCTTGCTCCAGCTCAGCAGGCTGCGGGCCTGCTTGGCCCAGAACGCCGGCCGGTCGGCGTCGGCCTCTGCGTAGTCGGCGGCGGTGACCACGGCGTTGGCGGCGAATTCGGCCGAGGGGGCGAACTTCCGGTTCTCCTGCGACAGGTTTTCGAAGGCGTCGCCCTGCCGGGGCGCCTGGGTTGTCGTGGAGCCTGGGGTCTGCTGGGACATGGTGAACCTCATCATTCATCGAGCCGTGCCGCACGGAACGTCCGTTGCACCGCAGTGCCCTGCCGCCTGCGCGGCATCGGGCATCGGCTGGTCACGGACGGGCCGCAAGAGCTGTTCCGAAATACACACTAACCCTTGGCACTGACCGAACGTGTGCCCCGTCACACAGGGAGCCGTGAGCGGTGTTTATTAAGCGCCGAATGGCGGCCGCGGGGCCGCGGCCGGCGCATCACCCTCTGGGGAAGCTCCAGCTGCCCGGCCGTCCCCTCCCGGATCGAAGCGACCGCCCCGGACCAGGTCAGCATCCAGATCGCACCGTCCCCGGGAAACCCGTGCACCGCGGACCTCGCGCCGACCTCACATGAGTTCAGTGTCCCCGCGGGGGCAGACACACTCCCGCTGACCATCACGCTCGTTTACGCGCAGGGCGAAAGGACCCACACGCTGGTGCTGGAGTGACGGCCAGTCAGCTAGTGATCGGTCCTGCTGTTGGCTAGGGTGAGATGGAGTTGTGACATCCGATGGGGGCGACAGGACCGCTGGCGGTCCTGTTTTTGCCTGCCGTTAGGCGGCACCGTCCAGGGTGCGGCCACGCTAAGGAGAACAGAATGAACGAGCAAAGCAACGGGCAGCTCAACGCGCCCTCCCCCAACGAAGCGACGGCCGGGCCCGCGCAGGCTGGCGGGCAGGCGGAACAGCCCCGCTTCACCGTGGACAAGCCGAACGCGAAGAACAACGAGGCCGTCCTGGGGCCCTTCACCGTCCGGGACCTCACCGTCTTCGGATCCACGCTGGTTCTCTTCATCGCCTCCCTGATCCCGATGTTCGCCATCCGGTACAACCTCTGGAACCTGGGCAGCCTCTTCTTTCTGGGCCTGGGGATCCTGCTGCCGTTGATCGTCGCGGCGCTCTTCGTGGCTCGCCGGGTCAGCCCGGGCACCAAAATCCGGATTGGCTCCCTCTCGGTCGACCAGTTCGGCTCCGTCGTGGCGTCGTTCAGCCTGGCCTTCTTCTTCCTGGCCGCCGCCGGCGCCTTTGTGCCCAGCATGCTGTTGGGCCTGCTGGGCGCCCTCGGACTCTTCACCGCCACCGTGCTGGCTCGGCTGATTCCGGTCTTCGCCGGCGACTTCCTGCACCGCGCCGAAACCCCGGCCCATGTGGTGGCCCGCGAAGCCGCCGAGCCCGTGCGCAAACCGCGCGCCCCCAAGGCGCCCAAGGCCCCGAAGGCCGCCGGCGAAGGCTCGGCCGCCAAGCAGGGAACCAGCCCGCTGGCAGGCTGGGCCAAGAAGCTTGTTCCGGGCAAGCAGGCCGGCGGGTCTGAGCGTGCGGCGCGCAGCCATGAAACCCCCGGAGCCTCGCCCGTTGCCGCCGCCGGCGCGGCCGGTGTTGCCGCCGCGGGTGCCGCCGCGGCTGGACATGGCCGCCCGGCCGCCGAAGAGCCGGCAACCCAGGCGCACGGCGTCGTACCCACGGCCTCCCCGACGCCTGCAGCCTCCCCGACGCCGGCGGCCGCCTACGCACCGCCTGCCGCCGAGCAGACCCAGGCTGCGGCAGCGCCGGTCGCCCCCGAAGCGCAGGGAGGGCCGGCCGCGCCGGCCGAACAGCGCGCCGGACTGGACGAGACCCAGGCCGCCGCGGTCCCGGCAGCGGCAGTGCCAGCCGCCGCAGGCCACGAGGCGCCCACCGCGCTCACGCCCCAGGTCCGTTCGCAGGAACCGATCGGCGCTACGGTGGATCCGGCGAGCCGGCGCGCGGCCGAGGCCCAGCAGCCCGCCTATGAGGCGTTCTGGTTCGCCGTCGCCCAGCCCCGCACCGCCGTCGACGAGCACACCGGAGCGCCGGCGTTCGTCGTCGAGCCCGGGGGCTGGGTCCTCGCCCTCGAAGACCGCGGCCACGAGTTCCTGGTCCAGCACACGGACGGCCGCGTCGGGGTGCTGCGGGACCTGAGCAACATCGAACGCGGCTAGCCGGACCATGGCCACCAAACCCGGCAGCGCCGCGCGGCACGGCGGCGCGGGGCTGCCCGGCGCTGTGTTAGCCGGCGCGAAATCCCGCCGGACCCGGGCATCCGGGGAGACGCTGCTGGGGCTCAAACGCCGTGCCCGCCGGATCAACAAGGCGCTGGCCGAGCAGTACCCATACGCGCATGCGGAGCTGGACTTCCGTAGCCCGTTCGAGCTGGTAGTGGCCACCGTGCTCTCGGCCCAGACCACCGACGTGCTGGTCAACCAGATCACGCCGGCCCTGTTTGCCCGGTACCCGGATGCCCGCAGCATAGCCGAGGCCGAGCCCGCCGAGCTCGAAGCCATCATCAAACCCACCGGGTTCTTCCGGGCCAAGGCGCGGAACCTGATGGCGCTGTGCACCAAGCTGGTGGACGACTTCGACGGCGAGGTGCCCGGCCGGCTGGAAGACCTGGTGAAGCTGCCCGGCGTCGGCCGTAAGACCGCAAACGTCGTCCTGGGCAACGCGTTCGGCGTCCCGGGACTCACGGTCGACACGCACTTCGGCCGGCTGGCCCGCCGCTTCGGCTGGACGGAGTCGGACGACCCCGTCCGGATCGAGTCCGACGTCGCCGAGCTGTTTGAGCCCAGGGACTGGACCATGCTCTCGCACCGCGTGGTCTTCCACGGCCGGCGCGTCTGCCATTCCCGGAAGCCGGCCTGCGGCGCCTGCGCGGTGGCGAACTGGTGCCCCAGCTATGGCGAGGGCGAGACGGATCCGGAGAAGGCGAAAAAGCTGCTGAAATACGAGCTGGCCCCGGGCCAGGAGGAACTGCTGGCGAAGCTGCTGGCGGAAACCCACCGGGCCGCCGAAATCCGGATGGAATCCCAGCGGAGGCCGCGGTGACGGCCCGCCAGGATCTTGTTGACCTCGTGGCCGCGGTAGAGGCCGGAACGGCGCCGTCTCCTGATCCGCGCTGGCGCGAGCTGGCCGTGGAGCCGGGCGAACGGGTGCGCCGCGCGGCCGTGCTGATGCTGTTCGGATCCCTGGACGATGTCCCGGCGACCTCGGTGAAGCTGCTGGCGCCGGCGGACCTGGACGTGCTGCTGCTCCAGCGCGCGCAGACCCTGGATGACCATCCCGGGCAGGTCGCCTTTCCCGGCGGCGGCATCGACCCCGGCGAAACCGTTATCGAGGCCGCCCTGCGTGAGGCAGAGGAGGAAACTGGCCTGGACCCGCGCGGTGTGGACGTCCTGGGCGTCATGCCCGAACTGGCGCTGCCGCGCGGGAACTTCCTCGTTACCCCTGTCCTGGGCTGGTGGGCGTCGCAGTCGCCCGTCCGGGTGGTCGACTACGGCGAATCCGCCCAGGTGTTCCGGGTGCCGGTCCGGGACCTGCTCGACCCCGACAACCGCGTTATGGCGACCGTCAGCCGGGCCGGCCAGACGTTCCAGAGCCCGGCGTTCACCGTCAACGGCGTGGTGGTGTGGGGCTTCACCGGGATGATCCTCAACCAGTTGTTCGACCAGCTGGGCTGGTCCGTCCCCTGGGACCGCACCCGCCTCCACGGCATCGACATCTAGCGGTACTCACGCGGCGGGTTGTCGACCCTGCGGGTGCCGTGTGTCAGCGCGATGTTACGAGCGGTCCGGGCCTCGCGGCGCCCCGCCGGGACGGTGTGGCGGCCGGTTTGGCGGCCGGCTTCGAGGGTGCGGCCGGTCTGCCGGGCGCCTCTCCGGCGGAGTGGTCCACGACCAGCCCGGTGGCGGCGTTCTCCCGCACCGCGGTGATGCCCGCGGCCGCCCCCTTGATGGTGCTGAAAAGGGGTGAAACGGCAACTACTGTCCCGTCCGGTGCTGTCAGCCTGAAAAAGTACGACTCTTCTCCGGCCGCTGCAATCTCGAATACGCCAGCCACTCTGCTGCCTCCCCGGTTCCCTGCCTCATTGCTTTGCACCGGCGGATCATTCGGGATCGGCGCCGGCCTTTTTTGAGCGTAACGGGGCTCACAGAGCGGGCGCAACGCTACTGGCGGGTACGTTACCCCGGGTGTCCGGCCCGGCGCCGGGGGGCAGTTTAAGTCTGCTATTTGGCGTTGTCGTAGGAGTCGACGACGGCGATACTCACCGGGAACTCCACCGGAATTCTGCCGAACAGCAGCTCCTTGGCGGCGGCCGCGGAGTCCTCGATGGCCCGGATGCTGGCTTCCACGGCGGCCTCGGGGCAGTGGACCATGACCTCGTCATGCAGGAAGAAGACCAGTTCCCCGGCCGGGGTGCCGTCCGCGCGCAGGGTCCGCAGCCGCCGTCGTAGTTCCGCAAGCCAGCAGGCGGCCCAGTCGGCGGCCGAACCCTGCACCACGAAGTTCCGGGTAAACCTTCCGCGCGATCGGGCGAGGGCCTCGGCCCGGCGCTGTTCCTCCGCGGTGGCGGACTGCTGGCTGCGCATCCAGCGTTCGGAGGGCGGCGGGCTGCTGCGGCCGAGCCGGGAGGTGACGGTCCTGCCGGCCTCGCCGTCGCGGGCGGCCTGCTCCACGAAGCCGACCGCGCGCGGGTAGGTGCGCGCCAGCTGCGGCATCAGCCGCCCGGATTCGCCCGTGGTGGCGCCGTAGATGGCGCCGAGCAGCGCAACCTTGGCCTTGGCCCGGTCGCCGCCGAATCCCTGCGCGGCGATGCCGGCGTAGAGGTCCTTGTCCCGGGCGGCCTCCGCCATCCTGGAGTCCTGGGCCAGGGCCACCAGCACGCGGGGTTCGAGCTGGGAGGCGTCGGCGACGATGAGTTTGTGGTCCGGGTCGGCGTGCACGGCACCGCGGATCTGCCGGGGGATCTGCAGGGCGCCGCCGCCGCGCGAGGCCCAGCGCCCGGACACCACGCCGCCCACCACGTATTCGGGCTGAAAGCGGCCGTTCTTGACCCAGGCGTCCAGCCAGGCCCAGCCGTTTGCTGCGTGCAGCCGGGCGAGTTTCTTGTAGGCCAGCAGCGGTTCGATCGCCGGGTGGGTGGATTCCTTCAGCTCCCACTGCCGCGTGCTTTTGACCTCGATGCCGTTCCGGTGCAGGGCCCGCATGAGTTCCTGCGGCGAATCCGGATTCAACGCCGGGGATTGCAGGAGGGTCCGCAGCTCGGTGTTGAGCGCCTCCAGCTTGGCGGGCCGGTGGCCCTGGGGCGGCCGCGGGCCGAGGTAGTCGGCGAGGATCCGCTCGTGCAGTTCCTCCCGCCAGGGCACGCCGGTGTGCTGCATCTCGGCGGCGATCATGGCGCCGGCGGACTCGGCGGCGAGCAGGAGCTGGAGCCTTTGCTTGCGGCGGTCGCCGTCGGGGTCGACCGCGGCCAGGGCTTCCTGCTGGGCGGTGTACTCGGCGCGGAGCTCCTCGGGGGAGTGCCGCGGGGCGGCGCGCAGCCCGGGGTCATCGAACAGGGCGCCCTGGTCCGCGGGCGGGGGAGGCGGCTGCAGTGCCCGCGGCGGCTGCTGGACGTCGTCGTCCTGGGTCAGCTTCTCCGCGTTGCGGGCGTACGCGGTGTGGGCGGTGAACTCCGAGTGGGCCAGGATCGCGCCGCACAGGGCCAGGTCGTAGCAGCGTTCCAGCTCGACGCCGGCGGCCAGCAGAGCCGGGTACCAGTCCTGGGTGCGGTGCCAGATCCAGCGCGGACGCTGCCGTTCCAGCTGGCGCACGACGCCGGGCAGCTCGGTGGCGCTGACCAGTCGCGGTTCGGGGGCCGCGGGATCGGGTGCGCCCGACGGCGTGAGCTGTTGGAGGGCTGCGCCGTCGGCGTGGGCGGCGAGCAGCAGGTACATAGGCTCAATTCTGCCCTGCCGCGCCGCCCGGTTTTCCACATAGCCGAAGATGGCGGGCAGCTGCAGCGTCCGATGCCTCCAAAGTGGTGCCATGAGCAGGCATCAACTACCCGAGCCAGTCGCCAGTCAGCCCGCGTCCCGGCAGTCCGGGGCCGGGGCCGGGCCCGGGCCGAGACTGGACCCGGTGTCCAGCCCGGGGTCGTGGCTTCCCGAAGGGACGGCGGAGACGCTGCTCGTCACCGCGTCCGAGGTCCTGCGCGGCGAGGTGGAGCGCATCGTCGCCGCGGCCGGGCGCCAGCTAAGCCTGGCACGGGATGCCGCGGAGGCGGCCCCGTACTGGGACTCCGCCGGCGCCGTGCTCGTTGGCAGCGACGTCCGGGAAATCCCGATCCGGCGCCGTGCGCCGGCAGTTCTTGTGGGACTGAGCGGTGAGGGGGACAGCCTTTGGCAGCTGGCCGCGGCCATGGGGGCCGAACGGGTCGCCGTCCTCCCCGAGGGCGGCCCCTGGCTCGCCGAGTACCTCAGCCGATCGCACGCCCCGGATCCGGGCGGGCATGTCCTCGGCGTCATTGGCGGCTGCGGCGGCGCCGGGGCCACCACCGCCGCCATCTGGCTGGCCCAGGCCGCCGCCGGACTGGGCGCCCGGGTCCTCTTGATCGACGGAGACCCGTGGGGCGGCGGCCTCGAACTGGCCCTCGCTGCCGAAGAAGAACCCGGGCTCCGCTGGCCAGACCTCGCAGAGGCCAGCGGCAGCATCGACCCGGATCAGCTCCACGAGGCGCTGCCCGAAGCGGGCGGGTTCTCGTTTCTGTCCTGGCCGGGGAACCGGGAACTGCCACGGGCCATCGACCCGGCCGCGGTCGCCGGTGTGCTTGACGCCGCGCGTCGCTGCTACGAGCTGGTGGTGCTGGACATCGGCCGCGCGCTCGAGCCACTGCGGACCTTCGCCTGGGAATGCGACCGGATCGTCGTCGTGCTGCCCGCCCAGCTCCGGGCCGCGGTGGCATCAGCCCGTTTGGTGCCCGAGCTACCTCCGGTGGAGACCGTGTTGGCGATCCGGACGAAACCCGGGGTCGCATTCGACTACCAGCTAATTTCCCAAGCCGTGGGGCTCCCCGTGCAGGCCATCGTGCCCGAGGTCCGGGGGACGGCCGCCGCCACGGAACTCGGGCGCCTGCTGGACGCCGGTGGACGGCGCAGCGTACAACGCTTCACCGAAGGAGTCCTGGCCTTCGGCGCGGACGTGTTCCCGTGAGTTCGCAGCTTGCGCCCGAACCGCCGGACCCGGAGAACCGACGGTTCCGCCGGCAGCTGCGCGGCCCCCAGCGGCGGGTGGATGCGTTGCTCCTTGAAGCGGTCCGCGAATCGGTCATGGCCGATGCTGGCCCGGTCACGCCGTCCCGCGTGGCCGCAGCCGTGCAGGCCAGCGGCAGGCTCCTCGGCACCGCAGGGGCGCTGGCCGCCGTCGAAAGCATCAGCGCCGAACTGAACGGGCTGGGACCGCTGCAGCCGTTGACGCGGGACCCGCTCGTGACGGACATCTTCGTCAACGGCCCGGCCTCGGTGTGGCTGGACCGCGGCCGCGGGCTTGAACGCGCCCCGGTTACCTTTGCCGGCGAGGCCGAGGTCCGTTCCCTCGCGGCCCGGCTGGTGGCCGCCGGCGGGCGCCGGCTGGACGACGGTTCGCCCTGCGTGGATGTCAGGCTCGAAGGCGGGTATCGGGTCCATGCGGTGCTGCCGCCGATCTCCACGGCCGGCACGCTGCTGAGCGTGCGGATCCGGCGCGAGTCGGTCTTCTCCCTGGACGAGCTCGGCCGTGCCGGCATGTTCGGGCCCATCGTGCGGGAGGTGCTGGAACGGATGGTGGCCAGCCGCCTGAGCTTCCTGGTCAGCGGCGCGACGGGGTCGGGCAAAACGACGCTGCTCGCCACGCTCCTCGGCCTGTGCCGACCGGGGGAGCGGCTCGTTCTGATCGAGGACGCCTCGGAACTGAACCCCGTTCATCCGCACGTGGTGTCGCTGGAGTCCCGCCACAGCAACCTCGAGGGCGGCGGCGCCGTCGGGCTCGGCGAGCTGGTCCGGCAGGCTCTGCGGATGCGTCCCGACCGGCTGGTGGTGGGGGAGTGCCGCGGCGCGGAAGTCCGGGAACTGCTCTCCGCGATGAACACCGGGCACACCGGTGCCGGCGGGACCATCCATGCCAACACTGCCGCCGCGGTCCCGGCCCGGCTGACGGCCCTGGGAGCTCTCGCGGGAATGGGGCCCGACGCCGTCCGGCTCCAGGCGGCCAGCGCCCTCGATGCCATAGTCCACCTGGAACGGACCGGTCACGGCCGGCACGTAGCATCCGTCGGGCTGGTCGGGGAAAACGGATCCGAACTGGCCGTCCAGGGGGCCTTGGAAACGATTGACGGCTCGGTCGTGTCCGGTCCGGCCTGGCCGGAGCTGGCCTCCCGCCTGGGCATGGATCCGGCTGCCGTGCCAGGCTGTCCTGGCGCCGCCGGAACCGACCGGTCGGGCGTGGCCCCATGACCGCCGCCGCCCTGACCGGAATCCTGGCGCTGGCGCTCTGGCTGGTCTTCGCGCCGCCGGGTGGCTCCGGCCGGCGACTGCGGAGGATTCTGGCCGTTCCGCGGGGCGGGCGCCTGCCGGAAGCTGCTGCTGCCCTCGGGCGCGGCTGGCGGGCCCGCTTGCCAATGAGGCACGGCGGGCGGGCAACCCGCTCGGAGGTTCCCATGACCGTGCTCGCGCAACAGCTGGCTGCCCTGCTGAAGGGCGGACGGGCGCCTGCCCAGCTGTGGGAGGACCTCTGGCTGCTCTACGGGGACCCGTCGCCGGAGGGCTTCCCAACGGACGGCTCCGGGCGGCGGGACGGGTTGCCAGGCCGCGCCGGTGCCCTAGGTGCGACGTCGCGGGACATCGTGGCCGCTGCCCGGGCTGCTGCCCTGCGGGGATCCCCGGTGGCAGCGGCCATTCGAACGCGAGCCTCCCCGGACCACGGACGGGGCGGCCCCCGGAGTTATGACCGGAGGGAACGGGCGGTCTGGATGGAGCTTGCCGCGTGCTTCGACGTGGCCGAGGCCAGCGGCTGCCCGCTCGCCGACGTCCTGACGCGTTTCGCCGCCCACCTGGAATCCGACGGCGACGCCCGGGCCGCCCGGCAGACCGCGCTCGCCGGGCCTAAAGCCACGGTCCGGATCCTGACCTGGCTGCCCTTCCTGGGGCTCGGAATCGGGGTACTGCTCGGGGTGGATCCGTGGACCATCCTGCTCGGCACTCCCTGGGGCACGGCGGCTCTCGGCGCGGGGGTGGCCCTCACCGCGGCCGGCCGGATCTGGTCCGCCCGCCTCGTCCGGGCCGCGGCCGGGCGGCGGCCGTGATCCTGCCCCCGGGCCCGCTCGCGGTGGCCGTCCTGCTGGCCGCGGCGGTGGTCGTGGCTGGCACGGACCGGCGGTGGGAGGACCGGCGCTGGAGGATTCAGGACCAGCACCGGCCCGAGAGCTCGGCCGGCCGCGTCAAGGGCGGCGGCCACCCGGAGGGCCCTGATCTCGGGCTCCGGGATCCCGCGCTGATGCTGGAACTGATCGGCGCCATGCTGGACGCCGGCTCCGGGCTTGGCCGCTCGCTGGAACTGCTCGCTGGGCACGCCTCCGACGCGTTGCGCCGCCCGTTGGTGCCGGTCATCTCCGCCCTAGCGATCGGCGCCGACTGGGAGACCGCCTGGCGGGGCTCCGGTCCCGTTCCCGCCCCGGTGCTGGCACTCAAGGAAGCCTTGGATTTCGCGGCGAAGACCGGAGTGCCCTCGGCGGCCATCCTTTACGCGCAGGCGGCCCGGCTGCGCCGCGAGCAGTTCCGGGATGCCGAGCGCCGCGCCGCCGCGCTGGGCGTGAAGCTGGTCATCCCGCTGGGGCTCTGCTCGCTGCCCGCCTTCGTTTGCCTGGGCATCGTGCCGGTGCTGCTTGCGCTTCTGCCCCCGGGCGCATGAGTCCCGGCACACCGAGGAGCAAGCCGCCGGTCCGGGGGTCGCCGCAGGAACGAGACGCCGGGCCGCCACCGGAACGGGCCGCTTCCGGGCCGCGACTTCTCCTCCACACCCGGATTTATCCACTTGGGACCTCAGCACTCTTACCCGCCGCGGCCGGGCAACGCAGATTGGAATCAGCCGGTGACCGTGCCGGAATCTCCCGAGAGGAACGCTCATGACTTTCCACCGAAACGCCCCCGCCGGCCCCGACCGAGCGCAGGACGAAACCGCAAGCGCGGACGTACGCGAAATTTACCCGGGCGCCCGGCAGGCACCGCCGGTGCAGGTCTTCCCCAGGCCCGCACGCCGGCAGCGGAAACTCCGCCATTCCGAAGCGGGGATGGCGACCGCCGAGTATGCCATCGCTACCCTCGCCGCCGTCGGGTTTGCCGGCCTGCTGGTCCTCATCATGCGCAGCGACGAGGTCCGGGGGTTCCTGCTAAACATCATCCGCACGGCCCTCGCGCTGCCGTGAACGGCGTGCCGCGGGGTTCGTCAGCCGGGCCGGCACGCTCCCGCGGCTCCGGGAATCCGGGGACCCCGCGGCCCTTACCCCGGTCCGCAGCGGGCCGGGGTGCCGTGACGGCCGAATTCGCCGTCGCACTGCCGGCCGTCCTCCTGGTCCTTGGCCTGCTGCTGGCCGGTTCCGCCGCCGGGTTGACGCAACTCCGGCTCGAGGAGGCGGCCCGGGCCGGCGCCCGGGCCCTCGCTCGCGGTGAGGACGCCGCTGCTGTAGGTGGCATCGTCCGGCAGCTCGCCGGAGAATCGGCGCGGTCAACCGTGACTGCCGACGGAATCTGGCTCAGCGTAACGGTGTCCGGAACTGTCAGCGGAGCGGCGGCTTCCCTGATCCCGTGGACCCTCACGGCGAAGGCCTGGGCGCGGCGTGAGTCCACGGACGCCGCGGCGCTCTCCGCTCCAGCGACGGCGCCCCACGGCCTGACCAGGGATGCATGATGGCCGTCCTCGTAAGGAACTCGGAGCTCGGCGCGGGCACCGTTCTCGCCGTGGGCCTCGGGCTGGTGCTGCTGCTGGCAGTGAGCGCCGTGGTGCTGCTGGCCCAGGCCGCGGCGCTGGTCGCGAAAGCCGCCTCGGCGGCGGATCTGGCGGCGCTCGCAGCGGCGGACGCCGCCCGCGGCCTTACACCCGGGGAACCGTGTGCCGTCGGCGCCGAGGTCGCCGGCCGGCACGGCGCCCGGTTAGTGGGTTGTTCGGTGGTATTCGGCGACACCGTCCAGGTCCGGACGGAACTCCCCTTCCACGGCATGTTCGGGCCGGCTATGGGGCTTGCCCGGGCGGGACCGCCGCCAGCCGGGGAAGACGGGCCGCCGGAGCCCGCCCGAGGACCGCCGGGGACCGGCGGCGGGTAACGCCGCCTGCCGGTCCGGGCTGCTGGGCCCTCCGGCCCGTCTGGCCCACACACTGCTGGTCCGCCCGGCAGCGCCGGCTACCCGGCCGG
The DNA here is from genome assembly GCF_040137805.1 of Pseudarthrobacter sp. B907. Taxonomy (NCBI): domain Bacteria; kingdom Bacillati; phylum Actinomycetota; class Actinomycetes; order Micrococcales; family Micrococcaceae; genus Pseudarthrobacter; species Pseudarthrobacter sp. B907. The sequence goes on along the minus strand of NZ_JBEEQE010000004.1, from coordinate 265,207 downwards.
GCTGGCCACCGGGCCGGCGGCCCCCGCGACCGGGGTCGCCGACTCCCCGGCGGGGCCGCCCATCAGGTCCGTGGCGTCGGTCAGCAGCATCTCGATCAGCGTGACGGCAGCGTCCTTGTCCAGCGGGTTGTTCTTGTTGCCGCATTTGGGGGACTGGACGCACGACGGGCAGCCGGACTCGCATTCGCAGGCCTTGATCGCATCGCGCGTCGCAGCGAGCCACACCCGGGCCTTGTCGTAGCCGCGCTCGGCGAAGCCGGCACCCCCCGGGTGGCCGTCGTACACGAAAATCGTCGGGACTCCGGTGTCGGCGTGGATCGCCGTGGAGACCCCGCCGATGTCCCACCTGTCGCTGGACGCCACCAGCGGCAGCAACCCGATGGCAGCGTGCTCGGCGGCGTGCAAGGCGCCGGGGAACTGCGCCTCTATCAGCCCGGCGCCCGTCAGAGACCTGTTGTCCATCACGAACCAGACAGCCTTGGTGAAGAGATCCCGGGCCCCCAGTTGCAGCGGTTCCTCGCCGAGGATCTCGTTTGAAATCAGCGCCTTTCGCTGGAAGGAGACCACCTGTGTCGTCACTTTCACATCGCCGAAATGCACCGCAACGTCACCCCACTGCGTCGTGCGGAGCGTCTCCAGCACCTCGATCTGGGTCACGTCGCGCGCCGTCGTGTAGTAGTCGGGGTTGGCGCGCCGCACCACAACGCAGTGTTCGCCTTCGTTCAGGTCCTCGACGACATAGCTCTCACCCTGATGGACGTAGATGGCGCCGGTGTGCGCCTGGTAGTGCGTCTGCGGCGAATCCATCGTGCCGAGCAGCGAACCGGTGTCAGCGTCCACAATACTCACCGGGCCGCCGCCGTCCGCCCGCAGATTCACCATGGCCGCGGCGCTCTGCGGGTGGGTCCAGAACCAACCGGCGGGACGTTTGCGCAAGTAGCCCTGGACGACCAGCTGGTCCAGCAACTTCTCGGCGGTGGGGCCGAACAGCTCCAGCTCCGAGTAGCCCAGCGGTAATTCCGCCGCGGCCGCGCACAGGTGGGGTCCCAGCACATACGGATTGGAGGGGTCGAAGACCGTGGCCTCCACCGAGACGTCGAAGATCGCCTCCGGGTGGTTCACCAGATACGTGTCGAGCGGATCGTCGCTCGCGACGAACGCGGCGATGGCATCCTGCCCGGCGCGGCCCGCCCGGCCGATCTGTTGGAACAGCGATGCCCGGGTTCCCGGCCAGCCGGCGACCAGGACCGCGTCGAGGCCCGAAATGTCGATGCCCAGTTCCAACGCCGAGGTGCTGGAAACGCCCAGCAGCTCGCCGGAGCGCAGCGCCTTTTCCAGTGCCCGCCGTTCCTCCGGCAGGTACCCGGAACGGTAGGCCGCCACCCGCTGCGGCAGGCTCGGGTCCACCTCGTCCAGGAGGCGTTTGGTGATGGAGGCGATCGTCTCGGCCCCGCGCCGGGACTTGATGAACGCGATGGTCCGGATCCGGGAGGAAACCAGGTTCGCCAGCAGATCCGAGGTTTCGGCTACGGCGGTCCGGCGCTCCTTGGCCCCGTTCTCGCCGCGCAGCTCCGTCAGGGCCGGTTCCCAGAACGCCACGGTGGTGGCCCCGTGCGGCGAGCAGTCCTCGGACACCGCCCGGACGGGGGCGCCGATGAGCCGGCCGAAAGACGTTCCGGGATCGGACGCGGTGGCCGAAGCGGCGATGAACACGGGCCCCGGATGGCCGGCGCCGGGACTGTAGTAGGCGCAGATCCGCCGGAGCCGGCGCATCAGGTTGGCCACATGCGAGCCGAAAACACCGCGGTAGCTGTGCGCCTCGTCCACAATCACGTAGCGCAGCCGGCGGAAGAAGCGGGCCCACCAGGCGTGGTTCGGAAGGATCCCGAAGTGCAGCATGTCGGGATTGGCCAGGATCACGTTGGCGTGGTCCCGGATCCAGCGCCGGGAAGCAGGGTCGGTGTCGCCGTCATACGTTTCGGCGCGGACGGTGGGCAGCTGGAGCGAGCGGATGGCGGCCAGCTGGTCGGCGGCCAGGGCCTTGGTGGGGGAGAGGTAGAGCGTCACGGCGCCGTCGTCGTGGATCTTGCCGGGATCGGCCAGGACACGCAGCTCGGAGCGGTGGACCGCGTCCAGCGCCGGCAGTTGGTAGGCCAGGGACTTGCCCGAGGCGGTGCCGGTGGCGATCACCACGTGTTCGCCCGCGTGGGCCAGGTCGGCGGCCTGGACCTGGTGGCGGTAGGGCTCGTGGATGCCGAGCGAGCCGTAGGCCTGCACCAGATCCGGATGGACCCACTCCGGCCACGGCTCATTGACGGCCATCCGGGCCGGGATCGTCCTCACATGCCGCAGCTGCTCCGGGTCCGGGCCGCGGCCCAGCAACGGGATCAGGGACTCATGGGGATTCACTCCAACATTGTTTCACCCGGGCTCAAATCGCCCGTCAGAAGCCCCTGCTGTCCGGGACCGCGTGCAGGGCAGGTTTCGGCCTCACCCCCGGGCGGCAATCGGCCTCACTCCACGGAAAGATCGGCGCCCTCGTCCGAGGAAGAGAGCATCAGCACGTGGCACACCGTGGTCCAGCCCAGATGTGAGTACAGCTGCTGGCCGTCCAGCGAGGCAAGCAGGAGTCCGCCTTCGACGTCGTGCTCGAAGGCCTGCGCGGCCAGGGCCCGCATGATGAAGCTGCCGAGCCCCCGCCGCTGGAAGCCCGGCTCCGTGACGATCCGGTCGAAGACGGCGGTGTGGTCGGCGACGAACACCCGCCCGCTGGCAGCGACCTCGTCGCCGGCATAGACGACGGCGTGGTGGACGCCGCCCGCGGTTGTGGGCACCCACCGGAGGTCGTCGTCCGGAAGCCAGGGATCTTCGGCGTCCTGGGTCTCCATGTCCACGATCATCATGGTCTGCGACGCGGAGGTGACGTTCAGCCGGTGCTGCGCGGCCAGGGAAGTGTAGCGGGGCACATCGTTTGTGAGGACCGTGAGGATCCGGGCCGGGACCTCGGCGGTCTTGACGGCCAGGTCCGCAAACTCCGAGTCCGAGGGATCATAGGCGAAATACTCCCATTCGTGGGTGGTGTCCGCTCTCAGCACCGCGGGAAAGCGGCCCTCCCTGCGCGTCTCATAACCCCGGCAACCGGCCCACCCGGCAACCCAGACCTCAAGGAGGTGGGTGGTGTCTTCAACCATGGCGTCAAGACTCATGACATGAGCGTATTCCAGCCCCGGCACAAGCAACAGGGGCCGGGTTCTGTGACGGCGCTTGCTTACGCAATTGTGACTCGACAACGGCGCCGCCGGTGCCGCGAACCAACCCGAGACCCAACCGGCGACCCAACCGGCGCACGGCCGTGCCCCCGCCGTCGGACGGCACCGCGGGACGGCGCAGCGCAACGATTCACGCCCGGGCCGGCATCGCGTTTTGCCCCGCCCAGTACGCTTAAATACGTGAATCGAATTGTGCTCTTCTACGGCTTTACCCCGATCGCGGACCCGGAGGCCGTCCGGCTCTGGCAGCGGGCCCTCTGCGAGAAACACGGGCTGACCGGCCGGATCATCATCTCCGAAGACGGCATCAACGCAACCGTCGGCGGCGAAATCGGAGCCGTCAAGCAGTACGTCAAGACGACCCGCGAATACAAGGGCTTCCGCGGCATCGACGTGAAATGGTCCGACGGCGGGGCCGAGGACTTCCCCCGGCTCAGCGTGAAAGTACGCGAGGAGATTGTCTCCTTCGGCGCCCCCGGAGAGCTCAAAGTGGACGAAAACGGCGTCGTCGGCGGCGGCACCCACCTTGCCCCCGAGGAACTGCACCGGCTGGTCGCGGAGAAGAAGCAGGCCGGCGACGAAGTGGTGTTCTTCGACGGGCGCAACGGCTTCGAAGCCCAGATCGGCAAGTTCAAGGACGCGGTGGTCCCCGACGTTGCGACCACCCACGATTTCATCAGGGAACTCGACTCGGGCAAGTACGACGCCCTCAAAGACAAGCCGGTGGTCACCTACTGCACCGGCGGCATCCGCTGCGAGGTCCTCTCCAGCCTTATGGTCAACCGCGGCTTCAAAGAGGTTTACCAGCTCGACGGCGGGATCGTCCGCTACGGCGAGGCGTTCAAGGACCAGGGGCTCTGGGAGGGATCGCTCTACGTGTTCGACAAGCGCATGCACCTCGAATTCAGCGAGGACGCCAAGACCATCGGCCAGTGCGTCCGCTGCGAAGCGCCCACCAGCAAATTCGAGAACTGCTCCAACCCGAGCTGCCGCACACTGACGCTCTACTGTGCCGACTGCGCCTCGGATCCGGCCACGCTGCGCTGCCCGGACGGCTGCCCGGACGGCTGCGCCGCCTGAGGCCAGGACTCAGAGCCGGCTGACGCGGTAGGCGAAGTTCGCCGGCGCCAGCGACTCGACCAGGACCGTCAGTACCGTGTCCGCGGAAAGCTGGACCACGTTGACCCGCGAGGTGCCGCACCGCAGGCTCAGATCCACCAGGATGCTCTCCTTGTCCCGGATAGTGAACGACACCCGCCGGGTGCTCCGGCAGACCAGTGTGAGGGCGTACGTCCCGCTCGGCAACTGCGTTGTGGTTTCGTTGCGCGTCGCCCCCGCGTCCAGGAACCCGTAGCCGGTGTGAAAAACCTGGCCATGGATCTCGGGCAGCACCTCCGCCACCCAGTGGTTCAAGTCCGCCCCGGTCACCGGCAGGTTCATGGCGGGATCCTCAGGAAGCGCCGCGTCGGTATACGTCACCGACGGGGAAGGCAGATCGTCGGCGGACAACCCGTCGTCGTACTCATACTCGCAAGCGGACAGCCCGCAGGCCACGACGGCGGCAAGCGCGACGGCGGCGACCGCGCCGCGCGACCGCGGCGGCCGGGGTGCCTGCGCGGTGGGCATACTCCGACTGTAGGCCCGGCCGCGGCGCCGGACCAGAGCCGATCGGCCCGGAACGCCGGGGCTTAGACCTCAGCGTGGCCGTCGGCGGAACGAGCTGCGGCTTAGCTCAGCTGGCGGGCATCAGCTGGTAGGCAAAGATAAGCGGGGCGTCCACGCTGGAGGCGCTGATCGTCAGCCGGCCCGCGGCGGGAACCTTGATCCTGGCGGTTTCCCGGCTCCCGTTGCAGGCGGCTCCCGACTCTGCCAGCCGTTTGCCGTCGAGGGAGACGTCGAAGAATTCCTTGCCGCCGCCGTCGCAGGTCATGGTGAGGATGTAGCTGCCGGCCGGGACGGTGGCCTCCCGGGCGATTGGATCCCGGTTGAGGATCTTTCCCGCGTCCGCCAGGACGATCCCGCCGGCCGGCGGCAGGGCGGTGGCCTTCCAAGTATCCACGTTGGCGGATTCGATGGAGCCGGCGGGGGAACACGCCGAGGCGCCGAGCACGACTGCGGCAACGGCCGCCGCCGCAAGGGCGCGCCGGAACGCGCGGGAGCGGGCCGGAAGCGGAGGAGCAAAAAGCATGCCTCCAACTTACCGGCTCCAGCGCCCCTCCCCGGCCCGGCCCACGCTAGCCCGCGATCAGCTCCAGCACCGGCCCCCTGTGCAGGGCAACGTACACCCGGTTCCGCAGCCGGTTCGCCTCCGCGTCGGTCAGCGTCCGGTCCAGCGGCTGCAGGACCAGCCGGATCAGGACGTTCACCTGGCCCGGGGCCAGCCGGAGGCGTTCGACGGCGGCCCGCGGCAGTTCGGCTGCTGGCGTCACGGCCAGTACCTCGAGGGATGCCAGCAGATCGGCGTCCGCCCCGAGTGCGGTGCGGGCCAGGTCGCCCAGCAGCTCGCCGTCGGCATCCTCTGCCGCGCCCAGGACCAGGGACAGGTCGCGCCGGATCTCGGGCATAGCCGACACCGGCCGGTACGGGCGCAGGTCCTGCAGCTGGGCCTGGACCTCCGGATGCTCCGACCGCAGCAGGCGGATGTCCTGGATGCCCTTGCGCAGCATCAGCGCCCGGTCCAGACCCAGGCCCAGGGCCAGCCCGGCCCAGCGGCGGGGATCCAGCCCGGAGCCGCGCAGTACCCGCGCCGCCACGAGCCCGCACTCGGCAAGTTCCAGCCACTCGCGGCCGCCGTCGGGCCCGGTGACCAGCACGTCCAGCTGCTGACCCATCGCCGTGTAAGTGTGCTCCGCGGGTGTGGCCCGCCACTGGACATCCGGATATTGCGCAGCCGGGAGCACGGCTTCCACCACAGCGGCCATCATCGCGTGCAGTTCGGCCGGACCGAGCAGGCCGCGGGCCTTGAGCCGCCACAGGTCGACCTGGTGCGGCGCGCCGACATGGGTCCGGTCCACCGCGTCGCGCCGGTAGACGAGACCCGGCAGCACATGGAGCCGGTCATAGTGGCCGAGCTCGCTGCGGAGCGTGTCCAGCAGGGCCGGGACGCCGGCCGACGTGTGGCTGCGGAGCATCACCGTGGGGCTGACGTGGCGCGAGTAACGAGAGTCCCGGGTGACGTCGTCCGGCGAATACCCCAGCCGGTCGTAGTTGTCGGCGGTGGCCACGAGGGGGCTGTGGCGGTGAGTTGTGGCGGGTATGTCCCAGAGCCGCTTCAGGCCGGCGGCCACGTCGGCCAGCAGCAGTTGGAGCGCGTGAGGGCCGGCGGCGGGGTCCGACAGGTCGCGGACGGCGAGGGCGGAGTTNGGGTATGTCCCAGAGCCGCTTCAGGCCGGCGGCCACGTCGGCCAGCAGCAGTTGGAGCGCGTGAGGGCCGGCGGCGGGGTCCGACAGGTCGCGGACGGCGAGGGCGGAGTTCAGCTCGGGCAGGGAAAGGTATGTCTTCATGGCGGGGTCCTTGGTTTTTTTGGGGGCGGGGAGGAGATATCACCCTCAACCGCTGTGCCGGACGGACCCCGGCGGCCACAGTCAGGCGCGCGTCAGAAAGCCCGTGCGGCCGGTAAACGGCCGAGGGCTGATAAATCGCTGCTGCCTGTGCATGGGTCCATGGTACGCCCGGCCCGAGTCCCGCGAACCCGGCAGGGCTTGACCTTGACGCAGCGTCAACATCTAGGCTCGCTGTAGCGGGCCGGAGAGACCGGTCGGCGCGGGAGGAGGCACCGTGGAGTGGTCCGTCCAGCAGATCGCCAAGCTTGCCGGCACCACGAGCCGGACGCTGCGGCACTACGCCGGCGTCGGGCTGCTCAAGCCCAGCCGCACCGGGGACAACGGCTACCGCTACTACGACCAGCCCGCCCTGCTCCGGCTGCAGCGCATCCTGCTCCTGCGCGAACTGGGCCTGGGCCTGCCGGCGATCGCCGAGGTCCTCGCCCAGGAGCGGCCGGCGGAAACCGCGCTGGTGGGCCACCTTGAGTGGCTGAAACAGGAACAGGACCGGCTGGCACGGCAGATCGCGTCGGTCCAGCACACCATCGAGGCAGTGCAGGCAGGAAGGGAAATCATGGCAGAGAAGATGTTCGACGGTTTCGACCACACCCGGTACCAGGAGGAGGTGGAGGAACGCTGGGGCAAGGACGCCTACGCGCAGGGCGACACGTGGTGGCGCGGCATGGGGGCGGCCGACAAGGACACCTGGAAGCAGGCGTCCCGCCAGCTTCGCGACGACTGGACAGCGGCGGCGGAATCGGGCGCCGCCCCGGACGGCCCGGAGGCGCAGGATCTGGCCCGGCGCCAGGTCGAGTGGCTCAGCGCCATTCCGGGCACCCCGGCCGCAGCCGGCGGGAGCGTGAAGGACTACGTGTCCGGCCTCGGCGAGACGTACGTGGCGGATCCGCGCTTCGCCGCGAACTACGGCGGGGCCGCCGGGGCGGCGTTCGTGCGGGACGCGCTGCAGGCCTACGCACGGAAGCACCTCTGAGGCCGCAGCCCCTGCCGGACCCCTGACCCCGGACCCAGGACCGCGGACCGCGCGGGGCACGCGCCGCGCCTAAACTTGTCCGGTGACCCCCTCAACGCTCTTCACGGCCGGCAACACCCCCGACGCTCCGCGCAGCGACCTCCCGGACCTGCTCACGGCGCTCGCGGGGGACCTGCGCCGGATCGGCTACACGGTCGACGGCGTCGCCGGGCTCCTGGGCCACGCCGCCCACGCGGCGCTGGCCCGGGACCAGCTCGTCCCGGCCCTGATCGCCACCGAGGCCGCCGCCGGCGACGAGACGACGGCGGCGCTCGCCGCCGTCGTCCGCCTGTGGCTGCTGGCCGAACCGCAGCCCGCCGGGACCCTCGACGCCGCCCTGCCGGGCATCCGCACGGCGGGGCTGCTGGAGCTAGGCCTGGTGGAGCCGTCCGGGGAAGGCCGGGTGCAGGCAAAGGTGGACCTCCGCCCGTACGGCTGGGAGGGCAGTTCCGACGACGGCGCCCAGGGCGAAGATACCGTCAGCAGCGGCGGCGCCGAGCTCTGGGTGGCCAGCGACCTGGCCGCGTACCAGCGCCCGGGCGTGCTGCGCCACGACCACGTGCTGGGGATCGGGCAGGCGTCCACCACCCTGGTCCAGGTAACCGCCCGCCGGCATGTGGCCCGCGCCCTGGACCTCGGCACCGGCTGCGGCATCCAGACCTTCCACCTGCTGCACCATGCCGAGCACGTCACCGCCACCGACATCTCGGACCGGGCGCTGGCGTTCACCCGCTTCAACCTGCTGCTGAACGCCGGGGCGCTGCACCTGGACCCCGCCGCCCTGGAGGCCCGGGTGAGCCTGCGGCTGGGTTCGCTGCTGGATCCCGTCGCGGGGGAGAAATTCGAGCTGGTGGTCTCCAACCCGCCGTTCGTGATCACCCCGCGCAGCTCCGGGGAGGCCGCGGCGGACCAGTTCACCTACCGTGACGGCGGCCTGCCGGGAGACGACATCGTCGCCGCCCTGGTCCGGGATCTGCCCTCGGTCCTCACGCCCGGCGGAACGGCCCAGCTGCTCGGCAACTGGGAGATCCGGGCCGGCGCCGCGTGGGCGGACCGGCCGCAGTCCTGGGTCAGCCCCGACGCCGACGCCTGGTTCATCCAGCGCGAGCAGGTCAGCCCTGAACAGTACGCCGAAACCTGGCTGCAGGACGCCTCCGAGGCCCGCGACCGGCGGCTCTATCAGGACTCATACGCCGCCTACCTGAACGACTTCGCGTCCCGGGACGTGGCGGCCATCGGCTTCGGGATGATCTGGCTGCGGCGACCCGCGGCCGGCGGCCGGCCGGTGATCTCCCGCTTCGAGGAGATCACCTACCCGATCGAACAGCCCGTCGGCCCGCACCTCGGCGCCGCCGTCGAGCGCGCCGACTGGCTCGCCGCCCACGACTTGGAATCCGCGCACCTGCTGGTGGCCGACGACGTCACGGAGGAGCGGCACCAGCGCCCCGGCGCCGAACACCTCGGCGTAATCCTGCTGCGCCAGGGCGCCGGGCTCCGCCGCACCAACCTGCTCAGCACCGAACTGGCCGGCTTCGTCTCAGCGTGCGACGGCGAGCTCTCCGTCGGGCAGATCATCGGTGCCCTGGAGGCCCTGCTGGGCGGGTACGAGGGCTACGACAGCGCGGCCTTCCGCGAGGGGGTCCTCAGCGAGGTGGCCAACCTGGTGCGCGACGGCTTCCTGCTCCCCGCCTGAGACGGGCGCAACGGCGGCCGGAACCGATGACGGCGCGGCCGCCGCCGGCGCCGCCGGGACTGCCGCGCCCTCGCGGCCGAACCGGGGCAGCACATAGGCGGTGACGGCCAGGGCCACGAGCACACCGCCTGCGCCGGTGATGAGGAAGCTCAGCCGGATCGGCAACAGCGCGCCCAGGAGACCGCCGATGGCCAGGGCGGCGATGGACACCGCCCGGGTCATGCCGCCTATGATCGCTATCGCCTGGCCGCGCCCGCTTTCCGGGATGCACAGGATCGCGATGGCCCCAAAGCACGCGTTCAGGGCGCCGCAGGCGGTACCCATCGCCGTGTAGGCCACGAAGAGGAGCTCCACGGTGGGCACCAGCGCCATCACCCCCAGGAAGGCCGAGGTCAGGACCATCGAGGCCAGCAGCACCCGAAGCCGGGCCGGCGGCGTCCTGATGCGTCCCGCCAGCGCGGCACCGGCCGCCATGCCCAGCCCGAAGGCCGCTGCCAGCAGCCCGTACTGGGTCTCGGTGGCGCCCAGCTCACCACGGGCCAGGAAGACCTCGAGTACATTGGTCGCTTCGCCCACGACGATAAAGAACAGTGCGCCCAGCACCAGGGCCCACACCAGGGCGTCCCGGCGGATCAGCCGCAGGCCGTCCAGCAGCGCCGGCGCTTCCCGGCCCGTGAGTTCCGCAGCGGTGCCGCGCCGGGTCCGGATCAGCAGCGCGCCGGCGCCCATGGCCAGATAGCAGCCGCTCGCGACGCCGAACACGGCCCCCGAGCCGCCCCAGCCGCTGAGCAGCCCGCCCGCCGCCGGGCCGGCCATGCCCGCAATCATGACGGTGGCCTGCATGGTGCCCATCGCCCGCGGGGTGCGTTCCTCGCCGACGATCCTGGGCAGCAGCGCCTGCCAGGTGGGGCCGGCCACGGCCTGCGCGGCGTCGAGCAGGAAGGTCAGGGCGAACAGCACCGGGATGTGGTGGTCCACGAACTGCAGGCTGACGCCCATCCCCGCGACGGCGGCGGCGCTGAGCAGGGAGGCCGCCGTCGCCAGCGTGCGGGAGTCCCGGGTGTCCGCCAGCCGGCCCGCCCAGGGCGCCAGCACCACCAGCGGCAGCGCCGAACACAGCAGGTACCCCGCTACCAGCCACGGTCCGGCAGCCGCCGTCGGGCCCGCGGCCGAAACGTTCTGGAGGTGCAGCATGATGCTGACCACGACGGCGCCCATGCCGGCCGTGGCCAGGAACCGGGAGCTGCTGGCGAGCAGAAAGTCGCGGTTGCGCCACAGCGGAGAGACACCGGATGCGCTCCGCCATTTATGAAGTATCTGTTTCATAAGTAGAAAGGTAGCCCGCCCCGAATCGCAGTGTCAAGCATTCCTTTCACAGTTTGGCGGGCGTCGGTAGACTGGAAGCGTGAATGCAGAAATACCGAAGGCGGAACTGTCCGCCGCTCCGGCCGCCAAGCGACGGCAGCGTCCGGAGAAGAAGGTCGAGATCACCGACCCGAAGGCGATCCGGGCCCTGGCCCACGCCGCGAGGCTCGAGGTGATTTCCGAGCTGTATTCCACTCAGGTCAGCCGGACCGCCACCGAACTGGCCGCCCAGACCGGCCTGACCCCCAGCGCCATGAGCTACCACCTGCGCGCCCTGCAGAAGTGGGGCATCGTGGTGCCGGCCGCCACTGCCGGCGACGCCCGGGAACGCCGCTGGAAAGCCGCCGGCACGGACTTCACCATCAACTCCGGTGGGGGAGTGGCGAGCCCGGAATTCGCCGTGCTGGACCTGGAGCTGGATGCCTACCGCCGGCGCGTCAACGCCTACGCCCGGACCCGGGACGAACAGCGCCAGCGCGGCGAGGTTGTGGACGGGACTTCCTCCGTCGTGCTGGCCAGCAACCTGCTGTACCTGACCCCGGCGCAGCGGGCTGAGTTGAACGAAAAGCTCTTCGATCTGCTCAAGGACTACGAGCTTGAGGACCCGGACCGGGTGCCCGAGGGGGCCGTCCGGATGGCCACCATGTGGTCGATGATCCCGGACGACCGGGGCAACGCCGCGCCGGCCTCCTGAGCACCCGCCTGAGCACCGGCGCGGGCGCGGCAAAAGGCCGGGACGAGGGTGGTGACCCTCATCCCGGCCTTCGGTGTTGCGCGTAGGCCGCGCGGAACCCCTTTAGCGGCGGGTGCCGTCCGTGCCGTCGGTTTCGATGCGTTCCTTGCGGACTTCCTCATCGACCGTGACCTCGTCGGTCACGGTGTCCTTGTCGAGGCGGACACGTTCCACCGGGACGGTCTCCTTGTCCACGACCGGCCGCTCCTCATGCAGGACAACCTCGTGCTCTTCCTCGCTGAGGTCCGGGCCGGACATCGCCTGGCCGCGGTTGGCCTCGGTGATCGGCTCCCGTTCAACGCGGACTTCCTCCCGCTGCACCGGAACGGTCTGGGTGACGTTTTCCGTGGTGACGTACTTGCGCAGCCGGACCCGGGCAGCATCCTGCGTCTCGGTTCCGACGTTCAGCCGTTCCTCGGAGCGCGTCATGGCGTCGTCCGTGGTCGGGCCGGAGGTGTCGCGACCGACGGTCCCGCGGTCGTCGTAGCGGCCCGTATGGGTGCCCGCGGTGCCCGCGAAGTCTGCGTCATGGCCGGTCGTGGCGTCCGTGTAGGTCCGGCCGCCGCCGCTCAGCTGGTAGTGCTGGTACAGCCGCTCCTCCTCGGAGGGCTCCAGATGGCCGTCAGCGTCGACGCGCGGGGCGTCCTTGACGAGGTCTTTGTGGTAGGGGACCACGACGTCGTCCCCTTCGATCCGGGCCCCCTCCAGCGGGACGAAGCTCTCGGAGCTTCCGAAGAGGCCGGTCTTCGCGGTCACCCAGCTGGGCTGTCCGCTCTCGTCGTCGGCGTACACCTGGCCGATGGAGCCGATCTTGTCGCCGTCGGTGGAAAGGATGTTGCCCTTGCGGTTCAGCAGGTCGTTGATGTGTTCCTTGGTGATCATGGTCTCTCCTTGGATTTCAATCATTTACTGCGGTGGGTGTTGCTCCGGCCGGAGCGTGTCGCCTGGCCGGCAGGCCGTCAGTTTTGGGGTGCCGGGCTGGTGGGGGATCTTCCGGCCGAGCGAAGGGCCCTGCGGCTGGGCCTTCGATGTATCTATCCTAAGCATGCTTACTAGTCCCTTGGCAAGCATGCTTACTAATTTTTCTGAGAGTGAACAGCCGGGCCCCGGCGTCCGGCGCCGCGACCTGGCGCTGCGTCGCGGGCATCCGACCGCGGCTTGGCGCTCGACGCCCCGCCATGCCCGAACGCGGAAGCCCCCGCGCGAACCGAGGATCCGGGCGGGGGCTTCTGCGTGGATGTGGGGGTCCTAGTGCTGGCCGAGGCTTCCGCCGGCGGGCGGGAGCGTGCCGGGGCCGCCCTCGGTGCGCGCCCTGCGTTCCGCCTCGCTCGCCGTGTCGCTCAGAGCCGTTTCGTCCGAGTCGCCCTCGATGTCGACCAGACCGTTCGTCTGGTCGAACGGCTTGGCGTCCGAGCGGGGGCCGGGCTGGCTGGCGGTACCGTCCGCGAGTCCTTCGTCCGGGAAGACGCTTCCCGCGGTCCCTGTCGGCGGGACGGTGGTGGTCGGCGTGGTGACGGGCGGCACAGCGGTCGTGTCGGGCTGCGCCGTTCCGCTGTCGGCGTCCTTGCGTCCCGAGGCGGCGGCCACGCCAGCGGCCGCTGCTGCGGCGAGGCCGACGCCGGCAACGACCTTCCCGGACACGCCGGCCTTGCCGCTGTCGCCGCGTGAGGCGGCCGCGTCCTCCACTCCGGGCGTTCCGGCTGGCACGCCTTCACCGACGGTGCCACGCCAGGCTCCGGTGGCGTAGCCCTCGTCCTCGATGAAGGCCTTGAACCGTTCCAGGTCGCTCTCCGCCTGCTTTTCCACGACGTTGAGCTTGTCGCCGATCTTTTCCACGACGCCCTCGGGCTCGTACTCGAGTGAGAGCTGGACCGAGGTCTGCCCGCCGCCGAGGTCCTCGAAGGTCACGGACCCGGCGTTAGTGGCGCCCTCCGTCGCGGCCCAGGCCACCTTCTGGTCCGGGACCTGCTCCAGGATCCGCGCCTGCCACTGCCGGCGGACCCCGCCGATCTCGGCGGTCCACTGAAGCCTGTTGTCGCTGAGCTGCTCGACGTTCTTTACCCCGCCCATGAAGTGCGGGAACTCTTCGAACTGGGTCCACTGGTTATAGGCAACGCTGACGGGAACGTTGACCAGAATGCGCTTTTCAACCTTGGTGCTCACTGTGTCTCCTTTGATTGGAATCGGGGGACCAACAAGAGATGAACCACTCATCAGTATGCTTACTATATCTACTGATGCAACCCCGGGCCAGAGGCCGGGGTACGCCTGTCCGGCTGCGGACGGCGTTCGCGTCAGCCCTTCCTGCCGTACTCGTAGACGCTGAAACTTTCCGCGGTGCCGTTCAAGGACAGGGACGGCAAGCCCTTCACGGTGGCCGGCGGCACCTCGTTCGTGATCCCCGCGGGCGCCCGCGGCGGGCGCGGCCCCTGCGGCGGTGTCCTTTTCGCAGCATCCATCCGAATGGTAGGCGTCCTTACTGCAGTGGCGGGGCCGTCGACGGCGAGGCAGCGCGGCTGGGTCCTGCCGCCGGATCGGATCGAGGAGCTGCTGCGGGCCGGCTGAGCGGCGGCGCCCGTTCGTGAATTCCATTCGGACGGCGGCTGGATGCGCCCGGCCGCCCCCGTTTCGGCCTCCGGCTGGGGCTTGGGTCCGTGATGGTTTCGACCCGGTTGCGCGGGAATCTGCAAAATATGGTGAACTAGGCGGATATGGGCGCATCTGCCCGAGCCACCTTTTTCTGTAGGAGCACCGTGCCAAGCAAGGCCCCCACCGGCAAGAAACTCGTGATTGTGGAGTCTCCCGCCAAGAGCAAGACCATCGCCAAGTACCTGGGCGAGGGTTTCATCGTTGAGGCCTCCATCGGTCACATCCGCGACCTTCCGCAGCCCTCGGAGCTCCCTGCAGACCTGAAGAAAACGCCGCTGGGCAAGTTCGCCGTCGACATCGAGCACGACTTCAAGCCGTACTACGTGGTGTCCCCGGACAAGAAGAAAAAGGTGGCCGAGCTCAAGGCCCAGCTCAAGGGCGCCGACGCGCTCTACCTTGCAACCGATGGGGACCGCGAGGGCGAGGCCATCGCGTGGCACCTGCTGGAAGTCCTCAAGCCCAAGGTTCCGGTGTACCGGATGACCTTCGGTGAAATCACCAAGGAAGCCATCCACCGCGCCATGGACAACCTGCGCGACGTGGACCAGGACCTGGTGGACGCGCAGGAAACCCGCCGCGTGCTGGACCGCCTCTACGGCTACGAAATCTCCCCGGTGCTGTGGCGCAAGGTGGCCCGCGGCCTCTCCGCCGGCCGCGTGCAGTCCGTGGTGACCCGCATGGTGGTGGACCGCGAACGCGAACGGATGGCCTTCAAGGCGGCCTCCTACTGGGACCTGACCGGCCAGTTCGGCGCCGAGTCCGGCTCGTTCAAGGCCAAACTGGCGTCCGTCGACGGCGCCAAGGTCGCCAGCGGCCGCGACTTCAACGACAACGGCGAGCTGACCTCCCGCAACGTTGTGCACCTCAACGAGGAGCTCGCCACCTCGCTCGCCGCGGGACTGCAAACGGCGGACTTCCGGGTCCGTTCCGTCGACACGAAGCCCTACACCCGCCGTCCCGCGGCGCCGTTCACCACCTCCACGCTGCAACAGGAGGCCGGCCGCAAGCTGCGCTTCTCCTCGAAGAGCACCATGCAGGTGGCCCAGCGGCTGTACGAAAACGGCTACATCACCTATATGCGTACGGACTCGAACGCGCTGAGCAACGAGGCCATCACGGCCGCGCGGCGCCAGGCCTCGGAGCTGTACGGTCCGGAGTACGTTCCGCAGTCGCCCCGCGTCTACAGCGGCAAGGCAGCCAACGCGCAGGAGGCCCACGAGGCCATCCGTCCCGCCGGTGACTCCTTCCGCACCCCGGCGCAGGTCGCCAAGCAGCTCTCCGGCGACGAGTTCCGCCTCTACGAGCTGATCTGGAAGCGCACGGTCGCCTCGCAGATGGCCGACGCCAAGGGTTCGACGGCGACCATCCGCCTCGGCGCCGTCGCCACCGACGGCAGGGACGCCGAGTTCTCCGCCTCCGGCACCGTGATCACCTTCCCGGGCTTCCTCGCCGCCTACGAAGAAGGCAAGGACGAGAGCCGCGGGGACGAGGACTCCGAGGAAGCGCGCCGGCTGCCCAACGTGGCCAAGGACGACGCGCTGACTGCGTCGGAGATCGTCGCCGTCGGGCACGAGACCTCGCCGCCGCCGCGCTACACCGAAGCGTCGCTGACCGCGGAACTGGAAAAGAAGGGCATCGGCCGCCCGTCGACCTACGCCTCCACGATTTCCACCATCCAGGACCGCGGCTACGTCCGGAAGCAGGGCTCCGCGCTGGTGCCGAGCTGGATCGCGTTCTCCGTGATCCGGCTGCTCGAACAGCACTTCCACGACTACGTGGACTACGACTTCACGGCGGACATGGAAGCGGACCTGGACAAGATCGCCAACGGCCAGGAGGCCGGACCCGCCTGGCTCAAGCACTTCTACTTCGGTGCCGATTCCGAGCCCGGGCTGCTGAGCATCGTCAACAACCTTGGCGAGATCGACGCCCGCGAAATCAACTCCATCCCGATCACCGACGGCATCACCCTGCGCGTGGGCAAGTTCGGCCCGTACCTGGAAAGCTCGGTCCCCACCGTGGACCCGAAGACCGGCGAAGTGGTCGAGTCGGCCCGCGCCAACGTCCCCGAGGACCTGGCCCCGGACGAGCTCACCGCCGCCAAGGCCATCGAGCTGATGGAGACCGCGGCCCCCGAGGAACGCGTGCTCGGCACGGACCCGCACACCGGGCACACCGTCGTGGCCAAGAACGGCCGCTACGGGGCGTACGTCACCGAGGTCATCCCCGAGATGACCGACGAACAGCTCGCCAACCAGCCGGTGGAGTACTACAAAAACGGCAAGCCGAAGCCGCCGAAGAAGCCCGTCAAGGCCAAGCCCCGCACCGGATCGCTGTTTGCGTCCATGGGCGTGGACACGGTCACCCTGGATGAGGCCCTGCAGCTGATGAGCCTGCCGCGCGTGCTCGGCCAGGACGCCGAGGGCAACCCCATCACTGTGCAGAACGGCCGGTTCGGCCCGTACCTGAAGAAGGGCACCGACTCCCGCTCCATCGGCTCGGAGGAGGAAATCTTCACCATCACGCTGGAGCAGGCGCTGGAGATCTACTCCCAGCCCAAGCAGCGCGGCGCCCGCGCCGCCGTGCCGCCGCTGGCGGAGTTCGGCCCGGACCCGGTCTCGGAGAAGAACATCGTGGTGAAGGAAGGCCGCTTCGGCCCGTACATCACCGACGGCATCACCAACATCACCGTGCCGCGGTCCACCTCCATCGAGGAGCTGACCCGGGAACAGGCCGTCGAACTCCTCGCCGAGAAGCGCGCCAAGGGCCCGGTCAAACGCACGACGACGGCGCGCAAGGCCCCGGCCCGCAAGAAGGCCCCCGCCAAGAAGTAGGGGCATTTACATCCCGCTCGCGGGTTCCGTTCCAGCTCGACGTCCGAAGACGCCGACGGCGGACGGAACCCGCGAGTGGTTGTGCACATAGGTGGTTCACGGACTTTTGGGCAGGCGTCCGCAGCGGCAGGCTGGTGCCATGGAATACCCCGTCGCCGAGCCTGAGGACCCCCTCGCCGCCGTGTGGGCCGATTCTGCGGAGTCGGTCCCTTCAAGAGCGGCGGTCCAGGAGCCCCCGGCAGCAGCCCTGGCCGCGAGGCTTCCCGACGCCGCCAACCTCTGGCGCACCGAGGAACTGCTGGACCGGGGTCTATCCGCCCGGCAGATCCTGCAGTTGACCCGGGCAGGAGCTTTGGTCCGGCTCCGCCGCGGCTGCTACGTCCGCCGCTCCTTTTGGGCAGCACTCGATGCGGATGGTGCCTCGCGATGCCGGATCGAGGCCTACGCCCATCGCTGTCTGACTAGCTCAACGGGCGCCTACGTGTTCAGCCACACCACGGCAGCCCGGCTCCACGGCCTCTTTCTCTGGCAAGTAGACGACACCATCCACCTCACGGTGCCGTTTCTCCCGTCGTCCGGCGGCCACGCGCGCGACGTGAAAGCGCATACCCGTGCGCTGGCTCCCGCCGACGTCGTGCACGTGGCGGGGCATCGCGTTACGTCGTTGGCCCGAACGGCCGCGGACAGCTGCCTCGTCCTGAACTATTCGCAGGGACTGATCTTGATGGACCATGCCCTGCGGCTCGGTGCCGGCCGGGAGGCGGTGGAACTGGAGTGCGCCCGGCTCCGCAGGGCACCGGGTGTCGCGGCCCTGAAGAAGGTTGTTGCCCATGCGGATCCCCTTTCCGAGTCGCCGGGTGAAACCCTTCTTCGCGACCTGGTCCGGCGGCTGAGGCTTCCTGCTCCGCAGCTCCAGTTCGAGGTCCGGACGCGGCTGGGGATTCGCAGGCTCGACTGCGCGTGGCCGGAGCGGCGGGTCGCGTTGGAGTTTGACGGTCGCGGAAAATATTTCAACTACGCCCCCACCGCCGAGGCCATTTTTGCGGAGCGGCGCCGCGAGAAGGCCTTGATGGAACTGGGCTGGAAGTTCATCCGGGTCGAATGGCGGGACCTGTTCCGCGAGCAGGAGCTGAAGACGAGGCTGCTTCGGGTGCTCGGGCGCTGAGATTGCCGTCGGCTCGCGGCTTCGAGCCGGGCTCGCGGCGTCCAAACCGCGAGCCTGGACGGAACCCGCGAGTGGGCCGGCCGGGCGGGGGAGGAATTGCGGACCCGGGCGGGACGTGATCGAGTAGGAACATGACTGAACAGCCCGCACACCTGGACAACCAGCCGCTCAACGACCTCGAAGAGATGCTCGCCCGCGGGGAGCAGCCGGACGCCAACCCGGTGGACGTCATCCTGGCCTTCCTGAACAACGAGGTGTACATCGTCAGCTCCGATACGATCGAGGGCCCGGATTCCCAGGTCGAACCGCTGGTGCTGGCGAACTCCGCGGGCAAGCCGGTGCTGGCCGTCTTCTCGCACCCGAGCCGTGTCACCGAGCAGTACCTCGAGGCGGCGCCGAATGTGCTCGGCACCCAGGGCGCGGCGATCATCGGAAACCTCGGCGACGAGCTCGGCATGGTCATCAACCCCGGCGCCGTCTACGGCTTCGAAATCGATCCGGAGGGTGTGGCCAACATCCGCCGCGACTTCAAGCCCTCCGACGAGGAGCCGGACGCCGAGGACAGCAGCCAGGCCTAGCCGCGGGACCCGCCCAGGGGCAGTACCCGGTTAGGGCCGGGACACTCCGAGGACAATAATGGCCCTATGCGTCTTGGCGTCCTCGATATCGGCTCAAACACCGTCCACCTCCTCCTGGTGGATGCGCACCCCGGCGCGCGCCCGGTTCCGTTCGCCTCGCACAAACGTCCGCTCTCGCTGGTGCAGTTCCTCGACGCGGACGGCAACATCAACGACGCCGGCCAGCACGAGCTGATCGAGTTCGTCCTTGAAGCCTGGGAGTTTGCGGCGAAGCACAAGGCCGAGGACCTGCTGGCGTTCTGTACCTCCGCGATCCGCGAGGCTACCAACGGGGCCGCCGTCCTCGCCCGGGTCAAGCACGAAACCACCGTCACGCTGCGGGAACTGACCGGCAGCGAGGAGGCGTCAATGACGTTCTTCGCCGTCCGCCGCTGGTACGGCTGGGGCGCGGGACCCATGCTGAACCTGGACATCGGCGGCGGTTCCTTTGAAATGGCCTACGGGGAAGATGAGCTCCCCGAGCTTGCGACGTCGGTCCCGCTCGGCGCGAGCCGGCTCACCCGGGACTGGCTGCAGGAGGACCCGCCGTCGGCGAAAAGCGTCAAGGAGCTTCGACGCTACATCCGAAGCACCCTGAAGCCGGCGGTCCGGGACATCGCCAAGCTCGGCAAGGCCAACCACGTGGCCGGCACCTCCAAGACATTCCGCTCCCTGGCCCGCATCGCCGGGGCCGCCCCCAGCGGCGCCGGCCCCTACGTAAAGCGGGAACTGCATGCCACGGACCTGGGCCTCTGGGCGCAACGGATCTCCGCCATGGAAGTGGAGGACCGGCTGAACCTCCCCGGCGTCTCCGAAGCCCGCGCCCCACAGCTGCTCGCCGGCGCGCTGGTGGCGGAGGCTGCCCTTGAAATGTTTGAGTTCCCGAGCCTGGAGATTTGTCCGTGGGCCTTGCGGGAGGGGCTGATCCTCCGCCGGCTGGACCAGCTGGTCACCGAGGGCCCGCTGCAGCCCGCACCCCACGTTGCCATGGCCGAGGACCCGGCCGAGCCGCAGTCTCCCGGCGATGAGGGGCCGGACGCGGCGTAGGCACTCTCCGGCGGCGGTGTGTCGTTTCTGGCGCAGGCCGTTCGTCGAGTAGGTGGAAGGCCGAAAACGAACCGGCCGAATCGTCAAGGAGGACAGCATGGCACAGTACCTGCTCAGCGTTTACCAGCCCGTCGGCCCCGCCCCTGCGCCGGAGGTGCTGGCGCCCGTCATGGCGAACCTTGAGGCCTTGAACCGGGAGCTGAAGGCTGCCGGCGCCTGGGTGTTCGCCGCGGGCCTCCACCCCACGGACACCGCCACGGTGGTGCGGCAGCAGGGCGCGGAGACGCTCATTACGGACGGACCGTTCGCCGAAGCGAAGGAGCACCTCGGCGGATTCACCGTGATTGAGGCGCCGGACCTCGACGCGGCGCTCGGCTGGGCCGGAAAGCTGGCCCGCGCCACCACGCTTCCCATCGAAGTGCGGCCCGTCCAGCATTAGGCGCGGCACCGGGGCGCCGCAAACAGAAAGTTAAAAGCGAAGGCACCGGCGGCCCGCTGCGGGAAAATGGGGGAAACCCGCTGCAGACCCCCGGTGCCGGGCAGACATCCGCATGACTGCCTATCATCACTCGCACCCTCAATGAGGTAGTTCCTACGTTATTCGTGGAGTTTGGGAGCAAGCTGCGCTGAGGATGTGAGCTGGCTGTGAATCGCGGCGGACTGCAATGATGGGGGCATGAGCAACCGAATCGCATTCCTGGGCTGTGGGTCGATGAACGAGGCAATCATGAGCGGCATGATCGCCGGCGGGACGGACCCCGCCGACGTCGTCGCCACGGTCCGGCATGCCGAACGGGCCGCCGAGCTGGCCGAGCGGCACCACGGCATCACGGCCATCGCCAGCGAAGAAGAACCGGAGAACAACACGCAAGCCGCCACCGGCGCCGCCGTCGTCGTCCTGGGCGTCAAGCCGGTGGGGATCGCGGACCTGGCCCGGGAGATCAGCGGTTCCCTCTCGCCCGAGACGATCGTCGTGAGCGTCGCTGCGGCAGTGTCGCTGGAGCAGCTGGAAGCGGCGCTTCCGGCGGGGCAGCCGGTGATCCGCGCCATGCCGAACACGCCGGCGAGGCTGGGCCGCGGCGTTGTGTCGGTCTCCGCCGGGAAGCACTGCTCGGCCGCGCAGCTGCAGCAGGCGAAGGACATCTTCGCCGCCGTCGGCACGGTCGTCGAGATTCCCGAGGAACAGGTGGATGCGCTGTCCGCGATCAGCGGCTCCGGTCCTGCCTACGCGTTCTACCTCGCCGAGGCCATGGCGGCCGCCGGGGCCGAACTGGGCCTGGACGCCGAGCTGTCGCTGCTGCTGGCCCGCGAAACGGTCGCCGGCGCCGGGCTCATGCTCGCCGAGCCGGGCGCCGACCCCACCGCGCTGCGCCGGGCCGTGACCAGCCCGAACGGGACCACCGAACGGGCAATCGCCACCTTCGACGAGCGCGGCCTCCCCTCGATCATCGCCGACGGCGCCCGCGCCGCCGCCGAGCGGGCCGCGGAAATCACGAAGCAGCTCGGCTAACGGCACGGCAAGCCATGACGGAGACCGGCGCCGGTGGCAGGATAGGACCCATGGAACTGCACATCACAGGCGATCCCGCGGCGGACAAACTGCTCAGCGAAGACGCGTTTGCGCTGCTCACCGGCATGCTGCTGGACCAGCAGGTGACCATGGAGTCGGCATTTGCCGGCCCCGAAAAGATCCGGACGCGCCTCGGCACCATGGATCCGGCCGCGATCGCCGAATACGATCCGCAGGCATTCGTCGAGATGTTCAAGGAACGCCCGGCCGTCCACCGGTTCCCCGGCTCAATGGCCGGCCGGGTCCAGGCCCTTGCCGAAACCGTGCACAGCGACTGGAACGGAGACGCCACCGCCATCTGGACCCGGGGCAAGCCGGACGGGCCGGAGGTGCTGCGCCGGCTCAAGGCGCTGCCGGGATTCGGCGAGCAGAAAGCCAAGATCTTCCTGGCCCTGCTGGGAAAGCAGTGCGGGCTCCGGGCCGAGGGGTGGCGCCAGGCCGCCGGCCACTACGGCCAGCAGGACGCCTTCCTGTCCGTCGCCGACATCGTGGACCCGGAGTCGCTTGGCAAGGTGCGCGCCAGCAAGCAGGCGGCCAAAGCCGCCGCGAAAGCAGCAACGACCGCCGGGCCCTGATCCTGCGGTAGCCAGCCAGCGACGCCGGGAGGAACCTGCCCGACGTCGGAGGGAACCAAGTGCGTGGAGGTCGGGACCGTGACTGAACAGCCCGCAGGACGGCTCCTTTCGCTCTGGGCGGCCACCGCCGGAACCGCCTCGTATGCGTCCCTTGATGCGTCCGCGGACTCGCCCGTGGAGGTGGACGTTGCCGTGATCGGCGGCGGCATCGCCGGGCTGAGCGCCGCGCTGGCCCTGAAGCGGGCGGGCCAGACTGTGGCGGTGCTGGAGGCCTCGCGGGTGGGTACCGGCGTCACCGGAAACACCACGGGCAAGGTCACCTCGCTGCACCGGCTCGCCTACTCCGAGCTCGCGGCCCGCCACGGCACGGGTGCGGCCGCGGTTTACGGGCAGGCCAACGAGGCGGCGATTGCACACATTGCCGGCGTCGTCGCGGCAGAAGGCATCGACTGCGGCTTCCGGCGGGTGGCCAACTACACCTACGCCGAAACCGGGCCGGCGCTTGCGCTGGTCCGGGAGGAGGCCGCGCTGGCGGAGCGGCTGGGGCTCCCGGCGTCGTTCACGGCGGATGTGCCGCTGCCCTTCGCCGTCCGTGGCGCGGTCCGGTTCGACGGCCAGGCTCAGCTGAACGCGCTCAAATACGTGCAGGGCCTGGCCCGCGCCGTGCAGGGGGACGGCAGCTTCGTCTTTGAGGAGTCGCCCGCCACGGGCTTCCGCGACGGTTCCCCGGCCGTAGTGGATACCGGGCAGGGATCGGTTCGGGCGAAGGAGATCATCGTGGCGACCAACCTGCCCTTCGGTGACAACGGACGCTTCGATGCGCGGTGCTACGCGCACCGGTCGTATATTGTCGCCGCCCGGAGCGCCGGTCCTGCGCTGGACGCAACCTTTGTCAGCGTTGAGGAGCCGATGCGCTCCATCCTGACGGTCGAAGTCGAGGGCGCCAGCTATGTGCTGGCCGGCGGCGAGGGGCACCGGGCCACCGAGAGCGTCGACTCTGCCGAACGGTACGGCCGGCTCGCGGTCTTTGCCCGCGACCGACTCGGCGCAGCGGAGACCGTCTTCCGCTGGTCCACCCAGGACGCCATGCCTGCCGACGGGCTGCCGTACGTGGGCCTCATGGGTCCGGAGTACCGGCATGTCCACGTGATCACGGGGCTGCGGAAGTGGGGCCTTACCAACGGCACCGCCGCCGCCTTGATCCTCCGGGACAGGCTCTGCGGTACCGCGAACCCGTGGGCCGCGGTGTTCGACAGCAACCGCAGCGCCGGCGAAACGCAGGAGGTGCCCGTGGGTCCGGGCGAGGGGGCGACGGCCGCCGTTGCCGCTCCGGCGGAGGGCATCCTCGCGGACATAGCCCCGGGAGAGGGGATGGTGGTGGACGTCAGGGGTGCCAGGGCCGCCGTGTACGTCAGTCCCGCGGGGGACGTCCAGGCGGTCTCCGCGGTCTGCACCCACCTTGGCTGCACGGTCGAGTTCAACCGGGCGGACGTGACGTGGGACTGCCCCTGCCACGGCTCCCGGTTCGCCACGGACGGCAGCGTCATCCAGGGCCCGGCCACTAGGAACCTGGCGGCTGCGCCGGAGGATCCCGGCCGTCCCCGTCGCGGGACTTAGTCCCGGCCGCCGCAGGCGCTAAGGCCTCGCGGCGAACCGCTCCAGCAGGTCCACGTGCCCGGACACGATGAGCATGTCCCGTGCGGACACCTTCGTCTCGGGCCGGGCATAAGTGAAGTCCTCGCCCGGGGACTTCACGCCGACAATCGTGACCCCGTACTTGGAGCGCACCTTGGACTCGTCGAGCGTGAATCCCACCGTTTCGCGCGGCGGGTACATCTTCACGATCGCGAAGTCGTCGTCGAACTCGATGAAGTCCAGCATCCGGCCGGACACCAGGTGCGCGGCGCGGACACCGGCGTCGGCCTCCGGATAGATCACGTGGTTGGCGCCGATCCGGGTCAGGATCTTGCCGTGCGAGGGCGTGATCGCCTTGACCCAGAGATGCTCGATGCCGAGGTCCACCAGGTTGACCGTGATCAGCACCGAGGACTCGATCGAGGTGCCCACGCCCACGACGGCTGAGCTGAATTCCTGGGCCCCGAGCTGGCGGAGGGCGTCAATGTTGGTCGCGTCGGCCTCCACGACGTGGGTCAGGACGCTGGCCCACTTCTGCACGAGGCTCCGGTCGCGTTCGATCGCCAGCACCTCGCGGCCCTGCTTGACCAACTGCTCTGCGGTGGATGCGCCGAAGCGGCCCAGCCCGATCACCAGCACGGGCGCGTTGTGGGCGGGGCGGTTGACGGCGCCTGAGGAACTAGCCAATGATCGGTCTCTCTTCCGGGTAGTGGTACAACTGGCTGCGCTGGCGCAAGGCCAACCCAGCGGCGAGGGTGACGGTGCCGACGCGGCCGGCGAACATCAGGACGGTGAGGACATAGACACCTGCCGGGGGCAGTTCGGCACTGAGGTTGGTGCTCAGGCCCACCGTGGCGAAGGCGGAAATCGTTTCAAACAGCACCCGGTCCAGGGACGCGCCGCTGATCTGGAGCAGCAGCAGGGCCGAGACCGCCACGAGGGTGGCGCCGGCGACGATGACGGAGATGGCCACCCGCATGGTGCCCTCGGGGATGGTGCGGCCGTAGACCTTCACGTCCGCGTCGCCGCGGGCCTCGGCGACGATCGCCAGGAACATCACCGCGATCGTGGTCACCTTGATGCCGCCGGCCGTCGACGCCGAGCCGCCGCCGGCGAACATCAGCGCGTCGGTCAGCAGCATGGTGGTGGAATCCATCTGGTTCTGGTCCACCAGGTTGAAGCCGCCGGAGCGGGTCATCACGGAGGCGAAGAGCGAATGCGTGACCTTGTCACCGAGGCTCATGCCGCCGATGGTGCGCATGTTCTCCCACTCCATCAGGCCCCAGAGCACGGTGCCTGCGGCCAGCAGGATCAGTGAGACCTGGATGGTCAGCTTGGTGTGCAGATTCCATTTCTTCCAGTTCAGCCCGTTCTGCTGCAGCACCATCACCACCGGGAAGCCCAGGCTGCCGAGGAAGACGCCGATCATCAGCGGGATGAGGATCCACAGGTCGGTCTCGTAGGGGACAATGCCGTCCGAGTGCGGGGTGAACCCGGCGTTGTTGAACGCGGAGATGGAGTAGAAGACGCCGTGCCAGACGGACTGGTCGAAGCTCTCGCCGAGCGCCAGGAACCGCGGGATCAGCGCCAGGGCCAGCACCGCCTCGATCACAACGGACGTGACGATGACGATCCGCAGCAGGGTGCCGACTTCGCCGAGGCGTCCGGCGTTCATGGCCTCCTGCGCGATCAGCTTGCCACGGACGCCGAGTTTCTTGCTGACCATCAGCGCCAGCAGCGAGGCCAGGGTCAAGGTACCAAGGCCGCCCACGAAGATGCCGACCAGGATCACAAGCTGGCCGAAAAAGGACCAGTGCACCGCGGTGGAAACAACGGTCAGCCCGGTGACGCACACCGCCGAAACCGCCGTGAAGAGGGCCTGGTGCAGGGGCGTCGCCTGCCCGGCGGCGGAGGACACCGGCAGCGAAAGCAGGGCGGTGAAGATCAGCACCACCACGGCGAACGCCGAGACGGCCAGGCGCGCGGGGGAGCTGTTGGCGATGTTGTCGATAAAGTCGCGCAACCGGGTGAAGATCCAGAGCCCCTCGCGCTCCGGCTGGCCGGGGTGCCAGCCGGCCGGGCTCGATGACCTCGACTGGCTTTGCGTCATGTGCGGCTTGTCCTCGGTTGAAACGGCGTCCTCAGTAGTAAACCACTATATTCCGCGCAACGACGGGGGAAGGGGCGGTGGGCTCCGGTAGCCTGTGATTGATGACCTTCCTGCCCGGACTCGCCCAGACCGCCCTGCCGACGACGGTGGTGTGGGACTCGGCCATGACGGCCTACAACTTCGGCCACAGCCACCCGATGGCGCCGGAGCGGATGGAACTGACCGCGCGGCTGGCCCGGAGCCTCGGGCTGCTGGACCTGGGCCACGTCTCGGTGGCCGCCCCCGAAGTGGCCACCGACGCGGAACTCGGAGCGGTGCACAGCGCGGACTACATCGCCGCCGTCCGGCGCGTCAGCGCGGACCCGGGCACCCCGGACCTGGAACGCGGCCTGGGCACCGAGGACGACCCGGCCTTCGCCGGCATGCACGAGGCCAGCGCACGGCTGGCTGGCGGCTCCCTGCTCGCAGCCGCCGCCATCCTGGACGGCAGCGCGGTCCGGGCGGTGAACTTCGGCGGCGGCATGCACCACGCCGCACGGGAGCGGGCCAGCGGCTTCTGCATCTACAACGACGCGGCCCTGGCGATCGCGCGGCTGCTCGACGGCGGCGTGCAGCGGGTGGCATATATCGACGTCGACGCCCACCACGGCGACGGAACCCAAAGCATCTTCTGGGACGACCCGCGGGTGCTGACGATCTCGCTGCATGAGACCGGGCTGACCCTGTTCCCGGGCACGGGCTTCGCGAACGAGATCGGCGGCCCGAACGCCCAGGGCAGCGCGGTCAACGTGACACTGCCGGCCGGAACGGGGGACGCAGGCTGGCTTCGGGCCTTCCACGCGGTCGTCCCGCAGTTGGTGGGCGCGTTTGAGCCGGAGGTCATCGTCAGCCAACACGGCTGCGACTCGCACCGCCTGGATCCGCTGACGCACCTGAACATCAGCGTGGACGGGCAGCGCGAGGCCGCCACCGCAATCGGCAACCTCGCAGCCCGCTACTGCGACAACCGCTGGATCTCCACCGGGGGCGGAGGCTACAACGTGATCACCGTCGTCCCGCGCTCGTGGAGCCACCTGATCGCCATTGCCGCCGGCCGGCCGGTCCCGCTGCGGACCCCCGTCCCGGAGGATTGGCGGCACTACGTGCAGGAGAAGTACGGCGCCAAGTACGGTGTCGAGCCGCCCTCGGTAATGGGCGACGACGTCGAGCTCTGGTGGCGTTCCTGGGAGGTCGGCTTCGACCCGAACGACGAGGTGGACCGAACGGTGATGGCCACCCGCAAGGAAGTCTTCCCGCTCTACGGCCTGGATCCCTGGTTCGACTAGGGTCCCGTCCGGGCTGGCGGCCCGGGCCCGGCGGGGCGCCCGTAATTGGTGGATGCCATCTGGCGTATATGTCGCTAGTGTGGAGGACATGGTGACAGACGACGTATTTGCCGTCATTGCTGAGGCAACCCGGCGTGACATTCTGGTGTCCCTCCGCAACGGGGACAAAGCGGTGGGGGAGCTGGTCCAGGAACTCGAGGCGAGCCAGCCCACCATTTCCAAGCACCTCAAGGTCCTGCGCGAAGCGGACCTGGTCAGCATGCGCGCCCAGGGCCAGAAGCGCTACTACGCGCTGAACCCCAAGCCGCTGGCCGGCGTCGCGAGCTGGCTGGAGACGTTCGACGTCGGCCGTCCCGCCGCTGCCGTGCCCGCTCCCGCGACCGCAGCCCGGCCGCAGCCCGGCCCAGACACCCTCGTTGCCGGCACGGTGGCCGCCGCGGCGCCCGCGCAGGCGCTGCCCGGGGTTCCCGCGGGCAGCGCGCTGAGCCCCGCCGTAGCACTGCCGGTCGGGACCGCAGGGGAGGATCGGCGGCCGCAGCAGATCGGCCGGACGGTGGGCCGTGCCGCAACCCGCGCCGCGGACCTGCTGGCGAACCTGCCGAAGTTCGGCCGCAAGAAGTAGCGGGCTACCTGGCGAGCAGCCGCACATGGTCCGGGGTCAGCTCGGAGATCCGGCTGACGCCCAGCAGGGCCATGGTGCGGAGCATGTCCTTTTCCAGGATCGCGATGGCCCGGTCCACGCCGGCCCGGCCGCCCGCCATCAGCCCGTAGAGGTAGGCGCGGCCGATCAGCGTGAAATCGGCGCCGAGGGCCAGTGCCGCGATGATGTCCGCGCCGCTCATGATGCCGGTGTCCAGGATGATGGCAGCGTCGCTGTTGTCCGCCTTGAGCGCCGCCGAGACGTCCGGGAGCAGGTGGAACGGGATCGGGGCGCGGTCCAACTGGCGTCCGCCGTGGTTGGACAGCACAACACCGTCGGCACCGTGGTCCACCACCTTGCGGGCGTCCTCGGCCGTCTGGATGCCCTTGACCACCAGCTTGCCCTTCCAGGTTTCGCGCAGCCAGTCGAGGTCCTCGAACGTCAAGGTGGGGTCGAACATGGAGTTGATCAGGTCCGCCACGGTGCCGGTGTAGCGCGAGAGCGAGGCGAAGGTCAGCGGCTCGTGGGTGAGGAAGTTGAACCACCACGCCGGCCGGTAGGAGGCATCCAGCACGGTCTTCAGGGTCAGCGCCGGCGGGATGGTCATGCCGTTGCGGACGTCGCGGAGCCGGGCGCCGGCGACGGCGGTGTCCACCGTGACCATGAGGGTGTCGTTGCCGGCCCGGGCCGCGCGCTCGATCAGTTCCAGCGAGCGGTCCCGGTCGGTCCAGAGGTAGAGCTGGAACCAGTTCCGGCCGTCCGGCGCGGCGGCCGCCACGTCCTCGATGGACGCGGTGCCCATGGTGGAGAGCGTGTAGGGGATCCCGGCGGCCGCGGCGGCCTGCGATCCGGCGTACTCGCCCTCCGACTGCATCATCCGGGTGAAACCGGTGGGCGCGATGCCGACGGGCAGCCGGGAGGGCTTGCCCAGGATCTCGGTGCCGAGGTCCACGCTGGAGACGTCGCGCAGGATGCCCGGGCGGAACTCGATGTCCAGGAACGCCTCACGGGCCCGGCGCAGGGTGATCTCCGCCTCCGCGGCACCGTCCGTGTAATCGAAGGGCGCCTTGGGCGTCCGCCGCTTGGCCATGTCCCGCAGGTCCCAGATGGTGCTGGCCCGGCGCAGCCTCGCCTCGCGGCCGAACTCCGGCTTCTTGAACTGCATCAGCGGCGCGAGGTCGGAATACTTCGGCACCCGGCGCCGGAGGGCGGCAGGCAGGCCGATGCCCGGGAGGCCGGCGGGCGGCGTCGCGCCGGCCGGCGCTGCGCCATGGTCCGCGCCGCCGGAGGAAATCCCACCGGATGCTGCGGGGGCCGCGGTGGCCTCCGCCGTGGTGGGTGCCTCAGGGTTTCCAGGGTTGCCGGTCATGGTGGGTTGCGTCATTGCTGCCTCCGGGGCGTCTCGATCCAGCACTGTGGTCCAACCACACTGTAGGGGATGTGGTCCAACCACATCAAGTACTATGTGGCCATGCGTACGCACCGGGTCGTCCTGCAGTGGATCGAAGAGCAGCTCTCCAGCGGGCAACTGCGCGTGGGAGGAAGGCTGCCGGCGGAACGGACCCTGGCCGAGCAGCTGGGCGTCTCCCGCACCTCGGTCCGTGAGGCGATCCGGATCCTTGAGGCCCTGGGCGTGGTCCGGGCGGGCGTGGGCTCCGGCCCCGACGCCGGCACCGTGGTGATCTCGGAGCCGACGGCGGCCCTCGGCTCGGCCCTGCGGCTCCACGTGGCCACCTCGCACCTACCCGTCGCGGACATAGTGCAGACGCGGGTGCTGCTCGAATCCTGGGCCGCTGCCCGGGCGCTGCCCGATTCGCCCGCCCTCGCCGAGGCGGCATCGCTGCTGGAGCAGATGGAGGGCAGCGGGGACCCTGAGGAGTTTCTGGCTCTCGATGTGCGCTTCCACCTGGCGCTGGCCGACGCCGCCGGCAACGTGGTGGTCAGCGCCATGATGGGCTCCCTGCGCGAGTCCATCCAGGACTATGCCGGACGACTCACCGGGAACCTGCCGGACTGGGCCGCCACGGCGGCGCGGCTGCGGCAGGAACACCGGGGAATCCTGGCGGCGATCACCGGGCACGACGGCGCCGCTGCCGCCCGGCTGGTGGCGGAGCATATCGAGGGCTACTACGCCGAAGCCGGACTGGGCGGCAGCCTGTGATCCGACGGGGACGGTCCCGGCCCGCACGCCGCGCGTCCGATTATTACGGCCAGCTTTGCCCTCCCGCCGTGACCGGGGATATGGTCGATGGCATGACTAACCGTTGGTATGCGTATTTTTCGTTGGCTCTGGAGGGGCCCGCGTCTAACTGACACGCATCCACACACCTTCAGAGCCAACAGGGCAGAGATCACTCTCTGCCCTTCGCCATTTCTCCGGCGGGTTCTGACCAGGGCCCGCTCCGCACCCCCGGAACAGGACCCGAACCATGAGCATCGAAACAGCCCCCGCCAGCCAGCAGTCCACCTCGAACCTGCGGGTCAGCGAATTCACGGCACTGCCCACCCCGCAGGACATGATCGCGGAGTTCCCGCTGGACGCGCGGGGCTCGGACGTCGTCGGGCGCGGCCGTGACGAGGTCCGCGCGATCCTGGACGGCGTTGACGACCGGCTCCTGGTGATTGTCGGCCCGTGCTCCATCCACGATCCTAAGGCAGGGCTGGAATACGCCCGGCGCCTGGTCAGCCAGGCCGAACGGCACCGTGAGGACCTGCTGATCGTGATGCGGACGTACTTCGAGAAGCCGCGCACCACGGTGGGCTGGAAGGGCCTGATCAACGACCCCCGGCTCGACGGCAGCCACGACATCGCCGCCGGCCTGCGCGCCGCCCGTCAGTTCCTGCGCCAGGTCACCGCCCTGGGGCTGCCCACCGCCACGGAATTCCTCGAACCGATCAGCCCGCAGTACATGGCCGACCTCGTGGCCTGGGGCGCCATCGGTGCCCGGACCACCGAAAGCCAGATCCACCGCCAGCTCGCCTCCGGTTTGTCCATGCCGATCGGCTTCAAGAACGGCACCGACGGCGGCCTGCAGGTGGCGCTCGACGCCTGCAGCGCGGCAGGCGCTGCCCAGGCCTTCCTGGGGATCGACGACGAAGGGCGGGCCGCGCTGGTCAGCACCGCCGGCAACCCGGACACCCACGTCATCCTGCGCGGCGGCAGCGACGGCCCGAACTTTGCCGCCGCCGACGTCGAGGCCGCCTCCGCCCGGCTCGCCGCGAAGGGCCTGAACCCGCGGCTGATCGTGGATGCGTCCCACGCCAACAGCGGCAAGAACCACCACCGCCAGGCCGAGGTCGCGCTGGAGATCGGCGCACAGCTTGAGCACGACGGCGGCTCCGCGTCCGCCATCGCCGGCGTCATGCTGGAGAGCTTCCTGGTGGGCGGCGCGCAGGCCCTGGACGTCGCCGAACATGCCGCCGGAACCGACGAACTGGTTTACGGCCAGAGTGTCACCGATGCCTGCATGGACTGGGACGTGACGGCTTCCGTGCTGGCCCAGCTGGCGGCGTCGGCGCGCACCCGGCGCACGCGGCGCTGAGGACGCCGGACCCGGTCCGCCCTGGCTGGCGGACGGGGGCCCTTGCTGCGGAAATCCTTCGCAGATTCCTGCGGAAACCTTTCACATTGGCACCACAAACCCCTAGAGTATCTAGCACATGGTTGTTTGATGGCTCAGCATCGGCACACCGCCATGTCGTTCAGACGGGGCAGCCGTTCGCTTGAGCAAAAGGAATAAGGGAAATGTCTTCGGAGGCCAACTTCTCCAACGCGCGCTTTCTCACCGTGGCCGAGGTCGCGGATGTCATGCGGGTATCAAAAATGACCGTGTATCGCCTGGTGCACTCCGGTGAAATGCCGGCGGTGCGCTTTGGCCGCTCATACCGGGTTCCGGAAAACGCCGTCGAGCAGTACCTCAAGGGTGCTGTCGTCGACGGACATACTGAGACGGCCTGAGTCTTCTGCGCTTGCACCGGGCCGCAGCAGACCCCCTCGCGGGGCCTGCGGTCGTGGTGTGCCCCGGATAGGCGGTACCCTGTTAAGGAACGTTTTACGTCATTGTAAGAACCTGTCAGTTGTTCAGTTCGCTTGCTTAGCCCGCGGACCCTTCCCAACGGGCAGGTACTGCATCTAGCCGGTAAGGAACTTTCGTGGGTTCAGTTATTAAGAAGCGTCGCAAGCGTATGGCCAAGAAGAAGCACCGCAAGCTGCTTCGCAAGACGCGCCACCAGCGTCGCAACAAGAAGTAGAGATACTTCAACCAGCGTCAATGCCCGTTGCCTTTCCGGCGGCGGGCATTTTCTTTGCCTGGGCGCAGGGGTTCTGCCGAAAGCGCGGCGGATGCGGACAGGGGCACCCCGGGCCCGGGCCGCGGCGGTCCGAAACCGTAGCGCAAACACGAAGCCGCCGGCAGGGCGCCTAGACCGTCGGGCCGCGGAAGCGGGAGAAGCCCCGCCAGAGGCCGTAGATGGCCCCGCCGACGGTCGCGGCCTTCAGGCCCAGGGTGGCGGCCCGGCGTCCGGACCGGAAGTCGTACACCGGCCAGTTGTGTTCGCGGGCGTGGCGGCGCAGCCGGGCGTCCGGGTTGATGGCCACCGGGTGGCCGACCATGCTGAGCAGCGGGATGTCATTGTGCGAGTCGCTGTAGGCCCAGCAGCGGTTCAGGTCCAGGCCCTCGGACTCGGCGATGCCGCGGACCGCCACGGCCTTCGCGGGCCCGTGCAGAATCTCGCCCACAAGCCGTCCGGTGTAGGACCCGTCGCGGATTTCGCCCACGGTGCCGAGGGCGCCGGTGAGGCCCAGCCGGGTGGAAATCACGGTGGCGACCTCGATCGGGGTGGCCGTGACGAGCCAGACCGGGCGGCCCATGCGCAGGTGTTGTTCGGCGAGGGCCTTGGTGCCGGGCCAGATCCGGGACTCGATCATCTCGTCGTAGACCTCCTCGCCCAGGGCCGCGATGTCCTCCACGGTGAAACCCGAGGCCAGGCTCAGGGCGGTGTCACGGACGGCATGGACGTCGTCGATGTTTTCGCCGCGAAACACGAACATCAGCTGCTTCCACGCGAAGCCGGCCGCCTGGGGGATGGTGAACGCCCCGCGCTGGTACATCTTGCGGGCCACGTGGAACAGGCTCGCGCCCCTCATGAGGGTGTTGTCGACGTCGAAGAAAGCGGCCTCGCCGTGCTGCGCTGACGCAACCGGCCTCGTGGCCACGGCGACGATCTTCTCCTCGGGCATGCACCGAGTCTAGTCAATACCGGGGATTCCCATGCGCAAGCGGTCCCCGCCGCACCCCCGGCGACGCGTGGTGCGGCGGCCGCGTCGACGCCGGGCTACCGTGGAACCATGGCCACACCCGCGCCCCTTCCCGAAGTAGTCCTCATCACGAAGGCCGACTGCCACCTCTGTGCCGACGCGCGCGACGCCGTCGGCCGGGTCACTGCCGCGCTGGGGCTCGGCTGGTCGGAACGGTCCATCGACGACGACGCCGAACTGCGCGAGCGCTTCGCCGAGGAAATTCCCGTGCTGCTTGTGGACGGTGTCCAGCGGGATTTCTGGCGGATCGACGAGGTGCGGCTGGCCCGGACGTTGCGGCGGGCGCTGGAGCGTTCCGCCTGAGCACGCCCGGACCTGCGCCTGCGGGAGCGCCCGCGGCTGCTTTGTGGCCCGAACTGCCGGGGCTCTAGAGTGGAGCCACAACGCGACGCAACGGAGCAGATAGTGACCTCGCTGGATTCTTCACCCGACGCCCTGCCCGGGGCAGCCGGGACTGCCGCCAAGCAGATCCCGCCCGCGGCCGTGGCCCGGCTGACGATCTATCTGCGCGCCCTGACGACGCTGCTGGCCGAGGGCGTGGACCGGGTTTCCTCCGAGTCGCTGGCCGAGGCGTCCGGGGTCAGCTCCTCCACTCTCCGCAAAGACCTCTCCTATGTGGGCTCCTATGGAACCCGAGGCGTCGGGTATGAAGTCCAGTACCTGAACCGGCATATTGCCGCCGCGCTGGGACTGACGCGCGACTGGAAGGTCGCGATCGTCGGTGCCGGCAACCTCGGCAAGGCCCTCGCCCGGTACGGCGGGTTCGAATCCCGGGGCTTTGAAATCGTGGCGATCTTCGACGCCGACCAGATGGTGGTGGGCAGCGAGGTGGGCTGGCTCCGGGTGAGCGACGCCGCGGACCTCGAAGCCGTGCTGCACCGCACCGGCGCGAACATGGTGGTGCTGGCGCTGCCCGCCGCAGTGGCGCAGGGCGTGTGCGACCGGGTGGTGGCCGCGGGCGTGCGCAGCATCCTCAGCTTCGCCCCGGTCATGCTCCAGGTGCCGCCCGGAGTGAACCTGCGGAAGGTGGACATGGCCACCGAACTGCAGATCCTCGCCTACCACGCACAAAGGGCGCAGGACCCGGAAGACGCCGACTAGCATCAGTCGGCGATCCGGATCCCGCGCCCATTGGCGGGGCCGTGGACTAGCGGCCGTAGGGGCCCTGCGAATACGGGTTGGCGAAAGGCTGCTGCTTCTGGAAGTACGGGGCCACCGACGGCAGGTACAGGATCACGATGCCGGCCGCGCCCATCAGGATCACGACGAGCTGCAGGATACCGGACAGAACACCGAAGGCGAACATGCCGCCAAAGAGGCCCAGCAGCGAGAACGCGGCAAAGACAGTCCCCAGGATGCGGGCCCAGTTCTTACCCTTGCGGACCGGGAAGGCCACCAGGGAGTAGAGCCCGAAGGAAATCAGGCCGCCGATCACGCCGCTGATGGGGATGATGGCGCGCATCGCGTTGAGGTCGTCCGCCGTGAGCTTTCGGCCCTGCTGGGCGGCCGCCTGCTGCATGGCGGTCTCAAAGTACCCCGGCCCGGAGAAGGAAACAACCAGGCTGTTGATGAGCGACAGCACACCCGCGCCGATGATCAGCCAGAACGCCAGGTCAAGCTGGGAGGGCCGGGTCCCGGCGCCGCCGGTGGGAAGCTCCGACGGGTACTGCGCATAGGGCGACTGGCCGTAGGGACTCTGGCCGTACTGGCCCTGGCCGTAGGCCGGCGGCTGCTGCCCGTACTGGGGGGCCTGCTGGCCGTACTGCGGCGGCTGCTGCCCGTACTGGGAGGCCTGCTGGCCGTACTGCAGCGGCTGCTGCCCGTACTGGGAGGCCTGCTGGCCGTACTGCAGCGGCTGCTGCCCGTACTGGGAGGCCTGCTGGCCGTACTGCAGCGGCTGCTGCCCGTACTGGGGGGCCTGCTGGCCGTACTGCGGCGGCTGCTGCCCGTACTGCGGGGCGTTCTGCCCGTACTGCGGCGGCTGCTGGCCGTACTGGGGGGGCTGCTGCCCGTACTGGGGTGCATTCTGGCCGTACTGCGGGGCGTTCTGCCCGTACTGGGGGGCCTGCTGGCCGTACTGCGGCGGCTGCTGCCCGTACTGCGGGGCGTTCTGCCCGTACTGCGGCGGCTGCTGGCCGTACTGGGGGGGCTGTTGACTGTGCTGGGGTGCGTTCTGGCCGTACTGCGGTGCGTGCTGCCCGTACTGGGGGGCCTGCTGGCCGTACTGCGGAGTGTTCTGGCCGTACTGCGGAGCCTGCTTGCCCGACTCGGGTCCGTCCGGACTGGAAGGCTCGACTGGCGGGTTACTCATGGCGGTCCTTTGCATTCGATAGCGGATGGGACTGCCGGGACCAGTGTCTAACCCTGCCCCCAGCGTGGTTTAACTCCACCGTACCCCGGGCCTGCGGCGGTTTGGGTGATTCCGCAGAGGTATTCTCAGCCGCATTTTCCGCCGGTTGCAGCCCCTGCCGCGCCGCGCTCCAGGACTCCGCGCCGGCCGGGGGACCTCGCTTGGCCGCGGGCTAGAACCGGGACTTACCCGCGGTGAACCACGGCTGGGAGTTGGGCAGCCACATCAGCACGGTCGCGGCCAGGCTGATCAGGAAGCCCGGCCAACTGCCGCCGCCCGTGAGGCCGGTGCTGAGGGCCGCGAGCACCAGGCTGACGCCAGCGGCGATGGTCAGGGCAAAGCGAGCCCACTCCCAGCCCTCCTTCATCTTCATGGCGAGCGTGATCTGGGCCCCCGCCAGAGCGAGGGCCACGAAGACCAACAGGAACAGCAGAATGCCCGCCGGCGGTGAGACCACGAACAGCACGAGCGCGCCGAAGAGCCCGATCACCCCCGCGAGCAGACCCAGCAGGCCGCCAATCACCCACACCCAGTAGGAGATCCGCAGTTCCGTGGGCATCGCGGGGACAGTGAACATTCCGGAGTAGCCGCCGGCGGGCAGGACCTCGTTGAAGGTCCGCGGCCAGTGGTCCGGCACCCTGAAGCCGCGGCCCGGTTCCGGGGAATTGGCGCCCGGCTCTTCGGGTTCGGGGACGTCGCCGGAGGTGCTCATGAATGTCACTTTAGACCGCGGCACCAGTGCTTGCCAGCGGCCCCGGTTAAGCCAGGCACCCCGCGCCATCCGTGGATGGCGCGGGGTGCCTGTGGGGTCTCCGGCGAGGTGCCGGTATGGCCTGTCCGCTGCGTGCGGAGGCCGGACTAGGCTGCGGGGGCGATGAAGGCCAGTTCGAGGTTGATGGCGACCTTGTCGCTGACCAGCACGCCGCCGGCTTCGAGGACGGCGTTCCAGGTCAGGCCGAAGTCCTTGCGGCTGATGGTGGTTTCGGCGGTCAGGCCGGCGCGGGTGTTGCCGAACGGGTCGACGGCCACACCGTTGAGCTCGGTCTCGAGCGCCACGGGGCGGGTAACACCCTTGATGGTCAGCTCGCCCTGGAGTTCGTAGGCATCGCCCTTGGGGACGATTGCGTTGGAGACGAAGGAGATTTCCGGGAACTTCTCGACGTCGAAGAAATCCTCGCCGCGGACGTGGCCGTCGCGGTTGACGTCGCCGGAGTCGAAGCTCGCGGTCTTGATGGTGGCGTTGACCTTGGAGTCGGCGACGTTCTCGGCGAGGTTCAGGGTTGCGTCGGCTTCCTTGAACTGGCCGCGGACCTTGCTGATGCCTGCGTGGCGGACGGTGAAGCCGATCTCGCTGTGCGAGGAGTCGAGGGTCCAGATGCCGGTGGTGAGGTTTGCGGGAAGTGCCATGGTGGTTCTCCTTGAGTCGGGTGGGTCGTGCGGAAGGTCATCTGATCGTTGGTTGCTGCTTCATTTGTTGAAGTCTCAACTAACTGCTTCACCCAGTATAAACATGCATTTGCATCTTTTATTCCGTCGCCGGGAAACATTTCGCAAAAAGTTTGAGTTCTACTTCCTGTAGAAGATTTCGTCATTGCCCCTGCCCTTTGAGAAACTGGTACACATGCCCCAAGCCACTGTTCATCTGCTCCGCCACGGCGAGGTCCATAACCCCGACGGCGTCCTGTACGGACGGCTGCCCGAGTTCCACCTCTCCGAACTCGGCCGGCAGATGGCCCGTACCCTTGCCGGGCACTTCACTGAACGCGCTGCGCAGGGGGCCAGGATCGTGCATCTCGCGGCGTCCCCGCTGACCCGCGCCCAGGAAACGGCCCAGCCGATCTCCGAGGCCCTCAACCTTGACATCGTCACCGAGGACCGGATCATCGAGGCCGCCAACTACTTCGAGGGGATCCGCGTCTCGCGGGCCGAAATCCTCCGGCCGAAGCACTGGCCGATGCTGCGCAACCCGCTCCGGCCCTCCTGGGGCGAGCCCTACCGGGAGCAAGCCGCGCGGGTGACCGCCGCGGTGCAGGACGCGCGGCTGCGCGCCATCGAGCTCGGCGGCGACGGCGCGGAAGCGATCCTGGTCAGCCACCAGCTGCCCATCTGGGCCACCCGGCTCAGCGCCGAAGGCAGGCCGCTGTGGCACGACCCGCGCAAGCGTGAGTGCACGCTCACCTCCGTGACCTCCCTGGTGTTCGACGACGCCGGAAAGTTGCAGCGCGTTGACTACAGCGAGCCCGCTGCCGCCCTGCTGCCCGGTGCCTCGAGCACCCCGGGGGCCTGACCATGCCAGCGAGCGACCCCCGGCTGACCCGCCGCAGCGTCCTGACCGCCGGCGGCGCGGCGCTGGCCGGCGTGCTGGGACTCTCCGGCTGCGCCCAGGAAGACGCCCTCGCCAAGCAGGCCAGGGCGGGGGACAACAAGAACTACGTCGCCGGCGACGGCTCGGTGACCGAATTCGCCGTCGCCGACCGGAAGAAGCCGGTGGACATCAAGGGGACGCTGTTCGACGGGACCGCCGTCACGGCGTCGGACTTCCCCGGCAAGGTCACGGTGCTGAATTTCTGGTTCGCCGCCTGCGCCCCGTGCCGGGTGGAAGCTCCCTCGCTGGAGGCCCTGCACCAGGAGTTCAAGAGCCAGGGCGTGCAGTTCTTCGGGGTCAACCTGCGCGATGAAAAGGCCACGGCGGAGGCGTTCGACAAGACGTTCAACCTGACCTACCCCAGCTTCAACGACAAGGACGGCGCGGTGCTGCTGGCCGTCTCCGGTCTGGTTCCGCCGGGCGCGGTCCCCACCACGCTGGTGCTGGACAAGCAGGGCCGCGTTGCTTCCCGCGTGCTCGGTGAAATCCAGAAGGGCACCCTCAAGTCCCTGATCGCCGCCGCCGTGGCCGAGTAGCGGAGCCGACGACGCCGTGAACAGCCCCTTCGCCGAAGCCATCCTGAGCGGGTCGCTGCTGCTCGCCATCCCGGTGGCGCTGCTGGCAGGACTCGTCTCGTTCCTCTCGCCCTGCGTGCTGCCCCTGGTGCCGGGTTACCTCGGCTACGTCACCGGGCTCACCGGCGTCGACCTGCAGCAGCAGAAGCGCGGCCGGATGCTGGCCGGGATCGGGCTGTTTGTCCTGGGTTTCTCGGTGATCTTCGTCCTGCTCGGCGGGGCGTTCGGCCAGCTCGGTACGCTGATCACCGGCTCGCAGAACGCCTGGATCACGCAGCTGCTGGGTGTGCTGGTGATTTTGATGGGCATTGTGTTCCTGGGCGGGTTCTCCTGGCTGCAGCGCGACGCGAAGATCCATGCCAAGCCCCCGGCCGGCCTGTGGGGGGCGCCCCTGCTGGGCATCACCTTCGGCCTGGGCTGGGCGCCGTGCATCGGCCCCACCTACTCGGCCGTGCAGCTGCTGAGCCTTTCCGGCGGATCCTCCGCGGCGAAGGGCGCACTGCTGGCCTTCGTGTACAGCCTGGGGCTCGGTATTCCGTTCCTGCTAATCGCCCTGGCCGTGCGCCGCGGCATCGGCGTGATGTCGTTCTTCCGCAAACACCGGCTCGCTATCCAGCGCACCGGCGGCGGCATCCTGATTGTGCTGGGCCTGCTGATGGCCAGCGGCGTGTGGGGTGCCTGGGTGTCCGGGCTGCAGTACTGGTTCCAAACCGATGTGAAATTGCCGATCTGATGAGCGAGCGAGTGAACGTACAGAAAAAGACCCCAGCCAACGGCACAAAGCGCCCCGGCACGCCCGGCGCCGGGACGAAGCCCGCCGGGGATACCGTGTCTGCCGCCAAGGCGGACGCAATCCTGCCCTCGCTGGGACCGGCGGGCATGCTCCGCTGGGCCTGGACGCAGCTGACCAGCATGCGCACCGCGCTGTTCCTGCTCCTGCTGCTGGCCGTCGCCGCCGTCCCCGGATCGCTGTTCCCGCAGCGGCCCGCGAACCCCGCGGTGGTCACCCAGTACATCAAGGACCACCCGGACTACGGAAAAATCCTCGACGCGCTGCAGCTCTACGACGTGTACTCCTCGGCGTGGTTCTCCGCCATCTACATCCTGCTGTTCGTCTCGCTGATCGGCTGCGTGGTGCCGCGCGCCATCGTGCACTACAAGGCCATGCGCTCCCAGCCCCCGCGCACCCCGGCGCGGCTGTCGCGGCTGCCCGAGTACGGCACCCTGGTGATACCCGCCGGCGCCGGGATCCCGGCGGCGCACGCGATCGATGACGCCGCAGCCCTGCTGAAGAAGCGCGGCTACCGGGTGGAGGTCAGGGACCGCGACGGAGCCCGGCCCTCGCTGGGCGCCGAACGCGGCTTCCTCCGTGAGGTCGGCAACCTCGTCTTCCACACCGCGCTGATCGGGGTGCTCGTCTCCGTCGCCGCCGGCGGGCTGTTCGGGTACAGCGGCCAGCGGATCCTCGTCGAGGGCGACACTTTTGTGAACACCCTGGTGGGCTATGACCAGTTCACCCCGGGCACGAACTTCCAGAGCAGCCAGCTGCAGCCCTATTCCATCCAGCTGGACAAGTTCCAGATCACCTTTGACCGCGAATCCAAGGGCAAGTTCGGCCAGCCGATCGACTTCAAGGCGGATGTGACCACGAAGGAGAACCCTGGGGCGCCGGCCGAACAGCAGGTGCTCAAGGTCAACGACCCGATCAGCCTGGGCGGCACCAGCATCTACCTGACCGGCAACGGCTACGCCCCGGTGGTCACGGTGCGCGACGCCGCCGGCAACGTCGCCATGCAAGGCCCGGTCGTTGCCAAACTCCAGGGCGACAACTACTACTCCTCGGTGGTCATCAAGGTTCCCGACGCCAAACCCGAGCAGCTTGCCTTCGCGGGATTCTTCCTGCCCACGGCGTTCGTCACGCCCGAAGGTGTTTCCTTCAGCGGCGATCCGGAGCTGTTTAATCCGCAGCTGACGCTGAACTCCTACTACGGCGACCTCGGCCTCGACAGCGGCTCGCCGCAGAACGTGTTCGAACTCGACGTGAAGAAACTGACGCCGCTGAACGCCCGCAACCTGCCCACCAAGGGCATTGTGCTCACCCCCGGCGCCACCCACACTCTGCCGGACGGGAAGGGCACCATCAGCTTCGACGGGGTCAAGCGCTACGTGGGCGTGGACATCCACCACAACCCAGGCCAGGGCTACGCCCTCTTCTTCGCGCTGCTCGCCGTCGCCGGCCTGGTCACCTCGCTGTACGTCAACCGCCGCCGTGCGTGGGTCCGTGCCGGAACCCACGAGGACGGCCGGACCATGGTGGAGTACGGCCTGCTGGCCCGCGGCGAGGACCACCGCCTCGCGGGGGAGGCCTCGGCCATCCGCGCGCTGCTCGCGGCGGCGTGGCCGCTGGACGAGGCCGGCTCCCAGCCCGCTCCCAGCGCGGGGGCGGATAATGACCGGGCGGACGACGGCGCAGGCGCCGGCGCGCAACCCACCCAGGAACAACCCGCAGCAGATTCCCTCCAGACCACAGCCGGCTCTCCTGAGTCACAGAAGGATCAGTAATGTTCCCCATTAACGAAACCATGGGCCAGTACAGCGAGCTCTTTATGCTCCTCGCCGCCGGCACCTACACCGTGGCCTTCATCGCCTTCGCGTGGGACCTGGCCAAGAGCAGCAAGACCCTGCGCGCCGTGGACCTCAAGGCCGCGGAGCTCTCCGGTGCAGAGGCCGCCCGCGTCCCGGTGGGCGCCGGAGTCGGGGCCTCCTCCGCCGCCGTCGACCGCGCCGACTCGGACGTGGCCGGCCCGGTCGGGCGCGCCGAACGTCCGACGTCGTCGGTCTCGGGTGGCCAGGGCGCCGGCCAGACCGCCGACGGCGGCATGCGCTACGGCGCGGAGCGCCGCGTTCCTGCCCGCGTCGCCGTCGCCGTGACCGTGCTCGGTGCCGCCATTCACGCCGCCGGCGTCCTCACCCGCGCGCTCGGTGCCGGCCGGGTGCCGTGGGGCAACATGTACGAGTTCCTGACCACCGGCGCGTTTGTGGCGGTGGCGGTCTTCCTGTTGGTGCTGATCCGCCGCGACCTGCGCTTCCTCGGCACCTTTGTGGTCGGCCTGGCCATCATCATGCTCGTGGCCGCCTCTGTGGCCTACTGGACTCCGGTGGGGCACCTCGTGCCGGCGCTGCAGAGCTACTGGCTGATCATCCACGTCTCCATAGCCGTGCTGTCCTCCGCCCTGTTCACCCTGACCTTCGCGATGTCCGCGCTGCAGCTGGTCCAGTCGCACCGGCAAAAGACGATTGCCGCCGGCGGGGCCGACAAGCTGGGCTTTATGCGCCTTGTGCCCAACGCGTTGAGCCTGGAGAACCTGTCCTACCGAATCAATGCGATTGCGTTTGTGGGCTGGACCTTCACGCTGATGTTCGGCGCCATCTGGGCCGAGAAGGCCTGGGGCCGGTTCTGGGGCTGGGACACCAAGGAAGTCTGGACCTTCGTGATCTGGGTGGTGTACGCCGGCTACCTGCACGCCCGCGCCACCCGCGGCTGGACCGGCACCCGCGCGGCCTGGCTCTCGATCGTGGGCTACCTGTGTGTGGTCTTCAACTTCACAATCGTGAACCAGTTCTTCAACGGCCTGCACTCCTACTCCGGGCTGTAGGGCCGGGCGGGCTACGGGCCGGGTCTCGGGCCGGGTGCGCCTGGCCGCCGGATCACGATTCGCCAAACATGGCCGCTAAGCCTTCTCGCTTAGCGGCCATTTGCGTCAGATGGGCGCAGGTTGGGGGCAGGACGCGGGCCCGACCCGGGAGGTTGCCGCTGCTTCGCACCAGGGCTGGGCCTCCAGCCGCGTTCCACCAACGCCGCCCGCGGCTCGTCGCCATGAGTAGCCCGGACGCGTCGGCTGGCCGCGGTCCGTCCATTTGCCGAAGATGGCCGCCGGTTGGGGGCGGAACGCGGGGCCGACCCGGGAGGTTGCCGCTGCTTCGCACCAGGGCTGGGCCTCCAGCCGCGTTCCACCAACGCCGCCCGCGGCTCGTCGCCATGGGTAGCCCGGACGCGTCGGCTGGCCGCGGTCCGTCCATTTGCCGAAGATGGCCGCCGGTTGGGGGCGGGACGCGGGGCCGACCCGGGAGGTTGCCGCTGCTTCGCACCAGGGCTGGGCCTCCAGCCGCGTTCCACCAACGCCGCCCGCGGCTCGTCGCCAGGGGTAGCCCGGACGCGTCGGCTGGCCGCGGTCCGTCCATTTGCCGAAGATGGCCGCCGGTTGGGGGCGGAACGCGGGGCCGACCCGGGAGGTTGCCGCTGCTTCGCACCAGGGCTGGACCTCCAACCGCGTTCCACCAACGCCGACCGCACCCGGGTGACTGCCGTCGGCTCCATGCCGGGGGCGAAGGGGGTCAGATCCCACTGGGTCAGCACCACTACCCGCCACCCGGCATCGCGGGCGTTCTCGTCCCGGAAGACGTCACTGCGGCGCTGAGCGGGTGTGGCGTGGTGGCCGCCGTCGTACTGGACCGCGACCTTCTCCGTTTCGTAGGACAGGTCCGGGTCCTGGATCCAGCCGCCCGTTTCGTCGAACATGGGGACGTTGATTTCCGGTTCCGGCAGGCCATGGCGGAGCAGGAGCAGTCGGAGTTCGGTTTCTTTGGGGGAATCCGTGCCGGCCCGGACCAACTCGCGGGCACGCATGGCGCGCCGGTAGCCCGGTGTGCCCCGCTTCCCTGCGAGATAGGCGTCCAGCTCAGCGACCGTGGCCAAGGGATTCCTGCGTTGGATGAGGAAGTCGCCGGCGATCACCAAATCATCGAGACTCAGTGTGCCTGCGAGATCGAACCACGTCCGCAATGGGGATGTGCAACTTACCTTGGCCCCGGCAACGATCTCCTCCGGCTGCAGGGACTGCTGATGGCCCACGACGTTCTTTCGTCGCACAGCGCGACGGCCCGGCGGGCTCGTCAGATGAACGAGGGGCATGTTCGCCAAGGATGCCGGTAGGGGGAAGCCCCACAGTACGGCTGCGGATAAATGGCTCACCACCGCGGCAGTTACGGCAACCAGGGCGCGAACCCGTTCGAGGAGTGCGTCCGAGTTGGCGGCGGCGGTGCGCACTCCGTAACAGGGCGTGGCGAGGTCCCGGGCCCGGGTTCGACGTCGGCTTAACCCCGCCGCGCGGGCGTCTGCCATGGTGAATGGCTTGTCTCGAAGCTGTGCGGGTAGCTCACTTGGTTGGCGCATGATCGAATTCTGCGCCCGCCGGGAGGAGGCAAGGACGTTATCCACAGAGCGGGCTGGGTGTTGGGGAGTAGTGCACCCCTGGACGGAAGTTCGTGCCGCGCCTGTGTGTGGCGTCGGTTTGCCGGAGATGGCCGCTATGCGGGGTGGAATTTCGGCCGTGTGTGGCGAATGGCCGCTGCTGATGGGCCAAGCCCTAGGGGCGAGAGTTGCGGCCGTGGGAAGTCGTTAGCGGTTCGGGGAACCGTTCGGCGCGGACAGGGCGTGGGTTTGCCGGAGATGGCCGCTATGCGGGGTGGAATTCCGGCCGTGTGTGGCGAGTGGAGGCTCGTGGTGATCGGCCAAGCCCTAGGGGACGAGAGCTGCGGTCGTGGGAGGGCGTTGGTGGTCCAGCGAACCGTTCGGCGCGGACAGGGCGTCGGTCTG
The DNA here is from genome assembly GCF_040137805.1 of Pseudarthrobacter sp. B907. NCBI lineage: Bacteria > Bacillati > Actinomycetota > Actinomycetes > Micrococcales > Micrococcaceae > Pseudarthrobacter > Pseudarthrobacter sp. B907. The sequence goes on along the minus strand of NZ_JBEEQE010000004.1, from coordinate 221,144 downwards.
CCGGAGATGGCCGCTATGCGGGGTGGAATTCCGACCGTGTGTGGCGAGTGGAGGCTCGTGGTGATCGGCCAAGCCCTAGGGGCCGAGAGCTGCGGTCGTGGGAGGGCGTTGGTGGGCCAGCAAACCGTGCGGCGCGGACAGGGCGTCGGTTTGCCGGAGATGGCCGCTATGCGGGGTGGAATTTCGGCCGTGTGTGGCGAATGGCCGCTGCTGATGGGCCAAGCCCTAGGGGCGAGAGTTGCGGCCGTGGGAAGTCGTTAGCGGTTCGGGGAACCGTTCGGCGCGGACAGGGCGTGGGTTTGCCGGAGATGGCCGCTATGCGGGGTGGAATTTCGGCCGTGTGTGGCGAACGGCCGCTGCTGATGGGCCAAGCCCTAGGGGCGAGAGTTGCGGCCGTGGGAAGTCGTTAGTGGTTCGGTGAATCGTTCGGCGCGGACAGGGCGTGGGTTTGCCGGAGACGGCCGCTATGCGGGGTGGAATTCCGGCCGTGTGTGGCGAAAGGCCGTTGCGAGGGTTGGGATACGGGCCGTGTGTGGCGAATGGAGCGGGTGCCTCGAGAGGGCTACGTCGGACATCGGGCCGCCCGGCGTGGCAGTGGGCCGAATCCGTAGCGAAAACGGGAACAGCGCAGGGAACGGGCGGTTCTACTTGACCTCGTCGGTGCCCTGCGTGGTGTCGCCACTGGCTTCGCCGGATTCCGGGCCGCGGGAACGGCCGGGGCCGTCGCCAAGCTCACGTTCCTTGGCGTCCAGCTCATCTTTGAGCTTCTTGAGCCGGTCGGCCTCCGCCTGGTTGCGGCGGCGCAGCTCCAGGTTGCGGAGGAAATCTGCGTCGTCGTCCGGGGCAGCCGGGTGGCTGTAAGCGGCCGGGGACGCGGCGGCACTCCCGCGCGGCCGGCCGATGAGGAACCACAGCGCGGCGCCGATCAGCGGAAGGACGATTTGCACGACGATCCAGGCCGGCTTTGAAATGCCCCTGGTCTGGCGTGCGTCGGTCCGGATCAGGTCGATCAGCCCGTAGACAAACACGACCAGCAAGACGATGGGTACCACGACACGGAGCATAGCTTCAGTTTAGCCTCCATGCGAGCTTCCGGCTTAGGACCGGGGAACCGGGGGCCGGGCGGGGACGGCTAAACTGGGAGGGTGGCTTTCCTGAAATACTCCCTGATCCGTCTGGCGCTGTTTGTGCCGTTGTTCGCACTGTTCGTCTACCTGCAGCTGGGCTGGCTGCTGGCAGCGCTCTGCGCCGGAATGATGGCCTTTGCCATCAGCTTCCTGTTCTTCCAGAAGCAGCGTGACGCGGCCACAGCTTCCATTCGCCACCGCTTCTCCGGCCAGGCCAAGCCGCTGCGCAGCGCGGGGGAGGCCGAGGACGCCGCCGCGGAAGACCGCCTGGTGGACGAGCACCCGGACGTCACCGTGCGCACGGACAGCCGGCCCAAGGACTCCTAGCTCCCACCGCCGCCGGAATGCGCGCCGGGGCACCTGCGCATGCCGGGGCTCCGGCCGGAGGGGGTCCGAACGGACGGCCGTCTCCCGGACCCGCCTCCCTCAATTCCCGGCTGCCGGCGATTGCCGGCAAACGCCCTAGAACCCGTGGCTCAGCACCAGGCCGAGTGAGAACAGCACGGCGTAGCCAAGGTTGATGAGGCCGGTCTGCTTCAGCACGGGGATGAGGCTCTTGCGGCGGCGCCCCGCGATCATCAGCCAGGACGGCATCAGTATGGTCGGGATGAGCAGCAGCACTACCAGCATCCACGGCTGCCGGGGCGCGAGCACAATCACCAACAGAATCGCGACTGCCAGCATCAGCACGTAGCTTTCCCGGGCGTGTTTGTCGCCCAGCCGGACGGCCAGCGTCTTCTTCCCCGCGACGCGGTCGGTGGGAATATCTCGGACGTTATTGGCCATCAGCAGGGCGCAGGCGATCAGTCCCGTGCCGATCGCACCGATGACGGCCGCCAGGCTGATTCGGCCGGCCTGCGTATAGGTGGTGCCCAGCGTGGCCACCAGCCCGAAGAACACAAAGACGAACACGTCGCCCAGGCCCAGGTAGCCGTAGGGGTTCTTGCCCCCGGTGTAGCCCCACGCGGCCAGGACGCAGCCCACGCCCACGAGGATCAGCCACCACGCCTGCGTAATGATGACCAGGGCCAGGCCGAACAGCATGGCCAGTCCGAACGCCGCGAACGCAGCCCGCTTGACGTGCGCCGGCGTCGCCGCCCCGGAACCGACCAGGCGGAGCGGGCCCACCCGGTCCTCGTCGGTGCCGCGGATGCCGTCGGAGTAGTCGTTGGCGTAGTTCACGCCGACCTGGAGCAGAAGCGCCACCATGGCGGCCAGCACTGCGTTGACCGGACGGAACCCATCCAGCTCATAGGCGGCTGCGGAACCGATCAGGACCGGCGCGATCGCGGCCGGCAGGGTGCGCAGCCGGGCGCCCTGGATCCATTGTGCGGCTGTGGCCACGTTCAGTACCTCGTTGGTTTTGGTGACGATCTGGTTGGACAGACTTGGTTGAAGCTTTTCTATTTTCCCTGATGCAGGGCTTCCAGCCGAACCGTCATGCCCAGCCGGTCCGGTTTTCCGTTCGGAAGCATCAACAGTTCCGCCGCGGTCAGCACGGTTTTCGGGACCCGGGCGCCCGTCAAAGCGCCCGTACCGCCGGCTGCGAACCGCGCCCTGAACCCATCGGACGCCCCGGGGGAAGGATCGGCCAGCACCACGTAGGCCGCCAGCGCCTGGCCCCATTCGGCGGACGGAACCCCGGCCACGAACGCCGCCCGCACGCCGTCGAGCCGCTCCAGCTCCGCCTGTACGTGCGCGGCGGACACCTTGACGCCGCCGGTGATCACGACGTCGTCCGCCCGGCCCAGCACGGTCAGCGTGCCGTCCGCAGCGAGCTCTCCGAGGTCGCTGGTGCGGTACCAGCGGACCCCGTCGTTCTCGACAAACGCGTCCGCGCTGAGTTCCGGGGCGTCCAGATACCCCGCGGCGATGGTGGCGCCGCCCAGCAGGATGCGCCCGTCCTCGCCCAGCCGGACCTCGACGCCGTCCAGCGGCACACCGTCGTAGACGCAGCCACCGCAGGTCTCGGCGGAGCCGTACGTGGTCACCACCCTGACGCCGGCCTTGCGGGCCGCGGCGAGGAGTTCCGCCGAGGCGGGAGCGCCGCCGAGCAGGACCGCGTTGAAGCGGCAGAGCGCGGCCAGGGTCTGCGGCGAGGGCGACTCGAGCAGCCGCTGCAGCTGGGTGGGCACCAGCGAGGTGAAACGGAGTTTGTCGGTGAGCTCCCCGGCCGCGGCGGTGAAGGCCTCCGGGGTGAAGCCGCCGGAGAGGTCCATCGCCCACGGCCGGGTGCCGGCGAACAGTGACCTGACCAGCACCTGCACGCCGGCCACGTACTGCACCGGCAAGGCGAGCAGCCACTGGCCCTCGCCCTTGAGGGCGATCGCCGTCGCCATGGAGGAGGCCGCGAGGGCATCCACCGTGAGCACCGTGGCCTTGGGCGCCCCGGTGGAGCCGGAGGTCCGCACCACCACCGCGGCATCCTCAAAGCCGGGGGTCTCCACCAGGCTGACGGCGGGGGAGCCGTCCGGACCGGCGGAGAGTTCGACGGCGGGCCCCTCCCCGTGAAGGGCGGCTGCGAGGGCCGCGAGGGCGGGCTCGATGTTGACGGTAGTCACGTGCGGCGCCTCAGAAGTAGTACGGGAACTGGGACCAGTCCGGATCGCGCTTCTCCAGGAAGGCCTCCTTGCCCTCCACCGCCTCGTCCGTCATGTACGCCAGCCGCGTTGCCTCGCCGGCGAATACCTGCTGGCCGGCCAGGCCGTCGTCGGCGAGGTTGAAGGCGAACTTTAGCATCCGGATGGCCTGCGGGGATTGCCCGGCGATGTCGGCAGCGTATTCCAGCGCGACGTCCTCGAGCCGCTCGTGGTCCACGGCCTCGTTCACCGCGCCCATCCGGACCATGTCCTCGGCGGAATATTCGCGGGCCAGGAAGAAAATCTCCCGGGCGGCCTTCTGGCCGATCTGGCGCGCCAGCAGCGCCGAGCCGTAGCCGGCGTCGAAACTGCCCACCGTCGCGTCGGTCTGCTTGAACTTGCCGTGCTGGCGGGAAGCGATTGTGAGGTCCGAGACGACGTGCAGGGAGTGCCCGCCGCCGGCGGCCCAGCCGTTGACGACGGCGATGACCACCTTGGGCATGGTCCGCATCAGCCGCTGCACCTCGAGGATGTGCAGCCGGCCGGCGCGTGCCGGGTCGATGCTTTCCTTCGTCTCCCCGTCCGCGTACCGGTACCCGTCCCTGCCCCGGATCCGCTGGTCCCCGCCGGAGCAGAACGAGTGGCCGCCGTCCTTGGCGGAGGGGCCGTTGCCGGTGAGCAGCACAGTGGCCACGTCCGGGCTCATCCGGGCGTGGTCCATGGCCCGGTAGAGCTCGTCCACGGTGCCGGGGCGGAAGGCGTTGCGGACCTCGGGCCGGTTGAAGGCGATCCGGACGGTGGGCAGGTCCCGGACCACGGTGCCGTCCGCGGAGCGCTCCACCTGCCGGTGGTAGGTCATGTCCTGGAAGTCGTCGAAGCCGGATACGGTGCGCCAGCGGGTGGGGTCAAAGACGTCGGATACCTTGGCGGGGATTTCGTTGCTCACAGACCGAGTCTAGTAATCGGCTCAGCTGATGCAGAACTCGTTGCCTTCCGGGTCCGCCATGGTGTGCCAGGAGTGCGGGCCCTCGTTGGCGGTCCAGAGGTACGTGGCGCCGCGGGCTTCCAGGGCGGCGCGCACCTGGTCCTTGTCCGCGCCGGCCAGGTTCACGTCCCAGTGCACCCGGTTCTTCACGGTCTTGGCCTCGGGTGCGGTCTGGAACAGGATCCTCCGTGTGGCCGGCTTGGCGTCAAGGTCCTCGGGCGGGCGGATGGCGGCGCCGGTGCGCCAGACCAGTTTGCCGTGGTGGAGCTTGGTCTCGGACTCCGTGGCGAAGCCCTGTTCGATCATGGAGCGGATGAAGTCCTCGTCCTGCGGCTCCACGGCCCAGTCGAGGGTTTCGGCCCACCATTCGGCGAGGCCGTGGGGATCAGCGCAGTCGACAGCTATCTGGATGTTCAGTGCCATGGGAAGAACCTACGACGACGGCGCCCGCGGCGCTAGGTCTTTGGCGCAGATGCTATCCCAGCCGTTCGAGGACTTCCGGCGGGATGGCGTAGATGAAGATGACGGCCAGCAGGTTCTTCGCGGCATGGACGAAGTAGGAGAACATCACATTATTGCCCGTCCAGACATAGACCAGCACCAGGATCGCGCCCATGGCGAGGTATGGCATCAGGACGGGCAGCGACAGTGCCTCCTGGCCCACGATGTGCACGGCTGTGAACAGCGCGACGGAGAGGGCGCAGCAGAGCCAGATGTTCAGCTTCCCGCTCAGCTTGCCGATCAACAGGTGCCGGAAGATGTACTCCTCCACGAAGGGGCCCACCACCACCAGCAGCGGCACCATCAGCCAGGCCGGGACCTGCTGCATCAGGGCCTGCAGGCCGGCCTGGTTGGCCGAGGTCTGCGGCGGTCCGGTCAGGGCCACCAGGACGGCGGTCAGAATCATCGCGGCGACCACGGCCAGTGGCACCATCAGCAGCGTGAACCATGGCCTCGTCGCCAGGACGCGGAGGTCCCTGCGTGCCACGTGGCGTGCCGCGGCCAGGGCGAGCAGGCCGATGACCCCGTAGAAGGCCAGATTGACGCCGTAGGACGCTATCGCCGGGTTGGGGGAGAGCTGCAGCAGCAGCGGGGCCAGCAGCCCGGACGCGGTGGCAAAAAACGCGCTCACCGCCGTGTAGATCCCCGCCGTCGCGTAGTCCAGCCGGGAAAAAACGTACAGCTCCGGTCGCGGCGCAGGTAATTGACGGAGAGCGGTGCCCATGGCATCAGCCTAGCTCCCCGGAGGGGCCCGCGATGTTGCCCGCGTCACGGTCCGGCACCGAAAGCTAGTACTATGGATGAGCCGCGCGACGCTGCGAGCCATTGCGGGCTCCGGCACCACCGCTGGCCCCACATCCCGGGCTTACCCCCTGATGTGGCGCGCCCCGGCTTGCCTGCCCGTCCCGGCGAGACCCCGACCCCAAGGAACAGTTGTGCCACAAAGTACTTCCACAGAACCCCAGAGCACGACGGCGTCACCCGCCGTCGTCGACTCGACCCTCAGCGCCGAGGGCTACAAGAAGTCCCTGAGCGGCCGCCAGGTCACCATGATCGCCATGGGCGGCGCCATCGGCGTCGGACTCTTTATGGGAGCCGGCGGACGCTTGGCCTCCACCGGGCCCGCGCTGATCTTCTCCTACGCGATTGCCGGCGTCATCGCGTACCTGCTGATGCGTGCCCTGGGCGAGCTCATCATGTACCGCCAGACCTCCGGCTCGTTCGTCAGCTACGCCGGCGAGATGTTCGGCAAGAAGGGCGCGTACCTCTCCGGCTGGATGTACTTCATCAACTGGGCCATGACCGGGATCGCGGAGCTGATCGCGATCGGGCTGTACTTCCAGTTCTTCTTCCCCAACGTGCCGGTGGAACTGACCGCGATCGCGGCACTGCTGCTCCTGGTCGGTGTGAACCTCCTGAGCGTCAAGGCGTTCGGTGAATTCGAGTTCTGGGCCTCCGTGCTCAAGGTCGCGGCGATCCTGATCTTCCTGGCCGTGGGCACTTTTATGGTGGTCACCAACGCCAAGGTCGGCGAGGGCCACGCCTCGGTGAACAACCTCTTCGCAGCCGACGGCGGCATGTTCCCCAAGGGCGCGCTGGTGATGATCCTGGTGCTCAACGCCGTGATCTTCGCCTACAACGCCATCGAACTGGTGGGCATCACCGCCGGCGAGATGGAGGACCCGGCCAAGGAGGTCCCGAAGGCGATCCGCGCCGTCGTAATCCGCATCGTGGTGTTCTACGTCGGTTCCGTGACCCTCCTGGCCATGCTGCTGCCCTCGGACCAGTACAAGGCCGGCACCTCGCCGTTCGTCACCGTGTTCGGCCAGATGGGCCTGCCGTGGATGGGCGACGTGATGAACATGATCGTGATCACTGCGGCACTGTCCTCCTGCAACTCGGGCCTGTACTCGATCGGCCGGATCTTCCGCACCATGGCCAACAACGGGCACGCCCCGCAGTGGCTGACCCGGATGTCCAGGAGCCACGTGCCCTACGCCGCCATCCTGGCGATCGGCGCGGTGTACCTCGTCGGCATCCTGCTCAACATCTGGCTGGGCGGCTCGCACGCCTTCGACCTCGCGCTGAACACCGCCTCGATCGGCGTGATCTTCACCTGGGGTTCGATCTTCGCCAGCCAGATCGCGCTACGGAAGACCAAGGGCAACGCCTCGTCCCTGCCCATGCCGGGCTCCCCGTGGACCAGCTGGGCCGGGCTTGTGGCGCTGCTGGCGATCACCGTGCTGATCGGTTTCGACACCATGACCAGCAAGAGCGGCGAAGTTTTCCAGTTGGGCCTGTGGACGCTTGCGACCATCCCGTTCTTCGCGGTGGTGCTCTGGCTCGGCTGGCAGAAGGTCAAGCACAACGAGCCCAAGAGCGAGCTCTTCAGCTAGTCCCCGCCCCATCGATTGCTCCGTAACCGCCGTTCTGGGACTCCAAAAGGGCGGTTACGGAGCAATCGATCCGGGATTCTTCAGGTACTGGGCGAAGTGATCCTCGATCCGACGCCAGGCCTCCGGGGCGGACTGCGGATCCGGGCCGATGCCGAGCACCCGGAACAGCGGGCGCAGCGGCCTCGGCCCGGCCTCGGCGTCGTTGAGGAAGGCGTGCCCGGCCGTCTCGAACTCCTTGACGTCGTGCTCGATGCCCAGCTGTTCGAGGACCGACTCGAGTTGTGCCGCCGCCCCGGGCAGCGTCCGGTCCCTGGCTCCGAAATTGGCCACGATGGGGCAGGCGCCGGCGAGTGCCGTTTCCGGGTCCCTGGGCAGCCTGCCGTAGTTCACGGCCGCGGCGTCGAAGCCGTCGTTGGCCATCAGCAGGGCAAAACTGCCGCCCATGCAGAAGCCGATCACGCCGATCTTCCCCGTCGTGCGGCCGGAATCCAGCAGCCACTGCCGGGCCGCCGCCAGGTCCGTAAACGCCCGCCCCTGCCCGGCCGCCAGGGACCGCATGGTCGCCACGAGGCAGCGGCGCGCGCCGCCGTCGCTGTACAAGTCCACTGCCAGGACCAGATACCCGGAGGCGGCCAGCCGCTCGGCGTGCCGGACCGTGATGTCGTCGAGCCCGAAGGCTTCATGGACCATCAGCACGCCGGGGAAAGGCCCGGCCCCCTCGGGCTCGGCCACGTAGCCGTAAAGCCGCGGTGAGCCGCCGGCGGTGCTGCTGGCCGCGCTGAGGTCCAGGTTGTGCCGAACAGTCTCCGGCGCCCCGGGCCGGCCGGCGGGATTCCTGCCCATGTGCACTCCTCTGTCTGCAGACGGATGTTGCCTGGGGACAGTCTTGCATCCGGACACACAAAACGGCGCCGGGCATCCCCCAAAGGAATGCCCGACGCCGTCGAGGTTAAGGACTAGTCGCGCTTGACCGCGTCCTTGACGTTCTCGCCGACCTTCTTGGCGTCGGCGACGACCTGGTCCTTCTGGCCTTCGGCCTTCAGGCGGTCATTGCCGGTGGCGTCGCCAGTAGCTTCCTTGGCCTTGCCGCCGAGGTGCTCCGCTTCGTTCTGAATCTTGTCTCCGATACCCATGGTGTGTTTCACCTTTCGTTTCCGGTTGAAATTCAACGCATTTTCACCATAACACAAAGCATGCTTACTAATTCAAGTCCTTTCTCGGATCATTCGATCCTGCCCCGGCTGAAGGGTCGCTGGCGGACCCGGATAGGCTCGAACCATGAAGCCCAAAATCATTGCCCCGCGCCTCACGCCGGTGCGGCTGGCGGACCTTGTGGAGGATCCGGCCCCGGACTTCCGGCGCGGCGAACGCTACGACGGCGTCCGGTACAGCCGGGTGGCCGCAGACGGGCTGGAGCTCAGCGGAACGGACTTCGCCGAGTGCGAGTTCGACGGCGCCTCCTTCAACGAGGCGCAACTGCGCGGCGCCGGCTTCCGCGACTGCGTCCTCGCCGAGGTGTACGCGCCGGTGTTCACCGCCGCGCGCTCGAGCCTGCGCGACGTCGAGATCCGCAACCCCCGCTGGGGTTCGGCGGAACTCTATGAAAGCGGCTGGCAGTCCGTGCGGATCGACGGCGGGAAGCTGGACTACGTCAATCTCCGCGGCTCCAAGCTCGTGGACGTGCAGATCAGCGACTGCATCATCAACGAGCTGGACCTGGGCTCGTGCACGGCCACCCGGGTGGCGTTGAAGAACTGCACCGTCGGCAGCCTGGACTTCAGCGGTGCCCGGCTCAAGGACTTCGACCTGCGCGGCACCGATTTCCGGTCGTTGAGCGGCCTCGACTCGCTCGCAGGGCTGGTCGTCGACGAGTACCAGCTGACCCTGCTGGCGCCGTTGCTGGCCGGACAGCTCGGCATCACCGTCGCCTGAGCCGCCGCGTCATCCGGGGACGCCCGGTTGACCCCCTTGCCCTGCCGTGTAATCTTTATAGAACGAACGGTCGGTAATTTCCCCTGCTGCCGGCCCTGCTCCCTTGGTGAAGGATGTTCTCATGGTCGAGGCTTTTCTTGTTGGCGGTGCCCGCACTCCCGTGGGGCGGTACGGCGGGGCGCTCTCCGCTGTCCGTCCGGACGACCTGGCGGCGCTGGTGGTCCGTGAAGCCGTGGCCCGTGCCGGGGTCGACCCCGACGCCATCGACGAGGTCATCCTCGGCAACGCCAACGGCGCCGGGGAGGAGAACCGCAACGTCGCCCGGATGGCCACCCTCCTGGCCGGCCTTCCGCTGCACATCCCCGGCATCACCGTGAACCGGCTTTGCGCCTCGGGCCTGAGCGCCATCATCATGGCCAGCCAGATGATCAAATCCGGCGCCGCGGACATCGTGATCGCGGGCGGCGTCGAATCCATGAGCCGCGCCCCCTGGGTGCAGGAGAAGCCGCAGACCGCCTTCGCCAAGCCGGGCCAGATCTTCGACACCTCCATCGGCTGGCGCTTCGCCAACCCGCTGTTCCAGAAGGGTGAGCTCTCCCGCGGCGGCAAAATGACGTACTCCATGCCGGAAACGGCCGAGGAGGTCGCCCGCGTGGACGGCATTTCCCGCGAGGACGCCGACGCGTTCGCCGTCCGCTCGCACGAGCGCTCGCTCGCCGCGATTGCCGCCGGCCGCTTCACCGACGAAATCGTCCCCGTGACCGTCAAGACCCGCAAGGGCGAGACGGTCGTGGACACCGACGAGGGCCCCCGCGCCGGGACCACCCTGGACGTGCTCGCCGGGCTCCGGCCCGTCGTTGCGGGCGGCTCCGTGGTCACCGCCGGCAACTCTTCCACCCTGAACGACGGCGCCTCCGCGATCATCGTCGCTTCCGAAGCAGCGATCAAGAAGCTCGGCCTCACGCCGCGGGCCCGCATCATTGACGGCGCCTCCGCCGGGTGTGAACCCGAGATCATGGGCATCGGCCCCGTCCCCGCTACGCAAAAGGTCCTCGCCCGGAGCGGGCTCGACGTCGGCGACCTCGGCGCCGTCGAGCTCAACGAGGCCTTCGCCACGCAGTCCCTGGCCTCCATCCGCCGGCTCGGCCTGGACCCGGAGATCGTGAACCGCGACGGCGGCGCCATCAGTCTGGGGCACCCGCTTGGTTCGTCCGGATCCCGGATTGCCATCACCCTGCTGGGCCGGATGGAACGCGAGGATGCCAAGATCGGCCTGGCCACCATGTGCATCGGCGTCGGCCAGGGCACCGCCATGCTGTTGGAGCGCGTCTAGTGGCCGCCGCGGCGCTTGAGCCGGGCGGCTTCGCCACGCTCCTGGTCGAAGAACGCGAAGACCGGGTGGTGGTGCTGCTCAACCGCCCCGAGGTCCGCAACGCGATCGACCAGCAGATGGTCGACGAGCTGCATCGGGTCTGCGCCTACCTGGAGCAGACGCCCAAGGTACTGGTGATCGCGGGCACGGAGGGTGTGTTCGCCTCCGGCGCGGACATCGCCCAGCTGCGCGAACGCCGCCGCGACGACGCGCTGCAGGGTATCAACTCGACCATCTTCGTCCGGATCGCCAAGCTGCCCATGCCGGTCATCGCGGCCATCGACGGCTTCTGCCTCGGCGGCGGCGCCGAATTGGCCTACGCGGCCGACTTCCGGCTCGGCACGCCCGGGATCCGGATCGGCAACCCCGAGACCGGCCTCGGCATCCTGGCCGCCGCCGGTGCCAGCTGGCGGCTCAAGGAGCTGGTGGGGGAGCCCGTGGCCAAGGAAATCCTGCTGGCCGGCGCGGTGTTCCGCGCCGACCGCGCGCTCGCCGTCGGACTCATCACCGAGATCCACGAGCCCGAACAGCTGATGGACGCGGCGCACGCGCTGGCGGACCGGATCGCGCAGCAGGACCCGCTCGCGGTGCGGATCACCAAGTCGGTGTTCCATGCCCCGGCGGAAGCGCACCCGCTGATCGACCAGCTGGCGCAGGGGATCCTTTTCGAATCGCAGGCGAAGTTCGACCGCATGCAGTCATTCTTGGATAAGAAAACAGCTAAGAAGTCAGCCAAGGAATCAGACCGGAAGAAGCAGCCATGAGCAACTCCGCACGCCCCGCGAACCTGCCCACTACCGTCGGGGTGCTCGGCGGCGGCCGGATGGGCGCGGGCATCGCCCACGCCTTCCTGATCAAAGGCGCCAACGTTCTCGTCGTCGAACGCGACGAGCAGTCCGCCGAGGCCGCCCGCGAGCGGGTGGAATCCGCAGCGGCCAAAAGCATCGAACGCGGCGCCACGGACGGCAACCTCGACGAAATGGTCGCCCGGCTCTCCGTGACCGTGGACTATGACGATTTCAAGGACCGGCAGCTCGTCATCGAGGCTGTGCCCGAAGAATGGGACCTCAAGGTGGCCTCGCTGCGCGGGATAGAGGAACGGCTCGCGCCGGACGCGTTCCTCGCCTCCAACACCTCCTCGCTCTCCGTCAACGGCCTGGCCCGCGAGCTGAAGCGCCCGCAGAACTTCCTGGGCCTGCACTTCTTCAACCCGGTCCCCGCGTCCACCCTGATCGAGGTGGTCCTGTGCGAACAGACGTCCGAGACCCTCGCCCAGGCTGCCCGCGGCTGGGTGGAGGCGCTGGGCAAGACCGCGGTGGTCGTCAACGACGCCCCCGGATTCGCGTCCTCGAGGCTGGGCGTCGCGATCGCCCTCGAAGCGATGCGCATGGTGGAGGAAGGCGTCGCCTCGGCCGAGGACATCGACAACGCCATGGTCCTTGGCTACAAGCACCCCACCGGCCCGCTGCGCACCACCGACATCGTCGGCCTGGACGTCCGTCTGGGCATCGCCGAATACCTGGCCTCCACGCTGGGTGAGCGCTTTGCCCCGCCGCAGATCCTCCGGGACAAGGTGGCCCGCGGCGAACTCGGCCGCAAGACCGGCAAAGGCTTCTTCGACTGGACCGCCTGAGCCGGACCCGGGCGGACATTCATTGGGGGATTCGTCCGGGCCGGTCAGGCGCCCGGGCCTACTGCGCGGCCCGCGAGTCGAGGGCCCTCTTCATGCCGTCCATGGCGGGTCCAGCCAGGGACTGGAACGCCGGCCGCACGATCGGTTCGGCGAGCCTGCGCCAGCCTTTGAGCTCGAATTCCGCGGTGTACCTGACTTCAGAGCCGGGTCCCGAGGGCTCCACCTCGATGGTGTCCACCGAGATGACGGCCTTATTCTCGCCGCGCAACGTGATCCGGCCTTCAGCGAGCTCCACCACCTCGTAGATCAGCGTCTGGCGCTTGCCGCGGAACTCCGCCTCCGCCTCGTACCGGTGGCCCACCGCGACGGGTCCGTCGGAAAGCTTCCTGACCACCGGCGTTCCGGGATCCCATTCGGGCGTGTGCTCAAACGCCGAGAGGTACGCGAAGGCCTCGCCGGCCTCCAGTGTGGAGCGGACCGTGCCGGTGACTGTGATCATGGGCCCAGCCTACCCAGAAGTCTGCGATTGGACAGCGCGCCGGCGGCCTGTCCGTCGCGGGGGCCGGGGCCGGCCGGGCGGAGCGCCGCCGCACCTAGGATGGTTCCGTGGACCGCATTCAACCCCTCACCCTCACCGGCCAGTACGTGGTGCTGGAGCCTCTGTGCCAGGACCACCACGACGGCCTGGTGGACGCCGTCCGCGACGGCGACCTCTGGAAACTCTGGTACACCTCGGTCCCTGCACCGGAAGCCATGGCCGCCGAGATCGACCGGCGCCTCGCGCTGCAGGAGAACGGCTCGATGCTGCCCTTCACCACCCGGCTGCTCGATCCGGCCACCGGCGCCCCGGGCCGGGTGATCGGGATGACCACCTATATGAATATCGACGCCGCCACGCCCCGGGTGGAGATCGGATCCACCTGGAACGCCGCCTCCGCGCACGGCAGCGGCAGCAACCCGGACTCCAAGCTACTGCTGCTGCGGCACGCGTTTGAGACCCTCGGCTGCCCGGCCGTCGAATTCCGCACCCAATGGCTCAACCATCAGTCCCGCGAGGCGATCGCGCGGCTGGGCGCCAAACAGGACGGCGTCCTGCGCAGCCACACCCGGACGGCCGACGGCGTGCTGCGCGACACCGTGGTGTTTTCCATCCTGGAACAGGAGTGGCCGATGGTGCGGAGTGCCCTCGAATTCAGGCTGGCGAAGCGGCGCGAACGTGGGCTCGGTGAGTAGATGGGATGGGGTGATTCCGTGAAAGAGCAGAGTCCTGGCGGCAAGGTGGGCTGGGACGGGGCGGTCAACGCCTGGCACGTTGCCGGCAGCGTCTACCGGATGGGGCGCCGGGAATGGCTCACCGAGACCGGCTGGCAGCAGGCCTACGACGGCGGCATCCGTACGGTGATCGACCTCCGCAACCCGGAGGAGATCCGCCGCCGCGTCACCGACCCGCCGGTGCGCGAGGAGGCCCTGGCGGCGTTCGACGTCGTGAACGTCCCCACGGAGGACCCCTCCAACAGTGAATTCCGTGCCCTGTGCGTCCCCTACCTGAACGACCCGGCGTCCTATCCGGACAACGCCAGGATCTTCCCGGGCAAGCTCACGGCGGTGTTCCAGGCCGTGGCAGCGGCCCGCGGCGCCGTCGTGATCCACTGCTCGGCGGGCCGGGACCGCAGCGGCATGATCGCGGCCATGCTCCAGGACCTTGCCGGAGCCGGGGAGGACGCCATTGCCCTGGCCTACGAACGCGCCCTGCGGTCCATCAACGAACACCACCGCGTGGCCGCCACCCCGCATCCGCACGAGCGGTACCTGCCCGAGGACATCCTCGCGCCGCTGGTCGCCCGCCGCCGGGAAAGCCTCCTGCGCTTTGTGCGGCAGGTGAAGACCGCAGAGTTCCTAGGGCACAATGGGGTAACAGTCGGGCAGATGGACGCCATTTTGGCTAAATTGGGGCGCTAGAGTAACCGGGTGAAGACTCCCAAATACGCGCTGGCCGTGCGAATGGCGGCAGCCGCCGTGGTACTCGCTGGCTCGTCTCTGGCCGTCCCCGCATTTGCCGAGACCGGGCGGACCGGCTCTGCCACACCGTCCCCGGTTGCGTCCACGGGATCCGGACCCACATCTCCCGCCCTCAGCGACGCCGGGCTCGCGGAGGCCATCCGGAGGGATCTCGGCCTGACGCTCGAGGAATTCAACGCCGCGGGACAGCTGGCCAAGCGCGCCGCCGACGCCGCAACAACCCTGCGCGGGCTCCCAGGGTACGTGGGCATGAGCCTTGTGAGCGGCAAAATCGTCGTCCGGGGAAGCGGCGCGGAGCTGCAGTCCCGGATCGCTGAGCTGAACGCGGCGGGCCCGACCGCGGATTTCGTGCTTGACGTCCCCGTCCCAGCCGCCGCGACGGGGCAATCGTCCGTCCGGCAGGAGGCCTCGAGCGTGGACGAACTGTTCGCGGCCTACGTCCGCGAGGTCGGGCCGGCCGGGCTGCAGGCCGTGGCCTACGCCGACGGCCACTTTGTCATCCGGACCGGGGGAACCAACACAGCCGAGGCGGCGCTGCCGGACTTTCTGGACCCGCAGCCGCCGGTAACGTCCGTGACTCCCGTGCCAGACAAAATTACAGCCGCAGCTTTCGTGGCGCGCTTCACGAATGTCCAGCTGGAAAAGGGTGCCCCGGTCACCACCCAGGCCCCGGTCACCTCGGACCTCTTCGGCGGACAGGGCTACGTCACGGACAGCAACTTCACGTGCTCTGCCGGCTTCGGAGCCTTCAACCGCACCACAGGAGCGCCACTCATCCTGACCGCTGGCCACTGCGCCGGCGACGGCGCCAGCCATGCCACGGCCATCGAGCCGGCCACCGCCTCGAAGGCGGGGGGTGCTACGACGGCCAAGCCTGCTGTCCTCGCGCCGCTCGGAACCTTCGGGTTCAGCCAGTTCGGCGGCCCCGGCAATACAGCGACTACCGGTACTAGCGCCAGCAACATCGGGACGGACATCGCCGTGATCAATGACCTTGCAGCCGGCGTCAGGGTACAGCCAGCTGTGACCAAGTGGCGCGGCGTCGGGCCGGCATATAACAGCGCGGACCCCGCAAACCCGGGGCCCACGGCCGTCAAAATCATCGGAGCGATGGCCCCGAAGGTGGGCCAGCCCGTGTGCCGGTCCGGCCAGACCACCGGGTGGAAGTGCGGCACCGTCGACTCGGTCGGGATCTGGCTGATTCCGGGACCGAAGAGCCTGTCGCCAAACTTCGCCAACGACCTTCGTGCGGTCAGGGCTTTCGATTCCACCACGGTCACGTCGGACGGCGGTGATTCCGGTGGCCCCTGGATCAGCGGCAATTTTGCAGTGGGAACCCATACGGCGGCGGAGAAGCAAGGCACCACCCAGTTGCGTGCCATCGCGGCCACCCTCGAGGACGCCCTGGAGTTCGTCCCGGACGTGCAACTGCAGCTCTTCCTGAACAAACCGGAGCTCGTGGATCCGGCCAACCCGGCGGTGACGACCGGGGCGGCCATCACCGGCCGTGTACCGGCGGCCCCCGCCTCCGCCGTCGCGGCGGGCTCGACGGTGCGCATCACGCTGCCCGGCCAGCCGCCGTCGGACGTGCCGGTGGACCCGGCGGGACACTGGTCCTTCCCCGCTCCTGCGACCGCAGGCCGCCTGACCTTCACGGCAGAGACGGTCAACGGCTTTAGCCGGTCCAGTGCGGTCACTCTTGCCGTCGACGTCTCCGTGCCGGCCCCGGCTGGCGCAGCTGCTGCGTCGGCGGCCCAGCATGATCCCGGCGTCGCGCCCGTCCCGGCCGAGCAGCCGGCCGCAGCGGCAGCCACTGACCCGGTGGACTCCGCGCAGCCCTTCGAGCTGTCCGACGACAATGCCGACGGTGCTGTGTGGTCCGCAGCGCAGGGCGGCGTTCCAGGGCAGACCGACGTCGTTCCGGAGACTCAAGCCAAATCGCCGGCCGAGGTGTCGACCGCTGCGCCGCCCCGGGCCGCTGCACCGGCGGGTCCGCCGGCAAGGTCCGGACAGGGGGCGGGGCCGGGCACTGAGTGGCTGCTGCCGGCTGCCGGCCTGGCGGGCGGTTCCGTCCTGCTGGCCAGCGTGCTCATGATTGCCGGCCGCCGCCGGACCGTGAGGGCCGGCACTAACAGCCGGTCCTAGGCCTTCCGCTCCAGCAGCAGGTTGGTGATCCGCAGCGTGCAGAGCCGCTGGCCGGCCTCGTTGGTGATCAGCACCTCGTGGGTGGTCACCGTGCCGCCCAGGTGAAGCGGCGTGGCCGTGATGGTGATGGTCCCCTCCCTGGCCGACCTGTGGTGTGTCGCCGAAACGTCCACGCCCACCGCGGTCTTGCCCAGGGTGCTGGCGTGAATCACCGCGGCCCAGGAACCCACAGCCTCGCCGACGGCCAGCGAGGCGCCGCCGTGCAGCAGGCCGAAGGACTGCCGGTTGCCCTCCACCGGCATCGTGGCGACCACCCGCTCCACTGACTGCTCCACGATTTTGACCCCCATCTTCTCGTCAAGTTCGCCGAGCGTGATCTTCCACGGCTCACCGGCGGGGGAATCGGGGGTCATAGCGTCTCCTTGGGGCTTGGGCCCGCCTCGGGCCGGTCGGTCCTGCCACTACTAGTGTGCCGCAGGGCTCCTTCATGTACTGTAGACATATTACCGAACGGACGGTCAGTAATGCGCTGGCCGTGTTGATCTTGCCCCGCGTTGGAAGGACCCGTCAACGATGACCACCACTGCAACAGCTCCGGAACCCTCTGTCGGCACCGTCGAGATCGTCCCCAGCTTCATCCGGAACTCGTGGTGGACCCCCGACGCCGTCTCGGCAGCCGGAGCGGCCTCGGTCCTGGACGCCAGTACCGGCGAACTGCTGGCCAAGGTGAGCACCGAGGGCCTGGACCTCGCCGCCGTCGTGGACTACGGCCGCACCACCGGCCAGGCGGAACTGGGCAAGCTGACCTTCCACCAGCGCGCCCTCAAGCTCAAGGAGCTCGCGCAGTACCTCAACGGCCGCCGCGACGAGTTCTATGCACTGTCCGCGCAGACCGGCGCCACCAAGGTCGACTCGATGATCGACATCGACGGCGGCATCGGCGTGCTCTTCACCTTCGGCTCCAAGGGCCGGCGCGAGCTGCCCAACGCCCAGGTGGTCGTGGACGGGCCCATGGAGGTGCTCTCCCGTGACGGCTCCTTCGCCGGCGAACATATCTACACCCGGATCCCCGGCGTCGCCGTGCAGATCAACGCCTTCAACTTCCCGGTCTGGGGCATGCTCGAAAAGCTCGCCCCGGCCTTCATCGCCGGCGTGCCCACGATCGTCAAGCCCGCCACCCCCACCGGCTACGTCGCCGCGGCCGTGGTGAAGGCGATCGACGAATCCGGCATCCTGCCCGAGGGCTCGCTGCAGCTCGTCTCCGGTTCCGTCCGCACCCTGCTGGACCACCTGGACTACCGCGACCTCGTCGCCTTCACCGGCTCGGCCTCAACCGCCAACACGCTGAAGTCCCACCCCAACGTGGTCAAGGGCGGCGTCCGGTTCACGTCCGAGACCGACTCCCTCAACGCCGCGATCCTGGGCCCGGACGCCGTCAAAGGCACGCCGGAATTCGACGCCTTCATCAAGTCGCTCGTCACCGAGATGACCGCCAAGGCCGGCCAGAAGTGCACCTCGATCCGCCGGGCGATTGTGCCGCAGGAGCTGGTGTCCGACGTCGTCGCTGCCGTGGGGGAGCGGATCACTGAACGGGTGGTGCTCGGCGATCCCCGCGCCGACGGGGTCACGATGGGCGCCCTCGCCTCCCTCGAACAGCTCGCCGACGTGCGTGCCGCCGTCCAGTCGATGCTCGACGCCGGCGGCGAACTCGCCTACGGTACCCTCGATTCGCCGAAGGTCACCAGCGCGGACGGCAGCGTCGGCGTCGTCGACGGCGGCGCGTTTATGTCCCCGGTACTGCTCAGCTGGGCCGATCCGGAGGCCGAGGAGGTCCACTCGCTCGAAGCCTTCGGCCCGGTTTCCTCGGTGATCGGCTACACGGACCTGGCCGACGCCGTCCGCCTCGCCGCCCGCGGCGGCGGCTCGCTGGTGGCCTCGGTCTGCACCAACGATCCCGCGGTGGCGCAGCAGCTGGTCACCGGGATCGCGGCGCACCACGGCCGCGTGCTGATGCTCAACCGCGAGGACGCCCGCAGCTCCACCGGGCACGGCTCCCCGGTCCCGCACCTGGTCCACGGCGGCCCGGGCCGCGCCGGCGGCGGCGAGGAACTCGGCGGCATCCGCTCGGTCATGCACCACATGCAGCGCACCGCGATCCAGGGCTCGCCGAACATGCTGACCGCCGTCACGGGTGTCTGGCACACCGGCGCGGACCGCAACTTCACCCTCGAGACCGAGGGCCAGCACCCCTTCCGGAAACCGCTGGCCACGCTGCACATTGGCGATGCCATCCGCTCGGAGCTGCGCGAGGTCTCGCTGGAGGAAATCACCAAGTTCGCCAACTCCACCGGCGACACCTTCTACGCCCACACCAACCAGGAGGCGGCGGAGGCCAACCCGTTCTTCCCGGGCATCGTCGCGCACGGCTACCTGCTGCTGGCCTGGGGCGCCGGGCTGTTCGTGGAACCAGCACCGGGCCCGGTGCTGGCGAACTACGGCCTGGAGAACCTGCGCTTCATCACCCCCGTGGCGGCCGGCGACTCCATCCGGGTCACCCTGACGGCCAAGAAGATCACCCCGCGTGAGACGGACGAGTACGGCGAGGTGGCCTGGGACGCCGTCCTGACCAACCAGGACGACCAGATCGTGGCCACCTACGACGTGCTGACCCTCGTCGAGAAATAGCCCTTCCGCCCCTCCCGTTGCCCTATCACGTATGGCTGCCAAGACGCCGGAATAGCAGCCATACGTGATAGGGCAACCGCGGAGGGGCGGGCTCTTTAGCCCCTCCTTCGGCGTAAAATTTGGTTCGTAGGAGGTGGCGAAATGACCCTCGTATTAGATAAAGCCACAACGGTCCTGCCAGTCGATGATGTGGAGCGCGCCCACCGCTTTTATGCGGACACCCTGGGCCTGCCTCACCGTGGAGTGACAGACGACGGAAGTGAACTGTTTGGCTCGGCCGGCGGCCCGATGCTGCAGCTGATGCCAGTCCGGGATGGAAAGCATTCAGAGCACACCACCCTGAGTTTCGAACTCAGCGAGATCGAGCGCACCGTCAGGGAGATGGAAGCCAAGGGCGTCATGTTCCAGGACTATGATCTCCCCGACCTCAAGACCGAGAACCACATCTGCGTTACGGATTCCGAGAAGTGCGCCTGGTTTATGGACACCGAGCACAACATTCTTTGCGTGCACGAGAACATCACCACGGCAGCCGATTACCAGCTCTGAGCGGCAGCTCCACGGCGTCCAGCCTGAGGAAACGGCACCCCGGACTCCGGGGTGCCGCCTTGCGTGTGCGGGCTGGTCGGGTCGCCGGGCGGGGGCACATTGACACGGACACGCCGGTCTTAGCCGGCGAAACGCGCGCCGAGGCTTTCAAAGTGCCCCCGGACCGCCGCCGTCGCCGTCGGCTCTCTGACCCGGGCCGGAACGCGGCCCGGGCAACAACGGCCGACGCCGTCACGGCGTCCAGTTCCTCGCCGTCGTCGGTGTGCCTGCCGAACCCGGTTCCGGGGGTTCAGCGACGCCGCGGCTCGCGCAGACTCTTTTGGCGGCGGGTTCGTCCGGGGGCACATTGACACGGACACGCCGGCGGTCGAAGGCGGAATCCCTGCGGCAACCCGCAGAGTGCCCCCGGACCCTGCGGCGGGCGCCGGAGGAGGCTAATCCGGGACGTGCAGGCCGTGGAACGCCATGGTGATGACGTCGTCGGCGAGTTTCTGCGGCGACAGGGAACCGCCGGGTTTGTACCATTCGACGATCGAGTTAATGGTGCCGAACAGCAGCCGGGTGACCGTGCGGGGGTCAATGTCCTGGCGCAGCGAGCCCTCGTCGCGGGCCGCGGAGATCAGGGCCGCCACCTTGTGGTCGAAGGTGCGGCGGCGTTCGAGGGCGTCCCGTTCGATCTCGGTGTTGCCGCGCAGCCGGAGCAGCAGCGTGACGAACGGCAGCCGCTCCACCAGGACCGAGATGGTCTCCCGCAGCACGAACTCCAGCCGGGCGTCAGCGGAGCCGGTCTGCGCCTCGGGGCGGTCCAGGATGGCCTCAAGGCCGCCGAGGGCGTGGTTCAGCGCGAGCTTCAGCAGGTCGCCCTTGGACGGCACGTGGTGGTAGATGGCGGACTTGGAGATGCCCAGGTTCTCGGCGAGGATGCCCATTGAGGTGGCGTCGTAGCCGTGGCGGTTGAAGACGTCGACGGCGATCAGCAGGACCGACTGCTGGTCATAGCCGGGCCGGCCGCGCTTGGTGCTGGTTACTGTGCTGGGCATACTCGCTAGTTTCTCATGAACGGTCGGTCAGTCCGGCCGGGTGGGCCCTGACGGACGCACCCGGCCGGGCTTCCCTGGTTGCGGAGCGCACGGGCCGGTTCAGGCCTTGGGGCGCATGTCGTAGATCCGGCGCAGCTTGCCGTTGGAACGCTCCAGCGAGCCCGGTTCGACGACGTCGACGGTGCAGGAGGATCCGACGTGGATCTTGATCTGCTGCTGCAGGACCTTCGCGGCCGAGGCGACCACCTCGGCGGTGACAGACTCGCGGCGTTCGATCCTGACGGTGAGCTGGTCCATCCGCTGGCCTTCGGGGCGGGTGAGTTCGAGCTGGAAGTGCGGGCTCAGCTCCGGGATCCGGAGGGCGATCTCCTCGATCTGCGACGGGAACAGGTTCACGCCGCGCAGGATGATCATGTCGTCGCTGCGGCCGGTGATGCGGCCCATGCGGCGGTGTGCGGGGCGGGCCGTGCCAGGCAGCAACCGGGTGAGGTCCTTGGTGCGGTAGCGGATGATCGGCAGCGCTTCCTTGGTGAGCGAGGTGAAGACCAGCTCGCCGGGTTCGCCGTCGCCCAGGACCACCGAGGGATCAAAGGCGTCGATGATCTCGGGGCGGAAGTGATCCTCCCAGATGTGGCTGCCGTCCTGGGTTTCCACGGCCTCGCCGGCGACGCCGGGTCCCATGACCTCGGAGAGCCCGTAAATGTCGCACGCCTTGATATTCATGGTGGTTTCGAGCTCGTGGCGCATTTCCTCGGTCCACGGCTCGGCGCCGAGGACGGCGTACTTGAGCGAGGTGGAGGCCGGGTCAATGCCCTGCTTCATCATCGCGTCCGCGATGGTCAGCAGGTAGGTGGGGGTGGCCAGGATCGCGTCCGGCTTGAAGTCCTGGATCAGGGTGATCTGGCGTTCGGTCTGGCCGCCGGAAATCGGGATGACCGTGCAGCCGAGGGCCTCGGCGCCGGCGTGGGCGCCCATGCCGCCGGTGAAGAGGCCGTAGCCGTAGGCGTTGTGCACCTTCATCCCGGGCCGGACGCCGGAGGCGCGCAGCGAGCGGGCCACGAGCTTGGCCCAGTCCGCGAGGTCCTTCTTGGTGTAACCGACCACGGTGGCGCGGCCGGTGGTGCCGGAGCTGGCGTGGATCCGGGCCACCTCCTGCTGCGGCACGGCGAACATGCCGAACGGGTACTCCAGGCGCAGGTCCTCCTTGGTGGTGAAGGGGAACTTGCCCAGATCGGAGAGCTCACGGAGGTCGGTGGGGTGCACGCCGGCCTCGTCGAACTTGCGCTTGTACAGGGGGACGCGGTCGTAGGCATAGGCCACGGTGTGCTGGAGCCGGCTGAGCTGCAAGGCCTCGAGCTCGTCGCGGGAGATGGTTTCTTCGCGGTCCAGGACGGCGTCGCTGGCGGCGAGGGCAGATTCAGCGGTGGGGGTGGTCATCTGGGGTTCCTACGTTTCTATTTCTTGGAGATGGTGCGGCTGCGGCCGCGGAACTCGGCGATGAGTTCGCCCGGGACGGCGTCGGAAGGAAGTTCGCCCGGGACGGTTGGGGATGCGGCGCCGGCCGGTGCCTGCGTCGTAACGGGGTCCGCGGCGTAGATCTGGACGTCGTACAGGCCGCTGCGGCCGGTGCTGGCGCGGTGGTTCGCGACGGCGGTCAGGATCTGCCCTCGGAAGGCCGGTTTGATGAAGTTGATATCCACGCCGGACGCAACCGTAATGGAGCCGGCGTCGGACGCCTCCGGGGCCGCCGGGTTGCAGGCAAGGGCGAACGCGGTGTCGCCGAAGGCGAAGATCATTCCGCCGTGCGCCATGCCGAAGCCGTTGAGCATTTCCTGGCGCAGCGGCATCCGGATGGTGGCGTGGCCGTCGTCGAGCGCCAGGACCTCAATGCCCATCCACTCGGAGGCGTAGTCGTCTTTCAGGATGGGGTGGGTGTGCCCGGAAATCGTCAGTCCAGCCATGCGTCGTTGCCTCCAGCTTTATTTACCGAATGTTCATTAGGTAATCCCATTCGGGTGCCTGCTGTCAAGGGGTGTAAGTATGCTGGGACACATGGCCAAAGGAATCTATGTCAGTGCGACCACGCCGGGATCCGGGAAGTCGCTGGTTGCCTTGGGCCTGGCGGACACGCTGCACCGGCACGCGGACCGCATCGGTTTCTTCAAGCCCGTGGTCCACGGCCGCGCCGACGCCGATCCCATGGTCGCGCTGATGAAGTCCCGCTTCGACCTCGACGACGACCGCTGCCGCAGCGGCCTCACGTTCGCCGAGGTCCGCGGCCTGCTCGCGGAGGGAAAGCGCGAGGAAATCGACTCCCGCTGCGTCGAGATCTTCGCGGAAATGTCCCGGCACTGCGACGTGGTGATCATCGAGGGCACGGACCTGACCGGCCAGGACGCCGCCGTCGAATTCGACCTCAATGCCCGGCTCGCCAACAACCTCGCGGCGCCAATGGTCGCCGTCGTCGGGGCGAAGGGCCGCACCGTGGCCGAAACCGCTGACGCCGTCGAGGTGGCCCGCAAGGAACTCCTCGCCGAGCGCTGCGCGCTGCTGGCGATCATGGTCAACCGCGCCGACCCCGCGGACCTGGAGGCCATCGCCGCAGCGGTCCGGCCCGGCGCCTCCGGCCGCCCGGTCTACGTTTTCCCCGAACTCGAGGACATTGCGCGGCCCACCACGGGCGAGGTTGCCTCCGCGCTGGGTCTCGGCCAGGTGGCCGGCCTGCCGGACCTGGAACGCGATGTGCACTCGGTGAAAGTGGCGGCCATGAACGTGGCCAACTTCCTCCACGTACTCGACGACGGCGCGCTGGTGATTGTCCCCGGCGACCGGGCGGACGTGCTGGTGGCCTGCCTGGCCTCGTCGTTCTCGCCGGAATTCCCGGTCCCGTCGGCACTCATCCTGACCGGCGGCCTGGCCCCGGACCCGACCATCTACTCGCTGCTGGCGCAGGCTCCGTTCCCCATCTTTGCCGCCCCGGACGACACCTACGTGACCGCCAAGCGGGTCTCCGAGGTCCGCAGCGAGATCTGGTCCGGCCACCGCCGCAAGGTGGCCTCCGCCCTGGGCCTGTGGGCCCGGCGCGTGGACGAGGCCGAACTGCTGGAGCGGCTGCACCTGCCCCGGCCGGAGCGGATGACGCCGCTGCGGTTCCTGCACGACCTGATTGAACGGGCCCGTTCGCAGCGCCGCCACATCGTCCTGCCGGAGGGCACCGACGTCCGGATCCTGCGGGCCGCGGAGATCCTGCACCGCCGGGACGTCTGCGAGCTCACCGTGTTGGGCCGGGAATCCGAGGTCCGTGAGCTTGCGGCAACGCAGGGGATCGACCTCGCCGGCATCAACATCGTGGACCCGGCCACCTCCGAGCTGCGCCAGGGCTTCGCACAGAAATACGCGGAGCTCCGGGCGCACAAGGGCGTGGACCTGGCGAAGGCGCTCGAGGTGATGGAGGACGAGAGCTACTTCGGCACCATGATGGTCCAGCTGGGGGTGGTGGACGGCATGGTCTCCGGCGCCGCGCACACCACGGCGCACACCATCCGCCCGGCGCTGGAGTTCGTGAAGACCCGCGAGGGCGTCAAAATCGTCTCTTCGGTGTTCCTGATGCTGATGCCGGACCGGGTGCTGGTCTACGGCGACTGCGCCGTGAACCCGGAGCCGAACGTGGAGCAGCTCGCGGACATCGCGCTGGCCTCCGCCGAGACCGCGGCCCAGTTCGGAGTCGAGCCGCGGGTGGCGATGCTCTCCTACTCGACCGGCGGGTCCGGGGCCGGGGAGGCGGTGGACGCCGTCCGGCAGGCCACCGAGCTGGTGCGCCAGCGGCGCCCCGATCTCGCCGTGGAGGGGCCCATCCAGTACGACGCCGCCGTCGACGCCGCCATCGCCGAGTCCAAGATGCCCGGCTCCACGGTGGCCGGCCAGGCGACGGTGTTCATCTTCCCGGACCTGAACACCGGTAACAACACGTACAAGGCGGTCCAGCAGTCCTCCGGGGCGGTCGCCGTCGGGCCCGTGCTGCAGGGGCTGCGCAAACCGGTGAACGACCTCTCCCGCGGCTGCACGGTGGATGACATCCTGAACACGGTGGCCATCACCGCGATCCAGGCCCAGTCGGTCCAGCCCGTGCCCGCGCAGCCCGCGCTGCAGCCCGTCGACTCCAAGGCCTAGGAGGCCCCCTTGCTCGTGCTCGTCATCAACTCCGGCTCGTCCTCGCTCAAGTACCAGGTCCGCGACGTCGAGGCGGGCAGCGTCCTCGCCGAGGGGCTCATCGAGAAGATCGGGATGGGCAACGGCGGCGAGGGCGACGGCGAGATCGAGGGCCCCCGCGACCACGCCGAGGCGCTGGAACAGGTGGACGGGGCGATCCACGAGGCTCTCGGTGACCGGCCGCTGGACGCCGTGGGCCACCGCGTGGTGCACGGCGGGGAACGGTTCTCCGAACCGGTGCTGGTCAACAACGAGATCACCCGGGCCATCGAGCGGCTGAACCCGCTGGCGCCGCTGCACAACCCGGCCAACGTGCTCGGTATCCGCGCCATCGCCAAGAAGTGGCCGGAGCTGCCGCAGGTCGCCGTCTTCGACACAGCCTTCCACCGCACGCTGCCCGAGCACGCCTGGCGCTACGCCGTGCCGGACGAGCTGTATACCAACCACGGCATCCGCCGCTACGGCTTCCACGGCACCTCGCACGAGTATGTCGCGAGCCGGGCCGCGGCGCTGCTGGATGTGCCGGTGGAGGAGTTCGACGCCGTGATCGCCCACCTGGGCAACGGCGCGTCCGTCACCGCCATCCGCGGCGGCAAGTCGATTGACACCTCGATGGGCTTCACCCCGCTCGAAGGCCTCGTGATGGGCACCCGCTCGGGCGACCTTGACCCCTCGATCCTGGTCTTCCTCGGCCGGGCCGGCTGGTCCGCCGAGGACCTCGATTCGATGCTGAACCGCCAGTCCGGGCTCAAGGGACTCGCGGGCAACAACGACATGCGCTCGGTCGTCGAGGCGGCCGAGGCCGGGGATGCCCGCTCCGCCATGGCGCTCGCCGTGGCCTCCTACCGGCTCTCGAAGTACATCGGCGGCTACCACGTGGCCGTCGGGGGAGCGAAGGCGCTGGTGTTCACGGCGGGGATCGGCGAAAACTCGCACCAGTTCCGCAGCCTGGTCGCGGAACGGCTCGGCGCACTCGGCGTGGAGCTCGACGCCGGACTGAACCGGGAACGCTCCAAGGAACCCCGGGTCATCTCGACGCCGGACTCGGCCCTGCCGGTGCTGGTGGTGCCGACCGACGAGGAGCGCGCCATCGCGGAGGCGACCGCCGCCGTCGTCGCCGTCGCCGCGGGGGAACCCAATTAGCTAGCAGCAGGGGCCGTTTTGAGTGCTCAAAACGGCCCCTGCTGCGAGTCAGTTGGGAACGGGACCTAGGCTGGGGGACATGACCGAACTGAACCTGCCCCTCCGCACTGACCGGCTGGTGCTGCGCCGCTTCGAGGCCTCGGACCTGGACGCCTACCACGCCTACCACTCGCTGCCCGAGACCGCCCGATTCCTCCCCGGGGAGGCGAAGAGCTACACCAAGTCCATGGAGTCTGTGGGCAAGTACGCCAACTTCGTCTTCGAAAAGGAGGGCGATTGGATCTGCCTGGCTATTGAGGCCGCGGACTCGCCCGGCCTGCTCGGGGAAGTGGTGCTCAAGTGGCTGCCCGGCTGCGGGCAGGCCGAGATCGGCTGGAGCCTCGCCCCGGCGGCCCGCGGCAGGGGCATCGCGTCCGAGGCCGCCCGGGCGCTGCTGAAGCTGGGCTTCGAGGACCTCGGGTTTCACCGGATCGACGCCAAGCTGGACGCCCTGAACGCGGCGTCGGCGGCGCTGTGCGAACGCCTCGGCATGCGGCTGGAGGCCACCCAGGTGGACAAGTGGCACTACAAAGGCCAGTGGGCCACCGAAGTCGTCTACGCCATTCTCGCCGACGAATGGCAGTCCGGGCAGCCGGGCACGGACTCAACGGATTGACGAAGATGGCCGCTATTCGAAGCGCCATAGCGGCCATCTTCGGCAAACGGCCGCCTGAACCTGGCCCCTTGATCGGCGGCGACTACTGCCGGTGCCCGGAGTGCGGCCACCCCGTGCCCGGCCCGGTCCCGACGCTCCCGCCCAGTTGTTCGCGTCCACACTGCATTCGGCCGCCGGGAACCCCCGAGATCCCGCTGCCCGTCCGGTCCCAGCCAAGTTCGGGCGCCGAGTAACTGGGCTGGAGCGTTGGCAAGCGGAAGCCGGACAGCCAGCAACCCGCGCTGGCGCTAAGGGGGTCAACGCTTCGCCAAAAAAGGCCGCCATGGGGAGTTCCGTAGCGGCCATCTCTGGCGAACCGGCGTGGTCCGCGCTGCGCAGACTTACGCACCTACGCCCCGGCCTATGATGCCGGCGGGGCGGTGTCTGTAGGTGTGGCCGACGGCGTGACGGGCGCCGGTTCAGTGGCCACGTCCGCGGGCTTGCTGGGTGGGGGAGCGAGTGTGGGCTCCGCAGCGGCTGGCCCGTCGCGCCCTGCCCGGGCTGCCCCGTAAGGGCCGCTACGGAGCAATCGATCGAGCGGTTACTTCAGCCCGGCGCCCGGGAGCAGCTCGGTGGCGCCGAGGGAGTCCGCGACGAAGGCGTAGTCCCAGGCGCGTTCCTTCCATTGCACGTAGCGGCCGGACGCGCCGCCGTGGCCGCCCTCCATTTCGATCTTCATCACGATCGGCTCGCTGCCGGTGTTCACCTCGCGCAGCCGCTGCACCCATTTGGCGGGCTCCACGTAGAGCACCCGGGTGTCGTTGAACGAGGTGACCGCCGCGATCTTCGGATACGCCGCGGCCCGGACGTTCTCGTACGGCGTGTAGGACTTCATGTACGCGTACACCTCCGGGTCCGTGATCGGGTTGCCCCATTCCTCCCACTCCAGCGCCGAGAGCGGCAGTTCCGGGTCCAGGATGGTGGTCAGCGCATCAACGAACGGCACGGCCGCCACGATCGCCGCGTACTTTTCCGGCGCAAGGTTGGCCACGGCGCCCATCAACAGGCCGCCGGCGGAACCGCCCATGGCCGCGATCCGGGCCGGATCCACCCAGCCGGAGCCGGCCAGCCAGTCGGTGGCCGCGATGAAGTCCGTGAAGGTGTTCTTCTTGTGCAGCTTCTTACCGTCGTCGTACCAGTGCCGGCCGAGCTCGCCGCCGCCGCGGATGTGCGCGATCACAAACACGATGCCGCGGTCCAGCAGCGAGAGCCGCGGAATGCCGAAGCCCGGGTCCATGCTCATTTCGTAGGAGCCGTAGCCGTAGACCAGGCCCGCTGCGGTCGCGTCCCGGTGCACCGAGGTGTGCCGGAGCACCGAGAGCGGAATCCGGGTGCCGTCCTCGGCCACCGCCCACTCCCGGGTCGCCACATAGTCGGCGGCCGAGTAACCGCCCAGCACCGGGCTCTCCTTGCGCAGCAGCAGTTCGCCCGCGGGCTGCTCCGCCGTGGGCAGCACAAAGTCATAGACCCGCG
Organism: Pseudarthrobacter sp. B907; assembly: GCF_040137805.1. NCBI lineage: Bacteria > Bacillati > Actinomycetota > Actinomycetes > Micrococcales > Micrococcaceae > Pseudarthrobacter > Pseudarthrobacter sp. B907. The sequence goes on along the minus strand of NZ_JBEEQE010000004.1, from coordinate 192,662 downwards.
ACGGCGTGAAGTAGGAGGTGTAGCCCATCCGGATCACGGGCGCCTCGTAGTCGGACCCGGCCACCCCGGCCGTGTACAGCTCCTCGTCGAAGGCCGGTTCCACCGGTGCGCCCTGGTCCGCGGTGCCGAGCCCGGCCAGCGGCAGGACTTGCACGCGTTCGATCGTGTCCTTGCGGATGGACAGCACGAGGTGGGTGGCGGTGACGCCGGCACCGTTGACGCGCACACGGTCGGAGTGCTCGACGACGGTCCGCCAGTGCTGCTCGGCGAGCGGCTTGGCGAGCTCGGCCGGGTCCACGAGCGAGACCATCGAGTTGATGGCGTCCTTGTTGTGCGTGATCAGGATGGTTTCCTGTGCGGCTCCCGCGGCGTCGGCCAGCACGAACGGCTCGGCCTCGTAAAGGATGCGCTCGTCGCGGGAGATCACGGTGGTCAGCCCGGCGTCGGGGGCGTCGAACCGCAGCAACCGGGTCTCGCTGAACTCGGAGCAGCCGATCCCCAGGACCAGGTGGCGCCGGTCCGCGGAGAGCTCGAAGCCGAGCCACATGGCGACGTCGTCCTCCTGGTAGATCACCTCGTCGTCGGTGACGGGGGTGCCCAGCACGTGGGCCTTGACCTGGTAGGGCCGCCAGGACGCGTCCACCACGGTGTAGAAGATCCGGGTGCCGTCGGGGGAGAAGGAGAGGCCGTAGAAAACGTTCTCGATCATGTCCGGCAGCAGTTCGCCGGTGCGGAGGTCCTTGATGCGCAGTGTGAACCGCTCGTCGCCGGCGTTGTCCACGGCGTAGGCGTACAGGTTCCCGTCGATGGTCACGGCGGACCCGCCGACGGCGAAGAAGGGCTTGCCCTCGGCCTCGAGGTTGCCGTCCAGGAGGACTTCCTCGCCGGCAATGTCGACGCCGACCTCGACGGCGGGTGGCGTCCAGTCCGCCACCGGGTCGCCGCTGTCCTGGGCGCGGACGCGGCACGCGATGCCGTATTCCTTGCCTTCGACCGAGCGGGTGTAGTACCACCAGCCGTCCTTGCGGTTCGGCACGGAGAGGTCCGTCTCCTGGGTGCGGCCCTTGATCTCCTGGAAGATGGCCTCGCGCAGCGGTTCCTGGTGGGCGGTGACCGCCTCCTGGTACGCGTTTTCGGCCTTCAGCAGTTCCACGACCTCGGCGGATTCCTTGTCCCGCAGCCACTCGTAGTTGTCCTCAAAGACGTCACCGTGGTGCGTGCGGGGCACCGGTACCTTTTTGGCGACGGGGGGCTGCGGGGAGGGCTGCACGGAAGTCTGCGTCATGGACCCAATCTACCGCCGCGCACGTCCTGGACCGGACCCCCGGACCGGATGGGTCGCGGCTTTAGTTTCCGTTCTGCAGGTTGTGGGAGGCCACGTAGTTGGCGAGCCCTCCGGAGGCCAGCGCGGCGGCCACCTCGGCAGTCGCCCCGGGATTCTGCAGCACAATTGACTGGCCGTCCGAGCTCGTGCCAATGCCGGCCGTCGGAAGCGTGAAAAACGTCCCGTTGCCGGCCGGGACGCTGCGCAGGCTGAAGGCCAGCCGTTCCAGGGTTTCCTGGGTCAGCCCCGGAGTCACCGAAACGTGGGGCAGCACGCCGGTCACGAACGAGTGAACCGTCCCGCGGTCCACCAGGACGCCGCTCCCCAGCGCCTTGGCGAGCACGGCCTTGAGGAAGGTCTGCTGGTTCCGGACCCGCTGGTAGTCGCCATCGGAGAACGCCTTGCGCTCGCGGACGAAATCGAGGGCCAGGGCGCCGCTGAGCTTGTTCACGCCAGGCCCGAAGTAGTGCTGGGTCTCAATGGTGCCGGTGAAGGGCCGTGTCACGTCAACGTCGATTCCCCCCAGCACGTCGATAAGGGCGGCAAAGCCCTCAAAGTCGACCATCACAGTGTGCTGGATCGGCTGGCCCAGCAGGGACTCCGCGGTCTGTGTCTGCAGCGGAATCCCTCCGCGCTCAAGCCCGGCGTTGATCTTCCCTCCACCGTAGCCGGGGATGTCCACCCACAGGTCGCGCATGAGGGAAATGCCGTAGATGCTCTGCCGGTCGGCCGGGAGGTGGAGGAAGACCAGGACGTCGCCGCGCTGGTCGGACCCGTTGCCGGCCAAGGCCTCGCCGCGGGCGTTGACGCGGCTGTCGCTGCCGATCAGCAGGATATTCAGGTCCGTCGGGGCCGGTTCAGGCGTGGGGGTGGGCGTGGGGGTTGGGGTCGGCGTCGGCGTCGGCGACGCCGTGGTGGGAGGCGCGGCAGTGGGCGGGGCCGCCGCCTGGGGCTTCGGCAGGGACAGGACCACGGCCGTGATGACCACGGCGATCACCAGCAGGGCCGCGGCGGCCGCGGCCCCCAGCTTGCGCCGCCGGTTCCAGCCGGCAGCCGCCGGGAGGGCTCGCCCGTCAGGACCTTGGGGGTCCGGCGGTTCCTGTGCCATATAGTCCCTTTAGTTGCCGTTGCCGAAGTTCTTGGCGTCAGTGTACTCGCCCAGTTTGTCGGCGGTGAGTGCCGCCTTGATCTCCTCGATGGCAGCGACATCCGGCAGCACGATTGACTGGCCGTCTGCGGAGGTGCCGATGCCGGCGGTGGGAAGGGTGAAGAACACCGCGTCTCCGCCCCGAACGCCGCGGAGGCTGAACGCCAGGCGCGCGACCTCGACGGAGTCCAGACCGGGAGCAACGCTGAGGTAGGGGGAAACGGCGCTGAGCACGTTGTGCAGGGTAACCGGGTTTCCGAGAGTGCCGCCGTTGAACGTTTTCGCGATGACTGCCCGCAGGAATGTCTGCTGGTTGCGCACCCGCTGGTAGTCGCCGTCGGCGAAGGCGTAGCGCTCGCGGACGAAGGCCAGGGCCTGGGCGCCGTTGAGCGTGTTCTTGCCTTCGGTGAAGACGTATTTTCGGTTGCGGTCGGCGGTGAAGGGGACCTTCACGTCGACGTCGACGCCGCCGAGGGCGTCGGTGAGGCCCTTGAACCCTTCGAAGTCGATGCTGACCACGTGGTCGATCCGCTGCTGGAGGAGTTCCTCGACGGTCCGGACCATCAGCGGAACCCCGCCGAAAGCCAGGGCGGCGTTGATCTTGGCCTTGCCGTGGTCCGGGATGTCGACCCAAAGATCGCGCATCAGCGAGACGCTGTAGACGTGGCTGCGGTCCGAGGGGATGTGCAGCAGCATGAGTGTGTCTGAGCGCTGGTTGGATGCCTCCCCGGCGGCCGCCTTGGCCGATGCCGCGCCCTGGGACGTGTCGCGGCTGTCGCTTCCCATCAGCAGGATGTTCATCGGCCGTTCCGCGCCGGCGGGGACGGCCGGGGGAGCGACGCGGAGGGCATCGGGGGGAAAGGCGTTTACGATCTTGATGGTTTGGGTGTCGTAGATCTGCGCCAGGGAGTGCAGATAGGCCCCGACCGCGCCGGAAACCATCAGCAGGAGGACCAGGACGGCGGCCAGGAACGTGCGTCGCCGCAGCTTCCGCCCGCCGGTTTGGGCCGCCGGCACCAGCTGCGTCGACACCGGCAGACGTCCGGGGCCTTGTGTTTCCATCAAATCAAATGCTGCACGCGTCGACATGAGCGTCCCCTGAACTTCGTGCAACGTCCGGCGAGGATCGCCGGGAGACCCCGCTGCAGTCGGTCAGGCAGACGCTATCCGGCGGACCTTGGGTTTTCCTTGAGTCCTCTGGTCCTTGACTCGCTTCCCGCCTTCCGCATATCCTGAACGAACGGTCGGTAATTATTTATCGGAAACGCATAGGAGCAACCATGGCATCGCAGACCCTGCAGTCAGTGCCCGCCGGGCCATCGCCGGCACGGCACGAAATGAGCCCCGAGGACGCGGCCCGCCGTGATGCCGAGGGCCAGGCGTATTTCGACAAGGTCATGGCGGAGGATTCGCGGATCGAGCCCCGCGACTGGATGCCCCCGGCCTACCGCAAGACCCTGCTGCGCCAAATCTCGCAGCACGCGCACTCGGAGATCATCGGCATGCAGCCGGAAGCCAACTGGATCTCCCGCGCCCCGAGCCTCAAGCGCAAGGCCATCCTGATGGCCAAGGTCCAGGACGAGGCCGGCCACGGCCTGTACCTGTATTCCGCCGCCGAGACTCTCGGCCAGCCGCGCGATCAGATGATGCAGGACCTGATGGACGGCAAGGCCAAGTATTCCTCCATCTTCAACTACCCCGCCCGCACCTGGGCGGACATGGGTGCCATCGGCTGGATGGTCGACGGCGCCGCTATCGCCAACCAGGTGCCGCTGTGCCGCGCCTCCTTCGGCCCCTACGGCCGCGCCATGGTCCGCGTCTGCAAGGAAGAATCCTTCCACCAGCGCCAGGGCTTCGAGATCCTGCTCGAACTTTCCCACGGCACGCCCGAGCAGAAGCAGATGGCGCAGGACGCCGTGAACCGCTGGTACGCCCCGGCGCTGATGATGTTCGGCCCGCCGGATGACGACTCGCCCAACTCCAAGCAGTCCATGGCCTGGAACATCAAGCGCTTCAGCAACGACGAGCTCCGCAACCGCTTCGTCGGCATGATGATGGAGCAGGTCAAGGTCCTGGACCTGACCCTGCCGGACAAGGACATCCGCTTCAACGAGGAAACCCGCAAGTGGGAGCACGGGCCGCTGGACTGGGATGAGTTCCACGAAGTCCTGGCCGGCCGGGGCCCCTGCAACGCCCAGCGACTGGAACGGCGTCGCGAAGCCCACAACAACGGCGCCTGGGTGCGCGAAGCCGCTGCCGCGTACGCGGACAAGCAGGCCCGGAAGCAAGCAGAGAAGGAATCCGCAGCATGATCCCCAATGACTCCCCAACCTCGCAAGCTCGGCCGGGGACCCCTGTCATCGTGGCCCCAACCCCCGAACCGCACGCAGGCAACGTCTGGCCCATCTGGGAAGTTTTTGTCCGCTCCAGCCGCGGCCTTTCCCACGTCCACGCAGGCTCCCTGCACGCGCCGGATGCCGCCATGGCCCTGCGCAACGCCCGCGACCTCTACACCCGCCGCAACGAAGGCGTGTCCATCTGGGTAGTCCCCGCGGACGCGATCGCCTCGTCCGACCCGGACGCCAAGGGCGCGTTCTTCGAGTCGCCGCAGGGCAAGGACTACCGGCACGCGACCTACTACACCAAGAGTGAGGGTGTGAAGCACCTGTGAGCACCTCGCCCGAAACGAAGGAAGAAACCGGCGGCCACGGCGACCTCAACGTCGGCGTCGCGGGAGCCAGCGGCACTGGCGAGGCCACGGCCAGCGCCACCCGCATCACCCCTGGCAACGCCCTCCGCCCGGAGGACATCGCCCTGGCCGTCAGCTGCGGCACCGCCAAGCCCAGCGAGGACGTGGCCGAGTTCGCCCTGCGCCTGGGCGACGACGCCCTGGTCCTCTCGCAGCGCCTGGGCCACTGGATCTCCCGCGCCCCGGAGCTCGAAGAAGACATCGCCCTGGGCAACATCGCGCTGGACCAGCTGGGCCACGCCCGGTCCTTCCTCAGCTACGCCGGCGGCGCCCTCGGAGAGGACGGCACGGCCCGCAGCGAGGACGACCTCGCCTACTTCCGCCGCGAGCACGAATTCCGCTCCGTCGAGATCTTCGAAATCCCCAACGGCGACTTCGCGGTCACCATCGCCCGGCAGTTCGTGGTGAGCTACTACCAGTTCGAGCTGTACCGCCGGCTCGCCGAATCCACCGACGCCACCCTCGCCGGCATCGCCGCCAAGGCCGTCAAGGAAGTGGACTACCACCGCGACCACAGCGCCCAGTGGGTGCAGCGCCTGGCGCTCGGCACGGATGAGTCCCGCGGGAAGATGGTCCACGGCCTCAAGGTCGTCTGGCCCTACGTCGACGAGCTGTTCCGCGACGACGAGCTCACCGCCCGGCTCAGTGAGGCCGGCGCCGCCGTCCAGCCCTCCAGCCTGCGTGCCGACTTCGACCGTCTCACCGGCGAAGTGCTCGCCGAGGCGGAACTCGACGTTCCGCAGGTCCAGTCCGCCCCGGGCGGCGGACGCCGCGGACTCCACTCCGAACACCTGGGCTACCTGCTGGCCGAAATGCAGGTGCTGGCGCGCGAATTCCCCGGAGCGAGCTGGTAACCATGCCGGAGATGTATGTCAGCCATCCCACGGCCGCGTCGTCGGCGCCCGGGGAGCAGAAGACTGCAGAGCAGAAGGCCTGGGACCTCGCCGCCACGGTTTGCGATCCGGAGATCCCGGTCCTGACGATCGCGGACCTCGGGATCCTGCGCGACGTCGAGGTGACCAAGGAACCGGCCGCCGGCGACGGCGGGATGGTTCCCACGGTTCACATCACCATCACGCCCACCTACTCCGGCTGCCCCGCCATGGACACCATCCGCGACGACCTCACGGCTGCCTTCACCCGCGAAGGCTACCCGAGCGTCAACGTGGAGCTGGTGCTGTCCCCGGCGTGGACCACCGACTGGATGAGCGAGGCCGGCAAAGCCAAGCTGGAGGAGTACGGCATCGCCCCGCCCTCCGGACACTCCAACGCACTGCGGCACGCCGGCCCGGTCCGGCTGTCCCTCGCCGTCAAGTGCCCGCAGTGTTCGTCGTTGAACACCAAGGAACTCACCCGCTTCGGTTCCACCTCCTGCAAGGCGCTTTACGTCTGCCAGGACTGCAAGGAACCGTTCGACTACTTCAAAGTTTTGTAAGGAACAGGTGCTCCCATGACTGTTGTCCGCCAGACCGCCGCTGAAGCGGCTGCAGCCACCGGCCGCCGTCGTGCGTCCTTCCATCCGCTGGCGGTGGACGAGGTCCGCCGCCTCACCGACGACGCGATCGAGGTCACCTTCGGCGTGCCGGCGGAGCTGGCGGGACAGTTCGACTACCTGCCCGGCCAGTACGTCGCGCTCCGCACCACCTTGCCGGACGAGTCCGGCGAGCCGAAGGAAGTCCGGCGCAGCTACTCCATCTGCGCCGAGCCGCGCAGCTTCGCCGACGGCAGCAGCGAAATCCGCGTCGCCATCAAAAAGGACCTGGGCGGCGTGTTCTCCACCTGGGCCAATGCCGAACTCAGGGCCGGCGACGTCCTGGACGTGATGAGCCCGATGGGCGCCTTCGTGTCCAGGCACGGCCGGGACGGCAAAGAGCAGAACCTGATGAACTCGATGAACCACCCAGAGGAGATGGCCCAGGCGATGGCGGGGGAGGCCGGCTCCTTCGTCGCGATCGCCGCCGGGTCCGGCATCACCCCGGTGATCGCGATAGCCCGCACCCTGCTCGCGGCACACCCGGATACCCGCTTCGACCTGATCTACGCCAACAAGGCGGCCATGGACGTGATGTTCCTGGAGGAGCTCGCGGACCTGAAGGACAAGTACCCCTCCCGGCTCGCCCTGCACCATGTGCTCTCCCGCGAACAGCGCATCGCCCCGCTGCTCAGCGGCCGGATCGACGCGGAGAAACTGCAGGCCCTGCTGGGCACCGCCATCCACGCCGACGACGTCGACGAGTGGTTCCTCTGCGGCCCGTTCGAGCTGGTCCAGCTGTGCCGGGACACCCTGGCGGCGCGCGGCGTCAACCCGGACCACATCCGCTTCGAACTGTTCACCACAGGCAAGCCGGACCGCCCCGAGGGCAACGCCGGCCGGCCGGTGATCGTGGACGAGTCCCAGGCGACATACAAGATCACCTTCAAGCTCGACGGCCTCCAGGGCGAGGTGGCGAGCCCCACGCACGCCCGCGAATCGATCCTCAACGCGGCGCTGCGCGTCCGGCCCGACGTTCCGTTCGCCTGCGCCGGCGGGGTCTGTGGCACCTGCCGCGCCAAGGTCGTCACCGGCTCGGTCACGATGGACGAGAACTACGCCCTGGAACAGGATGAACTGGACAAGGGCTATGTGCTGACCTGCCAGTCCCATCCCACCACCCCCGAAGTCACCGTCGACTTCGACGTCTAAATTTTTTCGACGCCCGCCCCACGCAGCCAAGGAGCCGCATGATTTCCCTGACCATCGCCGACGCCGTCGCCGAGATCGTCCTGGACGCACCGCAGAAGCTGAACTCACTCGATGAGCAGGCCCTGCAGGATCTGGCACAGGCGTACGACGACGCCGCCGCGGCCGCCGCGCGCGGCGAGGTCCGGGCGCTGCTGCTCCGCGGTGAGGGCCGCGCCTTCTGCGCGGGCCGGGACATCGCCGGTGTGACCCCGGAAAGCGACGACGCCCAGGCCTACCTGGGCGGGCTCGTCCAGCCGCTGCTGAAGAAGATGAGCGCCTTCCCGGCCCCCACCTTCGCCGCCGCGCAGGGCGCCTGCCTCGGCGTGGGACTCGGGCTGCTGCTCGCCACGGACGTGGTGTACGTTGCCGAGAATGCCAAGTTCGGGTCCCCCTTCGCCAAGCTGGGGGCCACCCTGGATTCCGGCGGGCACTGGTACTTCACCGAGCGGCTCGGCATGCACCGGACCCTGGACCTGATCTACACCGCCGAGCTGATGAGCGGCTCCGAGGCGGTGGCGCAGGGGATGTTCAGCCGTGCCATGCCGGCGGACGAACTGTTGGAGACCACCCGCGGCATCGTCGCCCGGGTGGCCGCCGGGGCAACCGGCGCGTTCAACGCCAGCAAGGAGCTGGTGGCGCACCTCCGCGACCAGCGGCTGGGCCTCTGGGAAGCCATGGAAGAGGAGAACGCCGAGCAGGCCCGGCTCTGCAAGAGCGAGGACTATGCCGAGGGCTTCCGGGCGTTCCAGGAGAAGCGCACCCCTGTTTTCAAGGGCTGATCGCCCTCCCGGGGCGGCCCGGACGGGCCGGGCTGCCGCGGTACTTGTCTTTCATTCCAGCCATTCTCATTTCCAGAACGCGCTTGTACAGTGCGGATATGACGTTGGGGAAACCGGTTCGAAAAGCTGTTATACCCGCGGCCGGATTGGGGACGCGTTTCCTGCCGGCCACGAAGGCGATGCCCAAGGAAATGCTGCCGGTGGTGGACCAGCCGGCCATCCAGTACGTCGTCGAAGAGGCGATGCGGGCCGGCCTGAGCGATTTGCTGATGATCACCGGCCGCCAGAAACGTGCCCTCGAGGACCACTTCGACCGGGAGCCCACCCTCGAGCGGACGCTTGAAGACAAGGGCGACCTGGACCGGCTCGAAGCGGTCAGGTACGCCTCCAGCCTCGGACCGCTCCACTATCTCCGCCAGGGCGATCCGAAGGGGCTTGGGCACGCGGTCCTGTGCGCCCGCCAGCACGTGGGGGATGAGCCGTTCGCCGTGCTGCTGGGCGATGACCTGATCGACGAACGCGATGAACTGCTCACCGCGATGATGGACGTGCAACGGCAGACCGGCGGGTCCGTGATCGCCCTGATCGAGGTGGACCCGGCGCAGATCAGCGCCTACGGGTGCGCGGACATCTCGCCGGTGCCGGGGGAGGAGTACTTCCAGGTCAACCGCCTGGTCGAGAAGCCCGCCCCGAAGGAAGCGCCGTCGAACCTGGCCGTGATCGGTCGCTATGTGCTGCACCCGGCCGTGTTTGACGTCCTGGAGGACACCGCGCCCGGCCGCGGCGGGGAAATCCAGCTGACCGACGCCCTGCAGGTCCTCGCCACGTCCGACGCCGCGGGCGGCGGGGTCCACGGGGTCATCTTCCGGGGCCGCCGCTACGATACCGGAGACAAATTGAGTTATCTCAAGGCGGTCATCTCGATCGCCTCCGAGCGCGTCGACTTCGGCGAGGAACTCAAGACCTGGCTCAAGGCCTTCACGAACTGACGGGTCCCGCCTGCCCCGGGCCGGGCACCTCGGCGGCTACCGGTGTCCTGGCCGGCTTGCGTCCCACCAGCGCCGGCGGCGCCTGGAGCAACCACCAGAGCGGGCCGGACCGGATCAGCTTCCCGAGCCACACCGTGGCCACTACGATCGGGATCGTCATGAGCGGCGGCAGCAGCGCATTAGAAAGCGGCAGGTTCGACTGCAGGAGCTGCAGCAGGCCGCTGACCTTGACTAGGGCGCTGATCACCGAGATCAGGAAGATGTGGAAAATGTAGACCGGCAACGTCTGGCTGCCGAGGTTCTGCAGCCAGCGGGGGACCCGTGCGTCCATCCGCACCAGGGCCACCAGTTGCGCCATGGCGAACAGTGCCAGGCAGGACAGCGGCACTTTCAGCTCGAGTTTCAGGTCGAAAAGCATCATCGGGACCACCAGCGCGGTGTACGCGGCGGCGGCCAGGGCCAGCCGGCCGTACGAGGCCGACGCCATCAGCCGGTCCCAGAGGCTCCGGCCATGCACCCCGAGGTAGAACCAGACGAAGTGGGTTGCCAGCGAGGGGACCTTCAGGGCATCGAGCGGGGCCGTGACGATCGGCTGGGTCAATGGCTCCAGCAACGGCGAGAGGGCGCTGAGCAGCGCCAGCGGGATCAGGACGTAGGCGCTGAACCGGCCCAGCGCCCGCGTCAGGAGCCAGGACGCCAGGAAGAAGACCGGCAGCGCATACAGATACCAGAACGACGTCGGGAGCAGCAGGCTCAGGACCAGGTCGCCGGCGGAAGGGGCCGGGGCGCCGTTGCGCGAGAGCGGCAGCCAGAGCCGCATCAGGAACAGGAACGTCCAGATCAGGTAGACGTAGTACAGGCCGAGGGTGCGCTGCCGGGACTGGCCCAGGCCCTTGCCGAGGGCGCTGACACTGAGCAGCCCGGAGATGAAGAAGAAGAGCGGCATCCGGATCGGGCTCAGCGCCTCGCTCACCGGCCACCAGAAGCCCACAACGTCGCCGTTGACCTGTGTTTCCATAAAAAGCGCGGAGTGGAACAGCACCACCAGCACCATGCAGAGACCCTTGGCGAAATCCACCCACGGCAGCTTCACCCGGCGCGCATCATTCGCGCGGAGACCATTCTCGACGGACAGGTTAATCCCCCCCCATACATGCGGCCTCTGACCCTGCTGCCGCCTGAGCCGCCAGCCTACGGGAAGGCCGTTTGCCCGTCCAGAGTTTTCGGCGCGGAAATGGAGCGGGCGAACCGCAGGATGGTGAGGATTGCCGGCGCCAGCTGGTCCTCCATCTGCCGGTATGTTTCCTCGCCGCGGCGGTACGGGTCGACGACGTCGTTGTCGGCAGCATCCGCGGCTAGTGCCAGGTGCCGGACCGAGGCCGCCCGGGTAGGGAGTTCCCGCCATGTGGTTCGCGGATCCGCCCCGGCTGGCGCGCCGTCCTCGCGCCCGGCCAAGACGTGAAGCATGCGGGCAAACTCACGGATGGTAAAGGTTCGTTTCAACAGCGAGGGATCAAGCTGCAGGACCTCGCCGCGGTGGCTGGTAGCCATGGTCAGCACCAGATCGCTATCGCGCAGAATCGCCGGAGTGAGTTGCCGTGCCGCAAACGCGTCCGCTGAACCGCCGTAAGTGCTGATGATTTCTGCCGAGAGCGGCTGGACCGGATCGCCCACCATGGCCCGGGTCCCGGCGCTGCGTACCCGGAAAGCGCCGGGCTGCACTTGGTCGAGCCCGGCCTGGAGCAGGCGTTCGGCGACGGGGGAGCGGCAGATGTTTCCAGTGCAGACTGTGAGGATTCTTACTGGGATCGGCACGGAGTCGTTGCGACCTTCTAGGTCCAGGCTTTTAGGCGGCATAGTTGCTGAGTCTATCCCTCCTGGGCGCCGTGCCGGTCCTATGAAGTCCTCAGCATTGCCAAGGCGGCCATTCCCAGGGCGGCCGCTGCCAGGAGCGTGAGGAAGATGTAGGGGCGTGCTTGTCCCGTTGGCAACGGAAACGAAAAGTTAGGCTGCCATCTTCTTTTCGTGCGCCAATGTCTGCCGGTAGCCCCAAGTTCCCCCATGGACCTAATAAATACCACACCCGTTCTTTCGTGCTTCATGNCGGACGGAAGCTACGGATTCACCGGGCGGAAGATCTTCACGAGCCTCTCGCCGGCCTGGACCCGGCTCGGCATTTTCGGCAAGGACGCCACTGCGCGCGGCGGCGAAGGCGAACTGGTCCACTGCTTCATCGACCGGGATACGCCCTCCTACCATCTCCCCCCCTCCCCTTCCCCCCCCCCCCCCCCCCCCCCCACCGCGTCTACTGCTGGCAGTCCTGAGAACTAGACTGCTACGTCTGCCTTGGCGCGACGGCGCACCACCACAACCGAGGTGATGCCGGCGGCGAGGGCGCCGCCGCCGACGAGGGTCCAGAGCAGCAGGCTGGCGTCAGCGCCTGTGTTGGCCAGGCCGGCGCCGCTCCCGGTGTTCGCCAGGCTGGTGCCGACGGCAGCGCCGGAGACCTTCACTGTGGCGGTAACGGTCTTGCCGGACGTCTGGCCGGTAGCGGTCAGCGTGTACGTGCCGGCCTCGCTGATGGTCAGCGGCAGCGCGAAGTTGCCATTGGCGTCAGCCTTGGTGCTGAACGTCTGCGTGGCCATCGGCAGGCTGATCTTGCCGGAGACGGCCATGCTGACACCGCCGCCGGTGCTGCCGCCGAGCGCCTGCGGGGCGCCCGTGAGCGTGACCGTAACGGTGATCGCTTCACCGGGCGTGAAGCCCGAACCGGAGAAGGTGAATGCTTCGCCGGGTGCGACGGTTCCGTCGGACACGGTGCCCTGGGCCGGCGGTGCCGGGTACGGGGTTACTGCCATGGCCGGAACCGCCCCTACGAGTGCGATGGATCCGGCAAGTGCAACTGCCGCGAGTGATTTCTTCATGCGTGTCCCCCTGAGACCGTACTGACGTGAATTACGTGGAATGGTGGAGATTCCTGGTCCCGAGCAACCGTAGGTGAAATCTCATTTGTTAAGCCTTTGCAGACGGTAGCATCAAAAAGGCGTGTTGCCAAAGTGACTCCAGTTTCTTTACTAAGTCTTTACCTACACGCTATTTGGATGTCTCACAAACCGCATTTTCGGTCGCCAGCACAACCTCTTTGACCGGCTGCACGGTGGGCGTGACAACGACGGTGGGTTCTGCGTGCTGCACGATCCTGCCGAAGGAGAAGTCGACCGTGCTGCTCTGGCCAGGCGCCAAGGTAACGGTCACGCTTCCCACCGGCCTATTGGCGTGCTGCTGCGCTGCGAAGCCGGCCTTCTTACCGTCAACGCTGGCAGTCTCCACGTCCGCCTGGACCGGACCGTAGGCGATCACGTTGGTCCGGACGGAACCGGCGGGAACGCCGAAGTCGCCTGCTCCGGTGACGTAGGCCGGCAGCGACGTGGCTGCGTCCGCCGGTGCCGTGTTGGTGCTGGTGATGCGGACCCTGGTTCGTTGGTAACCGTCGGCGGGACATTCCTTGACAAGCTGAGCGGTTCTCTTGACGTAGTAGTCCATTTTGGCGCCGGTGCCGTCGTTGAAATAAACCCCGAACTGCGCGGGGGCGACGCCCGGACCCGAAATTGCTCCGCCTACGGTGTAATTGTTGAGGACCGCCTGTTCATCCTTCGCACCGGACCAAAGAAGAATCCGGCCCTCAGCCGCTCCCCGCGAAAGCCCCTCGATCAGCCCTTTGCCCTCACCTTTTCCGCTGGACAGCGCGGCAAAGATTTCCTGGGCCACACCGGCGAAGTACACGTCCTGAAGTTGGGGACGGGCAATTTTCGCGTAGACGTCGGAAAGAAGCGTCGGCACAACATTCTTGCCGGTTAGCTCGACCGGCAGTCCGGTCTTGGTCAAGGCCAGCAATTCCGGACTAGTAGTCCTGACCGGCCCGGTGGCGTCCAAGACATAACCCAGCGCCACGGGATCCAAGGAAATCACCCCGTCCACGTGCTGGCCGGTCTTCTTCTCCCACATCGCCTGCGCCGTGCTGGCCGCAGTGGGGAAGTCCGGGGTCAGGTTGACGTCCTGCATGTACATGCCGAGGCGGGTGGAGTAGATCTGCTGCTGTTCCGGATCGACCGGCAACGTCGGAGACATGGTCCCCACCTCGGCTGCGCTGCTTTGTTCACCCAACGACAGCTTGCCCTTGTCCAGAGTGAGCACCGCGAGCGCACCCGGGATGCCACCCGAGGCCCTAGATTCGGCGTTGTTCTGGATCATGAGTAGGTAGCTCCGCTGCCCGTCGGCTCCCATCATGCCGGGCGCGATCTTGGCTACGCTCGCAGAGGCATCGAGGGCGCCGGTCACCGTCTGCAGCTGCTGCCGGGCCAGCGTCAGCGGCTTGGCTACCTGCGGCCATAGCGTGTCCGCATCGATTCCGTTCAGCCTTTCGGCAGAGGCTCGCACGGCGTGGGCCGCGGCCGAAACGCTAGGGGAGGCGCTTCGGACGGGTCCGAGGTCCGCTCCCCCGCTGCTTGGCAGGAGGTTGTCCCACTTGAGGGATTCAAAGACCTTTACTAACGGGGCAACACCTAGTGTGGAGACGTCGTCGGCCGAACGCGCAATCTCAGCGACGGCGCTAAAATTCGCGCCAATGCCGGGAACAGCGGAGGCTAGGGTCCACACCGGATCGCCAGCAGCGTCGCGGGCGGCCGCTGTGTGGGAGCGCAGCTGAGCAACCGTGGCGCTGGCTTCCTCCTGTTTGCTTGCAGCGATGTTGTCCTTTAGAACAGGAACGAGCTGAATCGAGGCCTCAAGTTCGTTCTTTATAATGCTGGCCCGGGAACCGAGCCACGTCGTTGCCGCGATTCCCGAGACGAGGACTGCGGCCAGACCAGTCAGCAAGATGGTCCGGGAGATGCGCCGTTGGCGTTTACGTCCGGCAGAAGTACCGTTATGCCGCCCGGCAGTTCGGCCTGCGTCAGAGCTATTCGTGACTTCCATTTTCTCTCTTCAACGTGTAAGGCCGCATGCTAGACGCGATCCATAGGCTTTCCTGCAGGAGTGCGTTAGAAGGCGCCGTTGCTTCCAAATACGGCTTTGAATGTTTTAAGAAGAATTACAACATCGCCCATGAGGGACCAGTTCTCCACGTAATACAAGTCAAGTCGGATGCTCTCTTCCCAAGACAGGTTGGAGCGTCCGCTAACCTGCCAAAGCCCGCTCATTCCCGGGCTGACGTATAGACGTCTGTGGGCGGCGTCGTCGTAAAGAGCAACCTCTCCCTCACGCTGGGGACGAGGCCCGACCAGACTCATGCTGCCGCCGAGTACATTTAGCAGCTGGGGAAGTTCATCGAGCGAATACTTTCGCAATACCCGCCCGAGCGGCGTTATGCGGGGGTCATTCTCAATCTTGAACAGCGGAGTGTCGCTGGAACCTTGAGCGTCTAGGAGTGCCGGCAGTTCGGCATCGGCATTGATCTTCATGGAACGGAACTTCAACATGTAGAACGTCGTCCCCCTAAGACCGATTCGCTCCTGGCGGTAGAACATCGGTCCGGCGTCCGTCAGCTTGACCAAGACTCCCAGCGCGAGAAAGACCGGAGAGAGCAGCACGAGCAGGAGCCCTGCTATGGCGATGTCGAAGGTTCGCTTGGCAACCTTTTTTCCTCCGGTCAATTTCGGGGTGGAGACATGAATCAAGGGCAGCCCCGCTACCGGCTGTGTGTGGATGCGAGGGCCCGCCACGTCGGTCAGCGCGGGCGCCAAAATCAGACCGATGTCCCTTGCCGCCAGTTCCCACCCCAGCCGGCGGAGGTCTTTCGGATGCAGGTTTACACCGGCAGATATAGCCACCGCATCCACCCGGATCTCACTGATGACCGTTAGAATGGAATCGACATCCGACTGCACTCCAGTTACCGGTATGGCTGTGCCAGGTACGATGGTAGTATCCCCCGGCGCCCCTGGGAGATGCGCTGCCACCGGCATATAGCCTGCCGCAGGTGCCCTATTGAGCGATTGCACCAGATGGGCGACCGAATGAGGTCCACCAATGATGAGTACGCGGGCGCTGCTTTTGCCGACCTTTCGTTCGAGGCTCAGGTGCTGGCGGATCAGCCACCGCGCGGCCAATAGGCCGAGCACGCCAGCCGGGAATGCCAGACCGATAAAACCTCGAGCGGTGTCTATGCGCACGGCATACGAAACCACTGCTAATAAGCCGAATAGCCATGCGGAACTGGCCAGGACTCTCTTGTACTCGTCGGCGCCGGAGCCCAATATGCGAGGCTCTCTGGACCCCCACAAACCCAGCATGAGCCACCATGCAAGCATGAGAGCTGCCGATAACACAACGTAGCCAACGTCCTGAGTGGTATCGGAATCGATATCGGAGAACCCGAATCGAACACCGTATGCCCCTGCTACTGCCCAGACCACGACTCCGGCATCGATAATCCTTAGCCGGCTGGAATACTTGGAACGCCAGTCATCAAGCCTGCCAGCCTGTGGCTCGGCCAGCTTTTGCGTTGTCACTTGTCACCCCCGAACAAGACTTGAATCACGACCGGATATGGTCCGCATTCGCGCGGTACCACTCCACCGTGCGCTTGACTCCGTCACTAAGACTGATGCTGGCTTTCCACCCGGAATCCGATAGTTTGGCAACGTCGAGCAACTTTTGTGGTGTGCCATCAGGCTTGGTGGTGTCCCAGATTATCTCCCCGTCGTAGCCGACGACCCCGGCAACAATTGAGGCGAGTTCTTTGATCGACACGTCGGTTCCCGTCCCCACATTGACCTGTTCAGAGCCGTCGTAGTTCTCTAGCAGATGCAGACAGGCTGCCGCCATATCGTCGACGTGCAGGAACTCGCGACGGGGAGAGCCGGAGCCCCAGTTGGTAACGCTGGCCGTTCCGTTACTGGCCGCCTCGTCGTAGCGGCGGATGAGGGCGGGCAGAACGTGAGAACCTTCCGGTGAGAAGTTGTCGCCGGGCCCATAGAGATTGGTGGGCATCGCAGAGATCCACGGCAGTCCGTACTGGCGCCGAGTCGCCTGGACATGCATGATGCCGGCGATCTTGGCGATGGCATACGCGTCGTTGGTCGGTTCCAGATGTCCGGTCAGGAGCGACTCTTCCCGGATAGGCTGTTCGGCAAATTTCGGGTAGATGCAGGACGAACCCAAGAACAGTAGCCGTTCGACACCGTGCTCGCGTGCGGCGTCGAGAACGTTGACCTGGATTCTCAGATTGTCGCTGAGGAAGTCAACAGGGTACGAATTGTTGGCGAGAATGCCGCCCACTTTGGCCGCGGCAAGCACCACATAGCGCGGCTTCGTCTCGGCAAAGAAAGCAAAGACGTCATCACGGTTCTTTAGATCCAGTTCCGAGGACGACCGGCCGACGAGGGCGGAGAAGCCCTCGGCCTCTAGGTTGCGCCAGATGGCGGAACCGACGAGTCCGCAGTGACCGGCGACGTAGAATGTCGAGGAACGATCCAGCTTGCCCGGGACGAATGTGACTTCTGCACCCACTAGTTGTTCCAACTTTCCAGGTCCACGCTATCGATCCAGTGATGGCCGGCGTGCTTGAGGGCCTCAATGTCGGCGTCCACCATGATGCGGGCGAGTTCCGGCGTGTGGACCGAGGCCTTCCAGCCCAGCTTTTCCTGAGCCTTGGTGGCGTCACCGACTAGGGCGTCAACCTCGGTTGGCCGGAGATAGCGCTCGTCGAAGCGCACGTGGTCCTCCCAATTGAGCCCGGCGTGTTCGAAGGAGAGCCGCAGGAAGTCCCGGACGGTGTAGTTGCCGCCCGTGGCGAGCACAAAGTCGTCGGGGTCGTCGGCCTGGAGCATTCGCCACATGCCTTCCACGTATTCGGCTGCGTAGCCCCAGTCACGGACGGCGTCAAGGTTTCCCATGTAAAGCAGATCTTGTTTTCCGGCCTTGATAGCGGCGACGGCGCGGGTGATCTTTCGCGTCACAAACGTCTCGCCCCGGCGCGGCGATTCGTGGTTGAAAAGGATCCCATTGACAGCAAACATGCCGTAGGCCTCGCGGTAGTTTTTGGTTATCCAGTAGCTGTAGACCTTAGCGGCACCGTAGGGTGACCGCGGGTAGAACGGGGTTTCTTCGTTCTGCGGAGGAGGTGTCGCGCCGAACATTTCCGACGACGAGGCCTGATAGAACTTGGTCTCGATCCCTGACATACGGACTGCCTCAAGGAGTCGGATCGTCCCGACGCCGGTGGTGTCGGCCGTGTGTTCGGGCTCATCGAACGACACCCGGACATGGGACTGCGCCGCCAGGTTGTAGACCTCGTCCGGCTTGATCTGAGCCAGCAGCGTGACCAGTCGTGCGCCGTCGCTCAGATCCCCGTAGTGAAGGAAGAGTTTGGCCTTGGGATCGTGCGAATCGACGTAGAGGTGGTCTACACGGGTGGTGTTGAATGTTGAAGCACGGCGAATCAGCCCATGGACTTCATATCCTTTGCTCAGCAGGAGTTCTGCGAGGTAGGAGCCATCCTGGCCCGTTATCCCCGTTATCAAGGCACGCTTATTCAAGTCTTTCCCCCATATTGGTTGTCTTACGACTTAGCCCAGCCGGCCTCGCGCGGTAATCATCCTGATCACGAAGTCATCGTATCTGGAGATGGCGTTCGTTGACGAAAGCACGTCACGTCGATAGCGGAGCCCGTTGGCGCCGAGCATTTTGGACCTCGCTTTGTCGGTCCCCAGAGCCAAAACCGCATCATAGAGTGCTGCGGGATTCCCTGCGTCCACCCGCCCCCTCCGCCTGACTCAGATATTTCAGCGGCCGTGACGCTATCGGCATCGGTTGCCGCCAACACCGGAACTCCTGAGCTGAAGTATGACGTTAGCTTGCTCGGGACCGCCATATCTCGCACTCCGGGCAACTCGTTGACTAATAGGACATCTGCTGCTTCCAGCGCTGCCTGAAACCGGCCAGTAGGCAGTCCATCCAAGAAGTTTAGGCGGTAAACGTCGCGGCCGATCGCTTCAAGTCGCCGGCGCTGGTTTCCGTCCCCCATTAGGACGAAACGAACCCGGCTGGCACGGGCGTCAGAGATTCTCGCTGCGGACACGACGTTTTCTAAGCCCTGCTTAGCCCCCATGTTTCCCGCATGCAGAACAATTATCTCGTCATCAGCCCATCCAAGATCCCGCCTAGTCTGCAGGCGGTCGGCGGGATCTCGCTCAGGGAGGTGAGTCCAGTTCCTTATGACTTCGACTTGCTCTGGTGCCACACCCAGGCCGTCCACAAGGTGACTGGCAAACCTGTCATGGATTGCCACTACACCGTCGGCAGACTTGAGGATCCTGGACTCTATTGTGGCGAGCGCGCTAGCCAAATAACCCTTAACGGAGCCGGTCTCAACCACCCCTCTGCTGTACAAGTCCTGCACCCAGATTGCGGCGAGTGGTCGGCGAAAAGTCAACCTCACTCTGCATTGGGCCATCCCAGTCGAGAACAGGGCAGGGCTGACCATGATCACAACATCCGGTTTTCCCCAATCTGCAAAAATCAGTCGCAGCCCAAAGCTGAGTTCCATGAGTAGCCGGCCCGCGATCTTGGGTCGCGCAGGAACGTAGTGTCGCAACCGTGTGAGCTCCACCCCGTTCTTGATTTCGTGGCGGGACCACTCTCCGGATCCCTCCTGCAGCCGCCATTCAGGATAATGCGGGAATCCTGTAATGACCTTCACGTGATGGCCCGCATCCGCTAGGCCCTCTGCCAATCCGGTCGTATAAGGGGCGTTGCCCGTCGACTCAGGGGCGTAATGGAGGCCGAGAATGGCGATGTTGAGGGGGCGGGAAGACATGGATTCGACTCTAGCAAGAGTCTGATGGGTCGCCGGACTCTAGCAAGAGTCTGCTGAATCACCTAGTCGACCAGACGCAATTCGGGCACGAGGCCACGGTCTACTGCCGCCTAAACGTCGAACAACCAATATGACGTTTCCGTCATTCGTGCCGCAGGATGCTCCGCGTCCCTGGTCAGAATGAGCTGGAGCCGAGGATGCAGCCCTGGGTGGAACGCTCCAAAACACGACCAACGACCGAGCACGAGTCCCTGAGTGCAGTCTGAGTCACCAGCCCGCAAGCCAGTGAGAACGACCCTGAAGAAAGGCCCTGATGGGTCGTCGCGTCGTTTGCTCCGGGCCGTTCCGAGAAGTATCACGCACCGCTCGCTGCTGACAGCGAGTAGTTGCGGGCTTTGCCCGGGAATATCTACTACAGTTGCTGCGGGCTCTAGATATCGTGGGAACGGGTAACTTGGTCATATCAGGCTTCCGTTGGCACGAAGATGGGGCTCCCACCCGACCATCGGCCCGCCTTAGGAGCCGCGTGAAGCTTCCTGGATTGGAGCCCAAACGACATGCTGCAATGTGGACACTCCATAATCGCGGACCTGATCGCCGACGTGACGGGTTGGCGGCGGAATTCATGAGAGACCTTGCAGGCTTTACAGGGGCCGGATACGACAAGGGGAGGAGTCTGTTTATTCAGGCTTTGTGGGTGGTTGTGTCGCGCGCGGTCGTTGAAAGAATATGGTGCCCCCCGGTCCTGCGAGTTAGGATCCTCCGACTTTTCGGATCGTCTATTGGGAATAATGTTCTCATACGCGATCGAGTTCGAATTCATTGGCCATGGAAACTCCACGTCGGTGACAGTACCTGGATAGGCGTTGACGCCTGGTTATTAAATCTTGAGCCGATCCGCATCGGTTCCAACGTGTGTATCTCGCAGCAAGCTTTTCTTTGCACGGGAAGCCACTCAATGGAGTCGGCGACGTTCGAATTCGATAATGCCCCAATAAGAGTCCACGACGGTGCCTGGATTGCAGCTCGAGCAACCATTTTGCGCGGAGTCACCATAGGAAGGGGTGCGGTCGTAGGTGCAACGACGCTAGTTTTCAAAGATGTCCCTGATGGGACAATAGTGTGCGCACCCGCTTCTGTGGCTGTACCGAACGCTGCTTCAAGCTTGGCCACGGATGGGACGGGACAGTAACTCATGAATAACAAGGCAGTTCTCTTGGTACTATTTCGACGGCCTGATCTCACCCGAAGTCTGATTGCCGCAGTAATGGCAGCCAAGCCGGACCGCGTCTACATCTCTATTGACGGGCCCAGAACTTCAGTTGCGGGTGAATGCACCCAAGTAGATGAGGTTTCAAAAATTGTCCACGCTGCAGGCTGGCCGTGCAGCATTGAAATTCGCAGATCGCCTACTAATTTAGGTGCAGGGAACCATGTGAGGGAAGCAATCTCTTGGTTCTTCCAACATGAAGAGGCCGGAATAATTTTAGAAGATGACTGCATACCCCACGGGGACTTCTTCCGATATTGCTGGCGAAGCCTGATTGAAAGTCGTGACTCTTCAACTATGTCTATTGGGGGCTACTCGCCCGTTCCTGAAAGACTAGTTGGTAGTAATTCTGTACGAAGGTCGCGGTATCCGATGACTTGGGGCTGGGCAACGTGGGCGAAGTCGTGGGAGCACTATAGTTTTGACCTAGGGGACTGGCGCGACCGCCTTTCACCTGCCACCCTAGCGAAGATCGGCGCCGGTGACCCGTGGTTCAGTACCTATTGGTCTGCAAAGTTCGATTCCCTCCAGTTCGGGACTCGGAACATCTGGGATTATCAGTGGGTCTTCGCAGTGTGGAGCCAAGGGGGACACGGCCTACTGCCGCGAGTGAACCTGGTTCAGAATCGTGGTTTCGGCGCTGCCTCAACGCATAGCTTCATAGAACGCAAAATATATGCGACACCAGCGGCGCCGCTATATGTCGACGGAGCTGCGGGGGTTTCGCAGCGGGTGGGGGATTTTAATGCCGCTGCCGACAGGTACCTTCACAGGCACTTTTATCAGTCAGGGTACGCTTACCCGCTCACGGCGACAGGCCGCGCTCTTGCCCGAACACTGATTAATAGATACCTCCGATGATTCGAAACGGAGCAGAGGTGAATCCGGTTTTTGCTTCAACGAAGTTTACGCCAAATTCAAGGGGCAAGGGCGGCGCTAGTTCGATTGGAAGGGCGCTCCGTAACTTCAGAAACTGGCTTCTTATCAAGCGGTCACTGAGTTCAAACGTTTGCTACGGAAGTAATCTAGTGATTGGGTCGGGAACCATAGTCAGGCCCCTCCACCACCTAAAGCTGGGCGACCATGTATCCATTGGCCGGAACAGCACAGTGGAGGTTAGTGGATCGATCGGTGACTTCGCAATGATCGCGGGCGGTGTAGCCCTCGTAGGACGACGGGACCATGAAATCGAGGAGGTCGGAATGCCAATGCGCTATTCGACCTGGATCGGGGATCGCGAGGCTGTCTTGGATGACAAGGTCGTGATAGGAAACGATGTTTGGATCGGATTCGGGGCAATAGTCCTTTCAGGCGTAACGATTGGCGACGGTGCTGTCATTGCGGCTGGTGCTGTCGTCTCCAAGGACGTCGAGCCGTTCTCCATCGTTGGTGGTAATCCCGCTCGTCCCATATCCGGGCGATTTGCAGCCGAAGACCGTGAACGACACATGATCGATCTGCGATCTCCGAACAAGCGATGGCTGCAGTGACTATCACGGATGACGAACCAAATAGAACTCTAATTATCGAGCCGAGTCCCGATGGGCACCGGTTCTACTACGTAAACCTCCTGATAGCGGGCGCACTTAGAAGAGGCGATGATGTGACCTTGCTTACGAGCGCCGCATCGCTGGACCGCCCAGAATTTCGTTTATACATTAAGAAGTGGATAGGCGAAATCAAAGTAGCCACGGCTGAAAAGTTCGCTGTACAAGACGTAGCCCGGCATGCTCGAAATTTCAGCGCCGATCTCACAGTTGTACCCGACGGCGACGCCTTTACTTTTAGACTGGCTCGGACGCGAAGATGGCGAGGACCAGGGGCCGTGTCCACGTTGATAATGCGTGAGTCGGTGCCTTCTTCTGGGCTAATCGGCATGCGCTTCGCGAAGAAGCAACTGAAGGCGCTCTTGATACGTAGGGCGAACCGAATGAGAAACGTTCGTGCGACGGTCCTGAAGTCCGCACTATGGCGCGCATCATCATCAGATGTCCCGGCTGTTGCTGATCCGGTCTCCGTCCAGACAGACCGACTCGCTATCGAGGCCGTACGGTCACAGTTGATGTTGGATCCAGGCACGTATTGGTTCGGCGTAATCGGAGTGATCTCGGCGCGAAAGAATCCCGTAATCGTTCTGGATGCCTTGGCAGCCTGTCCTCCCATTTCATTAGGGGTCGTCATAGCTGGTCAAATTGATCAACAGATCCTCGATGAAGTATTGGATGCGGCAGCCAGAGCGAGATCAGCCGGGCACAGGGTTGTCGTAGAGAATAGGCTGCTGGACTCCGACGAATTGGACTCTTTAGTTGCCGCGGTTGACTGTGTCGTCTTGGCCCATTCGAACGAGGGCCCCAGCGGAATCCTTGGCAAAGCGACCGTAACTGGCACACGAATAATAACTGCGGGGGCGGTATCGCTGGCATCCGATGCTAGGTCCCATCCCGACATGATGAGTTGGCACGTACTGGACGTCGCAAGCCTGACGGATGCCTTCACCCTGACCAGCCGCAAGCAGAGGCCCGAAAAGGTAGGCGCCTCGAGCGCGGCGGATTTCGCGATGGCCCTCCTATGACGTCTCGTCTCGGGGCGCACCCGACGGGTCGTAGGGGATTGGGAATGCAAGCGGTGGCACTAGCCTCCGCTACCGGCTTCTCCCAAGTAATAGTCGCAGTGATCTATGCGGTCGCGGCCAGATCAACAACCCCTGATTTATTCGGATCCGTTGTGGCCGCGATCGCTGTTGGAACTGCCTGCGTCGGTTTTGTCGATTTCGGCACTAACGCTTTATGGGTGCGCGAGCTGTCGCGTCGAAAACTGAACAACGTGGAGCTGGGAAGACGGATGCTCACTAAGTTAGCATTTGCAGCCGGGCTGGGTGTCACGGCCGTCGTCTGGTTCCAAACATACGCACCCGACAGCGTCATTTGGTCCGCCGCCCCCATAGCGGTTTCGGTCTTGATATCTCAGACTGCGTTGGTGCCTCTGCGCGCCTTGGCCAGAGGGGAGATTGTGGCGCAGACTATTCTCGCGGATCGATGCACAGTTGCCCTTGTTTTTACAGGATTATGTCTCCTGGGCGTCGCCCCGCTTGACGGACTTTGGGCCGCCCTCTGCGCCGGGTCTATCATGGGTGCGACAAGCGCTTGGGTGATGACCCCCAGATCGGCCCGTCCCCACGTCGCAGGTTTTACAGTCCGTCTGTATGAGTCCACGGGACATTACGGTCTCGCCAATGCCGCCATCAGTGCGCAGTCTCTCGACTTGGCGATAATAACGGCAGCCGGGGGCCCCTTGGCCGCTGGCATTTTCGGTGCCATTAACAAATGGACGCAGCCTCTAGGTCTTCTCGTAAACGGGTTTTCCTCTGCTGTCGTTCCCTTCATTGCCATGTCTAACGATTTCAGAGATGCGTGGCCCAATATAAAAAGAGCCCTATGGCTCCCAGCCACTGCCATTCTTGGCTGCCTGGCTCTCGTCTTTTGCGCCCCGGTCTTGATTGGACTTGTGCTGGGTCCAGAGTACGCGGCGTCAACTCAGGTCCTGCAGCTTCTCGCGTTGGCGGTTATTCCGGCCATAGTGAGTCAGCCTCTCTCTGTAATTCTCCAATCAATGGGACACGACCGGTCCGTAGCCGTCATTACCGTCATCGGGGTCGCCTTGCAGCTTTGCATGTTGATTGTCGTTACACCCCGTTATGGGGTCATAGGAGCTGCCTTGGGGATTATTGCAACTCAGCTGATCATGGCAATAGGTTACGCAACCGCCGTCGGGAGCGTTTATAGGAATTCTAAGTGCCCAGAAGGGAGCGCTGACTAGAATGAAAATTGCCCAGGTTTTGCTCAGCCCTCGAGTAGGAGGTGCTGAAACGTTGGCCGCTTCGTTGGCAGTCGAATGGCGCAGGGCCGGGCACGACTCCTCGGTCATATACCTAGATGAATCACCGAAGGGCGGTTCGAAATGGTCCCGTATCCGGCGGTTGCGGAGAGAGTTCGCGCGAGTTTGCCCAGACGTAGTTCTCTCCCACAGCGCTTTGCCTAACCTATATGCTCGCTTAGCCGCGCCAAGCCACCTGCCCGTGGTGACTGTTCTCCACAGTGCCACGGATGATTTTCTTATTTCCTCCCTCCGCGTTGCCGAGAAGCTCCTTCGATCCCGAACGTCGTGCGTTGTTGCAGTGAGTGCTAAGGGGGCGGAGGAATACGTGCGACATTTTGGTCACAGCGTGAGGGTCGTAGTGGTGCCGAATGGGACTCAAACTTCGTCAATGGTCAAGAAATCGCCCTCCCTCGTACCTCGGAAGGCGCTGACGTTGTCCAGGGTCGCACGGCAAAAGAATCCTGGGCTTTGGATTGAGGCCGTCGAATCCGCCACCCACAGACATCCCGAACTAGATTTCGAGTGGTGGGGACCCGCCGAATTGGGTACTTCCATGGCTGAGATGATGGCGGCGCACAATTCTGGGCCAAAGCCGGGCCGTTTTGCTGGTACCACGTCAACGCCAGAGGACGTTCTTTTCGAGGCTGATTTTCTTTTCCACCCGTCCGACAATGAGGCGCATAGCATAAGTATCATTGAGGCAGCCGCAGCGGGTCTCCCTATTGTGTGTTCGTCGCAAGTTGCGGAATCCTTGGATGAGGCCCTGGCCGCGGTAATCTTCCGAGTCAATGACGCCAATGACGCTGCCGAGGCAATATCTAGAGTCGTTGATGGGTGGCCCGAGCTAAGCACCAGGGCTCGTGAGCTTGCCCCAATAGTACAAAATATGTTCAGTATGGCCGTTTGCGCAGAACGATACATCGAATTGTTCGGCGAGCAGGCCAATGGGTCCCTTCGCATTTGAGCGGGGTTAGAGCGGTATGAGATTGGCGCCGCGGGGCAGGGGTTCCCGGTGCGGCGTGGTGCAGCGGGGTAGTGGTCGGGGCTTCTTTGAATTGGTAGCGACCAAGCCTACCAACACCAAAAGAGACCCTGACATGGATAACTCTATGTCTTGTTTCGACGACCGCTGGTGCACGCGCGCGGACGCGCTGCTCGGCGTCGAGGGCGTCCATGTCAGCTCCGTCACGGCAACGGCTGCCAGCCTGGTTCTGGGCGTCGAGCCCGGGGAAGACGTCACCGGTGGTCCGGACTGCGGCGTCGTCTCGGTTGGGCACAGTCGCCGGCAGGTCCGGCTCCATGACATCCCCTGTTTCGGCAGGCCGGTGCGGCTGCCGTGGGCCAAGCGCCTCTGGCGTTGGCAGGACCCCGCACGAAATTGACCGCCGGTGCCGTGACTTAGGCAACCGATGCGCCCCAGTATTTCGACACCTCAGTCTCGGCCCTGGCCCACCAACTCGGCGTCTCCTGGCACACCACCTGGCACGAAATCAGGGCAGAGACCCCGCGGCGGATCGCCGACACGCGCCGGTTGAAGGGGCTGAATGCGCTCGGCGTCGACGAACATATCTGGGCCCACACCGGGCCGCCCGGCACCGGGATGGTCACCCGGATCGTGGACCACACCCGCGACGCTCACGGCTTCGTTCACGCCCAATTGCTGGACCTCGTGCCGGGACGCTTCGGGAAGCATACGCCGACCGGGTGAAAGTGTCAATAGAACCTTCAGCAGTCCCAAACAGCGGCGCTGGATCCCTTCCGCGGCTACGTCAACGCGATCCGCGACGAACTGCCCGAAGCCATCACCGTCCTGGATGCCTTCCACGTGGGGAAACTGGGTCGGCCATGGTCGATGAGATCCGCCGCCGGGACCAGCAGGACATCCTGGGACGCCGCGGCCGCAAGTGCGCTCCGCTCTACGGAACCGCAGGACCCTGCAGATCGGAGCCGAACACCTCACCGAGAAACAGGCTTCCCGGCTCGACGCGAAGCTCACCGTCGGGAACCCGGACCACGCAGTCACCCCGCCCGGCAGTGCTACCAGAAGCTGCGCAACATCGACCACGCCCGTCCCGAACAGGGCAGGGCAACCGTGAGCGAGGTGATCGCGTCGTTCCCGAGCTGGCCCATCCCGGAAGTCGCCCGCCTCGGACGGACCCTCAAGCAATGGAAGACGGCTATCCTGGTCTACTGCGACACCAACGGCGCTTCCAATGGACCCACGGAAGCGCACAACGGCGTCATCGATACCATCCGCAGAATCGCCCGCGCCTTCCGCGACTTCACCACCTACCGGCTCAGATGCCTAGTCGCCGCCCGCAGCCACCGCCCCTACCGGGCGAAACAGATGAACCGTGCCTAAACGCAAAGGGCCACATAAAGAGGGCGCACTATCCGAGATCTCTGCGGCAGCTCAGCACTTAATCGATACAAGCCAGGCTGGGGAGCAACATGGGTGCTCATCCATATTCTGAGCGGAGAGGTGGATCAATTTTCAGAGTAGAGTCGTCGAAATCTTTCGCACGCTGCGTTTCGGTTCAGGCATCCGCGGACCGTGGGACTCAAGGTAGCTCTTAGCAGCTGCAATCGTGAATTGTCGCTTTAGCTGTTGGTATCGCTTTTCCTTGCTTTCGTTGCGGACCTGGCGCGTCGTGCCTAAATTAGTCGGGGAGTCGAACGCAATGGGCAAATAGGCTCCAGTCTTTTTGAGCAGACCTGCTGCCCGACTTAACAAATCATGGTCGTCGTTACCGAGGAAGAAGCATTCGAGATCAAAACCTTCAAGGACCTCGTACTCATCTCTTCGAAAAGCCAAAGGTCCTCGCATGACAGATCCGCCAACATACAGCAGTCTGCGGCCCTGCGCCTGAACCAGGGGCTTATTGATGTCTTCCCCCAACCGGCCTGCCTCTCCGCACAATATGAAGAGAATGGGGCTTGGCCGATATGCACGTCTGCTTCGGAGCATTGAAGTAGCCCTGAGAGTGGCTGATCGGATTTTGTCTGCCAAGACAGCTCTTGGACCTTGTTTTCCAACGACTGATGAGATGGGATGTATGCCCCTTCCGCTCACCGCGAAAACATCAACGTTGGTCGTCAGTGCATTCACCATTAAGCGGTCAAACCCATGTTCGCGCAGGGTCATGTCAGATTGCACTTCGATGATGAACTCACCGGCAGCCAGCTGGATTCCGATGCTGTCGCATGCCGTCTCAAAGATGTCAGACTCAGTTTTTATGAACGTAATGCACGTGGTTAATCCAGAATTCTCAGAAACACTGCTTATCCATGCCGCAATTTGTTTGTCGGAGCCATCGGTGGAGGCATCATCTATTATTATGAATTCATGCAGCATCGAAGAACACTTCAGAATGGATTGGAGATTGTTCTTTATTATTGCGGCCTGATTGTGGACGGGAATAATGTAAGTGACAACCGGGATCGCCGGCGAGAGGTCCCGTTTAAATCCGGTAAATTCGACATTAGCAAAAGGTGACTCTTGTGACGACAGCTCTTCGCGGACGGGCGCCAAATTAATAGCGGCGTACGGTAGGTCCATGAGATTCATGATCTCCAATCACTGAGTATGAGTAGAACCTCGACATTGACATCGAAGCCATTGCCTGCTGCACAGTTTTATTCAAATAACACAAGTCGGTGCCGGGGAAATTTCCAACCGCAATGTTAGGTGGGACGCTAGCCGGTCGCATACGGCAGGTCAGTCATTCTGCGTAGTGACCTGATCTGTCTACTCTACAGCGGGCTACTGGGCTCACTCACCTGGGAAGTCACGGCGAATGCGCTCCCGCTCGCTGATCGGTCAAAACGGAAACGGCATCCAGTTATGGCTTGAAACGTCCTGCTCGGAAGAGCCTGGGCTCGTCGGCATCGGAGTCAAAAAGTATGCGTTCAAGTTCTGCCCGAGGTGCACCGGCGTCGATTGCATTAGGACGGGAGTGCGTTTGGCTGGGGTCAAATTCGACATTTCCTGGATCTTGCGAATAGTAGCTATATGCGTAGGCGTCGGGACCTTTGGACGGTAGGCGATTGAGCACTATCCCGAGCACTTTCGCATCCACCAACTCCAGAGATTTGAGGGACTTTTCCAGGTCCTGGCTTCGCAGTTGATGCGATCCGACTACAAGAACAGTGCCGCTAACATATTGGGACAATACTGCGGCATCCGTTACGGGCAAGAGCGGGGGCGCGTCGATGACAACAGTGTCGAACGTATTCTCAAGACCAAGAATCAGGTGCTCCATCTCGCGGGAACCGAGAAGTTCACTGGGGTTGGGAGGAATTTGACCGGATGTCAA
Organism: Pseudarthrobacter sp. B907; assembly: GCF_040137805.1. Taxonomy (NCBI): domain Bacteria; kingdom Bacillati; phylum Actinomycetota; class Actinomycetes; order Micrococcales; family Micrococcaceae; genus Pseudarthrobacter; species Pseudarthrobacter sp. B907. The sequence goes on along the minus strand of NZ_JBEEQE010000004.1, from coordinate 163,673 downwards.
AACGTAGAGATTGTCGTCACCCCACGGCTGCAACAAATCGGTGACATTTGCCGAGCCGATGAGCGCTGTAGTCAATCCTGCGTTGCGCTCCAGCCCGAGATATTCGTGAACCATCGGCCGGCGCAAGTCGGCGTCCACCAAGCAAACAGAATTACCAGCCTGTGCCAAGGCTATCGCCAGGTTGGTGGCCGTAGTACTTTTACCCTCCCCGGGAAGCGAGGATGTTATCAGGATTGCCTTTGCCTCTCCCGAAACGTTTGCGAACTGGAGATTAGTGCGTAGCTGGCGGAATGACTCGGCCCGGGGACTCTGATGGCCAGCCTGTGTTAGGAGCGGCTGTTTCTTTGCGTCTTGATCGAATGAAATGCCGCCAAGAAGTGGCGCTGATGTGAGACGTCGGAGATCTGCCTCACCTCTTATTCGCGTGTCGAGCGTTGTGCGGAGCGTGGCGGCGGCAACGCCAGCACCGAGCCCGACTAGGAGGCCCAAGATCAAATTCAGGCGAGTGTTTGGCGCGGAGGGAGCGGACGGAGCCGTGGCTGGTTTGATTATGGACAAACTTACGGGGGATGGGCTCTCCATCTTTGGCTTCTCAAGGTTGTCGACGACCCTGATGAGGCTGTTTGCCACGGCCTGGGCAACGGCTGCCGCTTGGACAGGGGAATCGTCAGTGACGGAGATTTCGATTAGAACCGTGTTTAGATCTGTGCTGGCCGTCACTCTTTCCGCCAACTGGGCTGCAGTCTCTCCCAACCCTAATGAGTCGATCGCTGGCTGCAACACGGCAGGGGAGCCTACGGTCTTGACATAGGACTGGACTCGCGCCTGACTGAAGGTGTTGCCTTGTTGGAGCTCCGAAACACTTCCGGACCCTTGAATGGACACGAAGAGCTGAGTCTGCGCCGTGTAGGTAGCCTTGACGAGGACTGAGGCCGCTGCACCGCAGAGGAGTCCAATCGAAGCCAGCGCCACGACCAGCATCCAATTGCGGCGCAGAATGCGCAAATAGTCGCGTAGATCCAACTTGGGTCCCCCTATAGTTCTGCGGTCGGCTGGCGGCCGGCCCCCCGAATGGCCGCGCGGCCTTCGTAAATTGTACCTATCAAGTACGGGGCGTTCTCACCAAGGGTGTCAGGGGTCCGTTCGAGCCCTATTTTCTTTGCAGCGCAGGGTGTCTGGAGGGTCAAGCGAGGCGCCCGCTCCACCTCGGTGGTGCCTGCGACTGTTCGACTACGGACCCATGAGTCTGCACCTCGGGGTGGTGCGGAGCGGGCGGCGATGGTCGCGAGGGCGCCACTACCGCGTATCCAAATCCTCAAACACCAAGAACGTTTGAGTATCCAGCACCCCGGGCATGGACTGCAGCTGGTCGAAGATCACCCGGCGCAGGTCCACGTTGTCCACCGCGCGGACCAGCAGGATCACGTCGAAGTCCCCGCCGACGAGCGCGATGTGGTGCACCTCGGGGATGGCGCGGAGCAGCTCCCGCAGTTCGCGCCAAGAATGCTGGCGCACCTTGAGGGTCACGTAGGCGGAGGACTTCAAGCCGGCCTTGATCGGATCCACGAGGGCCGTGAACTTGGTCAGGACGCCTTCGCCGGTCAGCCGGGCAATCCGGGTGTAGGCGTGAGCCCGCGAAATATGGACGTTTTCGGCCACCTGGGTCACGGACATCCGGCCGTCCCGGGTCAGCTCCGCGATGATGTTCCGGTCCACCTCATCGAGCGGTACCGCCTGCTCCGGCTCCGTGCCTGCCATTTGTCCACATCCCCCGCCGGTAATCCAGCTCACACTTGCATTCTGTCTTCAAGATTAGGGCAATATTCAGGACTTCTCCATGATTTTGCCCGGAGGTGGATACGAAAAAGCCTCCGGGACCATACTGGAGGCGAATAGTGGCTACAGAAGGACGGACCAATGACGATCTCCGCAGACCACCCTGCGCAGCAGCCCGAGCGCGGGGAGGCGCCCGCCGCGCCGGCGCAGAACGCCGCGAGCGAGGCCGTGCGCAAGTTCGGCATCACGGTCGAGGACTACATGCTCCCGGCCCGGCACCCGATCCAGATCGTGGGCCCGGACGGGGCCCTGAATGCGGACACGGAGCAGGGCGCCCAGCCCGGCCACGAATACAGCCTCCCGGGGGACGCGGAACTGCTGGCCGCCTACGAGCAGCTCGTCGTCGGACGCCGCGTCAACGACCAGAACTCCGCCCTGGTGCGGCAGGGCCGGATGGCCGTCTATCCCTCCAGCCACGGCCAGGAAGCCTGCCAGGTCGCGGCGGCACTCTGCCTGTCCGACGGCGACTGGATGTTCCCCACCTACCGCGACTCGGTGGCCGTGCTGGCCCGCGGCGTGGATCCGGTCCAGACCATGACGCTGTTCCGCGGCGACTGGCACGGCGGCTACGACCCGGCCAGGCACAAGGTCGGCATCCAGTGCACCCCCCTGACCACCCAGCTGCTGCACGCCGTCGGCGTCGCCCACGCGGCCAAACTCCGCGGCGAGGACACCGTCGTCCTGGCCATGTGCGGCGACGGCGCCACCAGCGAAGGCGACTTCCACGAGGCACTGAACTTCGCCGCGGTCTTCCACCTGCCCGTGGTCTTCTTCGTCCAGAACAACCAGTACGCCATCTCCGTGCCGCTGGCGCACCAGTCGGTCGCGCCGTCCCTCGCGCACAAGGCGGTCGGCTACGGCATGGCCGGCGAACGCGTGGACGGCAACGACATCGTCGCCCTCCTGGCGGTGCTGGGCCGGGCCGTGAAGCTCGCCCGCGAGGGCTCCGGCCCGCTGCTGGTGGAAGCCCACACCTACCGGATGCAGGCCCACACTAACGCCGACGACGCCACCCGCTACCGCCAGGACAGCGAAGTGGCGGAATGGGTGGCCAAGGATCCGCTGAGCCGGATGAAGACCTACCTGACCGGGCTCGGACTGCTCGACGACGACGGCGCCGCCCGGATCGCCGACAAGGCCGAAACTGTCGCCACCGCGCTCCGCGAAGGGCTCAGCGAAGACGTCCCGGTGGAACCGCTGGACCTCTTCAAGTACGTCTTCTCCACCCCCACCCCCCAGCTGAGGGAACAGTCCGCCCTGCTCGCCGACGAGCTCTCCCGGGAAGTGGCCGCGAAATGAGCCCCACCGTCACCACCTCCTCCGAGGCAAACGGCAACGTCAGCGCCGCGACCGCCCGCGCGGCCGCCAAGGCCGCCGTTGAAGCCGAAAAGACCGGCCCGCAGACCGTCACCCTGGCCAAGGCGCTCAACACCGCCATGGCCGACGCGATGCGCGCGGACGAGTCGGTCCTGGTCTTCGGTGAGGACGTCGGCATGCTCGGCGGTGTCTTCCGCATCACGGACGGGCTGACCAAGACGTTCGGGACGTCCCGCTGCTTCGACACCCCGCTGGCCGAGTCCGGCATTGTGGGCATGGCCGTGGGCATGGCGATGAACGGCATGCGCCCGGTCATCGAGATGCAGTTCGACGCGTTCGCCTACCCGGCTTTCGAACAGATCGTCAGCCACGTCGCCAAGATGCACAACCGCACCAAGGGCACCGTCAAGCTGCCCATCGTCATCCGGGTCCCGTACGCCGGCGGCATCGGGGGAGTGGAGCACCACTGCGACTCCTCAGAGGCCTACTACGCCCACACCGCCGGGCTCAAGGTGTTCACCCCGGCCACGGTCGCGGACGGCTACCGGATGCTGCGCGAGGCCATCGACTCCGATGACCCGGTGATGTTCATGGAACCCAAGAAGCTCTACTGGTCCAAGGACCAGGTGGACCTGGACGCACTCCGTGCCGAACACGCCGAGAACACCGAACGGGGGACCTCCTCGGAGGGCCGGGCCGCCGTCGCCCGCCCCGGCACCGACGCGACGCTGATCGCCTACGGCCCCTCCGTCCCGACGGCGCTCGCCGCCGCGGCCGCTGCGGCTGAGGAGGGCCGCTCGCTTGAGGTGATCGACGTCCGCTCGATCGTGCCGTTCGACGACGAGACGGTCTGCGCCTCGGTCCGTAAGACCGGCCGCGCCGTGGTCATCGCCGAAGCCCACGGCTTCGCCTCCGTCGCCTCCGAAATCGTGGCCCGGGTCCAGGAGCGCTGCTTCCACCACCTCGCCGCCCCGATCCGCCGGGTCACCGGCTTCGATGTGCCGTATCCGGCGCCGAAACTCGAGCACTACTACCTGCCCGGCGTGGACCGCATCCTCGACGCCGTCGACGACCTCCAGTGGGAAGACTGACCATGAATAAGCCGAAAGTATTCCTCCTGCCGGACCTGGGCGAGGGTCTCACCGAAGCCGAGCTCGTCAGCTGGCTCGTGGCCGTGGGCGATGAGATCCGCGTCGACCAGCCGATCGCCGAGGTGGAGACGGCCAAGTCAATGGTCGAGGTGCCGTCGCCGTACGCCGGGACCGTGGCCGTGCTGCACGGCGAGCCCGGGCAGACCCTCGATGTCGGGAAGCCTTTGATCTCGGTGACTCCGGTTGGTGCGGCCCCCGGGGCGGCATTGCCTGCGTCGGCTGGTCGCGCTGTCGACTCACCTGACACTGTCGTGGACTCGCCTGCTGCAGTTGCTGCCGAGGTTTACCGCGAGGAGGAGAAGGCCGGGTCCGGGAATGTGTTGATTGGGTACGGGACTCCTGGCGGGCATGGGGTTGCTCGGCGGAGTCGGGCTCCTAGGCGGGGGGCGGTCCAGGTGCCGGCGGCTGAGAAGGCTGCCGATGATTTGGTGCTGATGCGGACGCGGGTTCCTGGGAAGTTGGGGGCGGTTATTTCTCCGCTGGTCCGGCGGATGGCTCGGGACCATGGGGTTGATTTGGGGGAACTCCAGGGGTCGGGGGCCAGCGGGCTGATCATGCGGCGGGACGTCGAGGCCGCCATCAAGCCCTCGGTGGTCGAGCGCCCGGAGGCTCCGGCCGGAACGGAAGCCCCGGCCCCGGCCGGCGGCACTGACGCGCGGACCGGGCTGGGCATCGCCGGGCGGACCCCGGTGCGCGGCGTGCGCAAGGCCGTTGCCGCGAACATGGCGCGCAGCCGGTCCGAGATCCCGGAGGCCACCGTGTGGGTGGACGTGGATGCCACGGCGCTGCTGGAAATGCGGGCCGCGCTGAAGAGGTCGGACCCGCACAACACGCCCGGGCTGCTGGCGTTCATCGCGCGGTTTGTCACCGCCGGGCTGAAGAAGTACCCGGAGCTCAACACCCGGATCGTCACCACCGAGGACGCCGCCGGCGGGGCATCCAAGGAGATCGTTGCCTTTGACGGTGTCAACCTCGGCTTCGCGGCGCAGACGGACCGCGGCCTGATGGTCCCCTCGGTGCGCAACGCGGACAAGCTCAGCGCCCGCGAACTGGACGCCGAAATCCGCCGCCTCACCGCCGTCGTCCGCGAGGGCAAGGCGACCCCCGCGGAGCTCGGCAGTGGCACGTTCACGCTGAATAACTACGGTGTCTTCGGCGTCGACGGTTCGGCGGCGATCATAAACCACCCCGAGGTGGGGATCCTCGGCGTCGGGCGGATCATCGACAAGCCGTGGGTGGTCCACGGGGAGCTCGCCGTCCGCAAGGTCACCGAGCTGACGCTCACTTTCGACCACCGCGTCTGCGACGGCGGGACCGCCGGCGGCTTCCTGCGCTACGTGGCCGACGCAATCGAAAATCCGGGGTCGGTGCTGGCCGATCTCTAGAATATTGGTGCAGGGGCTCTGATAGTCCTGGGTCACTTAACCGGTCTTATGGACCGTTTCCCGTGGCATAGGATGTTGGCAATCACATCTGCATCTTGGGGGACTCTTGCGCCGCATTCTGATCGCCGTCGTTCTGGCTATCGTCGCCACCGTCATGGCCGGTTGCGCAGCGAGCCCGCCGCCCGTCTCCGAGCGGGTGCAGAAATACTACGACGAGAACGTGGCGTCCAAGCCGAGCGCGGCGCCTACCGCACAGCCGGTCACGTTTACCGCCGTTGGAGACTCGGTGACTGAGGGTGACAGCCCGGACTTCAACGGCGGTAAAACCGGCGCGTTGTCCTGGGTGAGTCACATGCCGGCGGGGACGAAGTTCGTTGGGGGCTGGGCTAAGCATGGTTCGACTACCGATGCGATGACGGCTGGAGTGAAGGCTCAGCCCGCGGAGGTTCTGGTCATGATGGCCGGGACTAATGACGTGCTCGCCGGCGTCCCGTTCGGCAAGAGCGCTGCCAACCTCATAGCCATTGTCAAGACCGTTGGCGCGAAGCGTGTCCTTATATCCGCCATCCCGCCGCTTGACTCTGACCCGGCCGCAGCGACTGCCTACAACACAAAACTTCAAGCCCTCTCCGCCCAGCAGGGCTGGGCGTTCGTTGACTCCATGGCCGGCGTCCGCAAAGGTGACACGTACGCGCCAGGCATGACCACTGATGGCGTCCACCCCACACTTCCCGGAGTGAACGCCATCAGCGCCGTCCTGGCGAAGGCAGTCAAGGGCTAGACCGATGAGTAAAGTAGCGGAGCAGCTGAAAGCCACCTGGATCGATGCAGCGATTAATGGTGCCGCCGGGTCTTACATCGTCCCCAGAAGGGTACGAGGGGCACTCATTAGCCTGATTTCCAGGCATCAAATCGATCCGAGCGCAAATATCGCAGCCGGCGTATTCCTCGGAGGCATCGAAGGGCTGACCATTGGCCCGCACAGCTTCGTCAACTACCGATGCTTCATCGACCTCACCGCTCCAGTAACGATAGGGGCGAAGACTTCGCTTGCCTACGAAGTGATCATTGCTACTAGCAGTCACGAGCTCGGCGGCCCACAGGAGCGTGCAGGTAATAGGGAGAGGCGTCCCGTCAACATCGGCAACGGATGCTGGATCGGGGCCAGAGTCACGATTCTTCCGGGTGTATCGATTGGTGACGGATGCGTAATTGCGGCCGGCAGCGTCGTCACGACCGACTGTGAGCCCAACGGCTTCTACGCTGGAGTGCCGGCGGAACTCAAGCGAATTCTTGCATGATCGGAACAACGAAATGGCATTGCACATGACTTCTGGGGGATTGCTAGCTGTAGGCGACAGTATTGTTGATGGTCACGGCGATTCGATGGCGGGTGTCCCGGCGATGTCGTGGGCGCAGTGGCTCGCTGACGCCATGGACCTTTCGTACACCCGATATGCCCGAGGCGGCATACGCTCCGCTGAGATCGTGACGGACCTTTTGCCCCGCGTCCGTGGCAAGTACGCCGTGGGCGTGTTCAATATGGGCACCAACGACGCCCTGAAGAACTGGGACGCCAAGGTCTTTCGCGCCAGTATGGAGACGGCAGCGGAGGTCATGACTTCCGCGTGTGAGCGCGTCGTTGTCCTAAACGTTCCCACCAGCGCCGAGGCTACCGCCATAATTGAGGACATAGCGGCAGCCCGCGGGATCACAGTCGTTGACGCGGCACTCGCCGGCGGGAGGTTCCTAGCGGCAGATGGGGTACACCCAACGGCGCTGGGCCACCTCCGCATAGCTGACCGGGCCGCCGCCGCCATCGGCGCGCCGGCCCCTTCTACCCTCGCCTTGAATCAAGGGAAGAATGGACTCGGCGCGCCGTACTGGCTGGGCTACGGATGGCGCTCAGCCCAGGCTCAAGCCCGCAGGACCGCCAAGGCCATCCTCCGGCGCTAGACCAGAAGCGTGTTTAGGTCACGCGGAATTTGCCCGGTGACCAGTACGGCGCGGTCGATGGTGATGTCGGATGCAACGGCGTCGGTGTTGCCCCAGATGGTCACATTCAGGTTCGACACGTTCTTTGGGACGCGCGTTGTTACTGCCGTCCAGAAAAAGCCGTCCCTAGCGTCAGCACATGGCCGTGAGATTATCGAGTTGTAATCAATGTCGATACTGACCTGTCCCGCATTGCCACCCTGCCCGGTGGGTATCCTCATGCGGACGGCGAACGTCAACCACTTTCCTGCCAGTAGCATGTAGTTCAGGCCGCCCGACTGGATGAATGACTGAGCGCCCCCCGACGTTGACTGCAACCGGACAGCGTAGCCGTTGCTTGATTCCCGGTTCGTGGTGTCTTTCGAGAGCGTGGCATTGTTGCCGTCCAGTTCGGCAGCGCCGGCGGCGACGGGAACTGCTTGAAGTCTCCGTTTGGGAGCAGGTTCACGCCCGGCACGTAGAACGCTGGGGGCGCCATCGTGAGCGGGCTCGCCGATTTGTTGTAGGTCAGCGCGGCCTTGATGTTGTCAGCCCAGAGACGCGAGCCCGCCGCGTTTGGGTGGAGCCCGTCAGAGTTCAGAAGCCCCGCAACATTGCCGCTGTCAACAAACGCCTGGTGAATATCAACAAACCCATATCCCATCAGCTGCGCGACTTTGCGGAAGTACCCTGCGCGGATACCTTCGATATTTGGCGGCGTGGTGGCAATGTCGATGCGCGGATTCTGCGACATGACGATGACCGAGGCGCTAGCGCACGCAACGCGCAACGATTCCACTGCTGTAATCGCCCGCTCGGGGATGCGGACAGGGTCGAGGGTGCCGCTCTCGTTGTGGCCGTTGTTCATGAGGATGAGGTCGGGCTGTATCGCCCCGGCGAGATTTTCCAGACGTGAGGCGAGGGGGTACTCGAAAGTCTTCCCTGACACACTCGCGTTGTAGATCGTCAGGGTGTTCGGGCCGGTGCCCGTGGCAACCGTCACCATTGGATCGTATGCTCCGCTGGTGTCGTTCCATGCGGCTTTCTTGACCGTATAGGCGGGGAACTGTGCGGCGAGGTCCTGTCCCATGAACTCAACCCAGTTCGTATTGGGTCCGTTGTAAACTCCGGTCGAGTCTCCAGTTACCAGAATGGCGGCGTTCTCGTAGTTCGCCTTGAGCTTTGCCAAGAGAGGTTGAGCTGCGAACGAACCACCGGCAGATGGCGCATAAGTGGGGGTGTCTATCAGAGCGTCGCCGTTAGCCAGTGTTAGCAGCACATAATCAACCGCATATCATGGGAGCGATTACATCAGCGCTTTGGGGGAATCCGTGCGGGAACTTTACGTCGTCAACAGGGTCACTGTTTTGATCTCGGTCGTCGCTTCGGTGGTGGTCTTGATGGCAACTTTCATGTCGATCTCTTACCCCTGGCTAGTGCTGGCCCTTCCTGCCGCAGGGTCGGCGATCTATGCCATAGGGAAGCCGCTGGGCCGTATTGCTATCTTCGCGGGCGGAGCCCTCGCCGTTTTCCAGAGTTCTTCCGGTGCTTCCGCTGTGAAGCTTGTCTATTTCGCTGCTGCTCTGGTGGTTGTACTCATTGCCGTCATCCGATGTGGCGCGCATATGAAAACTGAGTGGGGAGCACTTTTCAAACCTGCTCTGCGTGGTGCTCTCCTACTAGTCGTTCTTGTTTTAATAGCGTTCACGGTTGGTACTTTGATTATGGGTGTGCCTGTCACAGAAGCGGCCCGCGACGGCATCACGTACCTGATGATCGCTGCCGCTGTGCCCTTGGCAATTGATGGGGCGTCCACCATGAATCGAAAGTCAGTGAGAGTGGTGACGGTGATCATCACGCTCCTAGCGGCCGTGTCCTTCGCGGTGCTCTTTCTGGCGGCCCGCGGGGTCAGCAGCCTTAGCGTCGAGCGCATTGGCTTGGCTTCCATGATGGCGTTAAGCATTGGGGTGTCCATGGGTTTCGTGCTCGGGCTTGGAGGCCGGGGGGTGAAGATGGTGTGGCTTCTGTATGTGGCCCTCCTCCTCGCTTGCGTATTGATAACGGGCAGCCGTGGGGGGCTCATTCTGCTGGCAGCCCTCGTTGGCGTTGTCGGTGCTTCGCGAAACGCTCGCGTGCCCGCAAGCAAGCTCTTCCTAGGTTTGGTCGTTTGCGCTTCGGGTATTGTTGCTGCGCTGATGGTAGCCGCACCGAACCTGACCAGCGCAGGTTTCCTGCAATCGCGAATCGATGCCAGCATCCTCGTCATGACCGAGGGCGCCGGACAGGACACTTCAGGTTACATCCGAGCCAGGGCTACCGGCTTCGCGCTCGATGCCTGGAACCGCTACCCGATCCTCGGCGTCGGCCTCGGCCACCGCTTTCCAGACCCCACTCCGGGCGGATACATGGTGGACTTCCAGCTGGACACTGCAGCAACATTCCTAGCGAAGTTCGGCCTCATTGGCACGGTCCTCCTTTTCATAGCGTTGGCGCTAATCGCCACTCCTGCGTTCCGCGTGCATAAAAATTTGCAGCCCAGGCTTCCGGAACAAGCGATGATGACAGGTGCCCTGGCCGTGTGGGTGGCCACCCTCATTTTCGGCGCGCCGACGGAGGATAAAGGTTTTTCCCTGGCCGTCCTCATGTGCCTACTCATGCTGGCGTCGGCCTTCAGGACGAAACCGAGCCTTGAGGATCTTGCTGCATCCCCAGACGAGCAGTTACCCACGCCTGTAGGTGGGACAAGCTATCTGATTTCTGCCCGTAAGGCGATAAAGTTCACTCGACCGACACCGGCCGCAAAGCTATAGCCGAGATCGCTTAGGAGCGGCCCAAGGCCCTTCTTGCTTCGGAGCCGGTGATGCCGAGCGCGGTCAGGTCATACACGGTCGCCAGCCCGAGACTGATTTTCCCGGACACGGGACCGCCCCAGCGGGTATGGTTGCCCGCAGTTTGAGCGCGAGCGCTTCGTGCCTAGGGGGGACGGTGATGCCTGATGAAATGGGGCCGGGGTTGGTGAAGTCTACGGACTGTTCACGTCAACTAGGGTAAGTCTGACCCGACGCCGCACCACTGGCCGCGACTGCGGCCTGCCAGCCGCCGAGGTCTTCAATCTGGAGCTGTGATGACGCACCTTCCGGAGCGCCCGATGCCATTTGCTGCCACCGTCCCGCAGTGAGAGCGCCGGTTGTGTAGACCGCGGTGGCGAACGTGGGCGTCGTTCCGCTGGAAACGAGCCAGGTGGCGTCCTCCCACCCCGTTTCGCGAGCACTATTGCTGAGGCTAGTCTAAATGTAACCGCCGGATACACCGTTATCTGGATAGCCCCAGTCCCCGAGGACCGATGGCCCGGACGTAGAATCGTCAAGACTTCGCTTGCTCACCCTGGGGGAACACATATGACTAGTTACCGCATTCTGCCTGCCCTGGTTCTGACGGTGGCGTTCACCATGACGGGCTGTGCTGCAGCCCCTCCCGTCTCGGAGAAAGTTCAGAAGTACTACGACGAGAACGTCGCCAAGCTGACGACTGCCACCGCGACTGCGACCGCCACCGCGACCGCGACTGCGTCGGCAATGGCTCCGGCCCAAAGAGTGGTATTCATCGGTGATTCTTTCGCGCAGGGTGCGGGGTCCTCAACGCCTGCGAGCAGGTGGACCTCCAAGCTGTCCCTCGACCGGGGGTGGACGGAGAAGAACATCGCGCGGGGCGGCACCGGATACTTGGCAACGCCTGCCAGCCCCAAAGCTGCGTGCGGCCTGGACTACTGCCCCACGTTTGAGGAGATGATCCCCGAAGCCGTCAAAGCGAAGCCGGACACGGTGATCGTGTCCGGCGGCCGCAATGACGTCGGATTCAGATATGCCCCCTTCGTGTCAGCCGTTGACAGCTTCTATGCGGAACTGCGCACCGCGCTGCCGAATGCCCGCATTGTTGCGGTCAGCCCTGTCTGGGACTCCTCCAAACCGCCCGCTCAGCTGGCCGCCTACGGTGACGCCATTCGTGCTGCGGTGACGGCCGTGAGGGGCGACTATGTGGACGTCAAACAGCCACTGGTCGGGCACCCGGACTGGATTACGCCAGATGGTGCCGACACCAAGGACGCTGGACATACCGCCATTTACGCGGCACTCAAGGATGCACTCCCCACAAAGTGACGACCAATCAGCTGATGGTTAGCCGAATATGAGCGTCAGCAGCCCGGGTTGAGAGCCACCTTGACGAATGCCGCTGTCTGGTAGATGTACTGGTACATCCACGAACCGTGGAAGTTCGTGACCGAGACCAGCGGCATCCTCCTTCGGTCAGCGACCATGCCCAGCTCGCCGCTGTAGCAGCGCTCCACGATGACCTGCGCCCGCGCCAGATGGAATTGAGCCGTGAGAACGTCGGCGCTCTTCCACCCGTACTGGGCGGAAAGATCCCTCAGCGCCCGCGCCTCGCCCTGGGTGGTGAAGGGCTCTGGATGGAAGCAAAGAATCCGATACGTGCGGTGGGCACTACATATTTCGGCGTCGAACCGGCCGTCCTGGGCGAGGGGGACCGAAACTGCCAATACGGGCGCGTATCCCTGCTCCATGAGCTTCTGGGCATACTCCATCCGCTGGTCCGGCGGCCCGAGGACAAACAGCACATCTGCGTGCCTGGGATTGTCCGCGGCAGGAGCCACGTACAGAAAAAACCCGGAAACTGCCCAGATGATGACGAGGGTCGCTAGGGCGGAAGCAACCCTGAGGAAGTTCTCTTTTCGCTGGGTTGTCCGAGCCACTGGTTCCTGGAGGTCGGTGACGGTCATGCTGTCCTTTTGCCGAAGGGGATACGGGTGGCAGCGATGCACTGGCGCCTACTTTACTATGCCGGGTTGCGGGGAAGGCGCAGCCCGGCGGTTAGAATCGAAACCTGAACATCGCAAGGCCAGCGGCGCTAGAAGGTGCCGGAAATACGGAGATTTCATGTCACGATGGCTAGAGGTCGGCCAGGACAACTATGTGCTGACCACCAAAGGATCCCTGCTCAACACCGGGCTGATCATAGGCACTGAACGTGCCATGGTGATCGATACCGGCGGAGGGCCCCGGCAGGGCCGCGAAATCCTGGACGCCGTTCGGGAAAAGACGCAGCTGTCGCTGGTGGTGGTCAACACCCACGCCCACTACGACCACTTCTTCGGCAACGCCGTATTCGCCGACGACGGCGTGAGCGAGTTCTGGGGGCACCAAAACTGCGCCGCCGAGATCGAGGACAACGGTGACGCCCAGCGGCGCCTGGTGGAGGCGGCGGAACCGGAAATGGCTGCCGGCCAGGGGGCTTCGGTGGAGCTTGTGGTTCCGAACGCGATTGTCAAGGACCAGCCGGTCCTGGTGGATCTGGGCGGTCAGACGGCCACCCTGTTCTACCTGGGCCGCGGCCACACCGACGGTGACCTGCTGGTGGGGACGGGCACCACGCTGTTCGCGGGAGACCTCGTGGAGCAGGGCGCGCACCCGTCTTTTGAGGATTCCTTTCCGGAGGAATGGGCCGATGCCCTGCGGCACGTCTCTGCCTTGCGGCACCGCTACGAATTCCTGGTCCCGGGCCACGGCGAACCCTGCAGCGACCAGTACGTCAAGACCATGGCCAACACCATGAGCACGGCGGTGCGGCAGGCCACCCAGGCCACCCGCGAGACGCCGAACGACGCCACCAAGGCGATCCCGATCCTTCCTTACGGCCCGGAGCAGTCGCGGTGGTTCATCCGGCGCCTGCAGGAGACCCGCGCCCACCACTGAGGGCTGCGAGAATCCTGTCCCCATGCTGCGCAAAGCCTGCGGAACCTTTTAGCGCGCCGAATCGACAACCCTCGAAGCCGCTGCGTAACCTCGTGGAGGACCCGCGTTCGAGGGTTTAATTCCGTCAGCGCTCAGCTCGCCCGGAGGATGGGGATCCCGGCCGCGCATCAATGGTGCCGCTGTACTCAGGAGGTCTCACCTTTGACATTGCCCGGCTACGTGCTTGCACTCGGCGTCCTTTTAGGCAGCATGCTATTCCTCGCTGCCGTGTTCTATGTGGCGATTTGCGTGAAACGCAAGCGCCACGCGTCCGCCCTTCAACGTCAGGTCCCCTAGTTTTGCCCTACATCGACATCAATCCGCACCGCACGAAGCCCAAATGGTGGGCTTACGCCGCCTTGACGATCCTCGCCATTGCCACCGCCGCCGTCGTGGTCCTGGCGCTGGCACTCCGTTAGTCCAGACCCCGCTGGTCATTAGGAGGTCGCTCGGACCGAGTGGTGTGGTCTGGAATTGAAGTACATGACTACGCGTGTGCGGGCGTCCGCCGATCGGTACCGTCGGAGCAGCGCACCTGCTCCGGCTCTGGCCAGTCCAGGGGTTCTGCCACCGCGATCCTGCCGGGTGGGCAGCTGCCCTGAGGGTCCCTAGGGACCCAAAATCGGGCCCTGGTTGAACCGCCTAGTTATAGGTCGGGCTGATGCAGATGGCTCCCAGACGTCATGAGCTTTCGGGAAATCGTCGGAAGCTGCAAACGATCCTCAGGCTGCTGCTGGCGGCCATGGTCCTCTTGGTGGCTTGGCCGGCCGCGGCCATGCAGGGGCGCCAGGCGCCCGGGCTGACTGCGGCGACGGCGGCCGCCGAGGTGGCCGCGGGCACTGAGGACTCGGTCTCGGAGCAAACCTTGGCCCCGCGCAGTTCCGCAGTGCCCAGTACCGCACCCTCCAGCCCGGCGCCGGAGGTTCCTGCCGCTCAGGTCTCGGCTCCGGTGGCCGCGCCGGCTGCGCCAACAGACGCCGCTGCGGCCAGTGCCATCGAGAGCAACCAGTACGTTGTAGCGCCGGGGGACACCGTCGGCGCCATCGCAGCCCGGTTCGGGCTGGATGTCGCCACGGTGCTGGTAGCAAACGGGCTGGGAGCGTTCACTCCCATCATGCCCGGCCAGACGCTCAAACTCTCAGGTCCCGCGATTGCCGCCCCTGCGGCGGCACCCGCACCCTCGGAGGCTCCCGCTGCCGCCGCGGCTGTTGCCCCGGCCGCGCGGACCATCTTTGTGGCCGGCTCGGGCGGACAGGCCATGGTGGACCGGTGCATCGGCCCCATCCACTTCACCCCGACCGATGCGTATTCGCTCTTCATCACCGAGCACGACTTCTGCGGAGGTTGGGCGAGGTTCTCGGGGATCAGCGTCGGCGAAACGGTGGTCGTCTCCGGCTACGGCACCTACACGGCAACGGGCCGCGGCCAGGTAGGACAGGGCGGCTCGACTAACGACGTCGCTGCCGTCTTCGGCGGCTTCCCCCGCGCCATTCTCCAGACCTGCATCCCGGGCACAAACCAGATGCTGCTGATCGCGCTCAACTAGCCTGGCCGCAGTGCTGCGTCGCCGCTGGACCACCGGGCATTAGGGCTGCGCCTAGACTGGGTGCTTGAAAGAAGTTCCAACAAGCGCCGCAGCGTGCTCCGCGGTGAGTCCTGGGGGAGAAACCAAAAGATGCCCGAACCGGTGGAAGACAACTCAGCTACCACTGCTGAAAACGCAGGACAGCCTGAACTCCGCCGCCGTCGCGACCTGCGTCGCGCCGACGGTGAGAACTCGGCTGCCCGGACAGGAACCATGCCGGTCGTTAACCCACGCAGCGCCCCCGCGGACACCACGGAACCCCCCACCCGCCCGGCTCCGCCGCGCAGCAGCTCGTGGGCCCAAGCCGCGGAAGCCGCTGACGAGCGCTTTGGCTACCCGGCCACCGGCGCCACTCCGGTGATCAGCGAGGTTCCCGCGGCGCCGCTTCCTCCCGCCAGCGCGCCGACGTCGGCCGCCCCGCAGGCACCAACGGCGCAGCAAGAACCGCACGAGACCGCGGCGGCCCCGAACCGGAGCCCGGACCCGGCCTTTGAATCTGCGCCCGGCAACGTGCCGCCGCCGCCGGCCCGTGCCACCCGTTCCGCCGGCCGGGCCGCCGCCCTGGCCGAGGCGCCGATCCCGGACTTCATCAGCTCGCCGGGCCTCTTCGTCCGGGAACAGAAGCCCCGGCCCGTCGGCGGGCTCCGCGGCACCCTCTACAACCTGACGGGCGGCAGCCTGAACCTGGGCCCGAGCGCCCGGCAGCGTGAAGAGGACGAGCTCGCGCGGCGGATTTCCCGCCAGCTGCAGGGCAGCTACAACACCGCGGTGCTGAGCCTCAAGGGCGGCATCGGCAAGACCTCCACCACGGTCGGCGTCGGACTGACCCTGGCCGAATACCGCGGCGACCCGCCGTGCGCCATCGACGCCAACCCGGACTCCGGTGACCTCGTGGAGCGCGCCCTCGGCGAAGGGATCTACCAGCAGCAGACCCCGCGGACCATCAGCGACCTGCTCCGCAACGTCGAATCCATCGACTCGCTGACCGCCCTGGCCCGGTACATGCACCACGCCGGACGCCTCCACCTGATCGCCGGGGAACAGGACCCGGAGGTCTCCGATTCGCTCACCGCCCAGGAATACCTGCGCATCCGCAAGCTGATCTCCGGCTACTACTCCGTGGCCCTCACCGACTGCGGCACCGGGGTGACCCATAATGCCATGAGCGGGATCCTGCAGTCCGCAGACAACCTCATCATCGCTGCCGGCTACGCCGTCAGCGGCGCCAAGCGGGCCAGGAGCACCCTGCACTGGCTCGCCAGCCACGGCTACGAGGATCTCGCGCGGAACGCCGTTGTGGTCATCACGGACAAGGACGAAGTCTCCTCAAGGGTGGACAAGGACGCCATCGAGGACCACCTCTCCGGCATCTGCCGCCAGCTGATCGCCGTCCCGCATGACCGCGGCGTGGCCGACGGCGACCTTGTCACCCTCGATGCCCTGCGGCCGGAGACCCGGCGGGCGTACCGGGAGATCGCCGCGGCGATCGTCGACGGCTACGTTTAGCCGCTAGATTTAGGCCATGAGTAAGTACGTCGAGGGCGAGGCCACCGTCCATCTGCAAGACCTCGTTGAGGGCACCGAAACCGTTGAGGACTTCCTGGACGGGCTCTCGGAGTTCGCTGCGTCAACCCTGAGCCACTTCGCCGGGACGGATATCGAATGCGGCGTGACCCTCCAACGACGCAGAAAGACGATGACCGTCGCAGGGTCCAGCCCCACCGCGGTGATGCTGGACCAGATCGAGCAGAGCCTGGGGGAGGGCCCCTGCATCGAGGCGCTGCGGACGAAGACCATGGTGCTCCTGGCCGACGTGGCCACCGACCCGCGCTGGCCGGAATACCAGGAACAGCTCGCCGCGCACGGCTGCCGGAGCACCCTTGGCGTCCCGCTGGAAATCGGAGACGACTCCACGGCGGCGCTGAACTTCTTCGCACCCGCGACCGGCGTCTTTACCGCCGAAGTTGTGTCCGAGGCCGCCGGATTGGCCGACATCGCCGGCCGGGCGCTGCGCCTGGCCGTCCGGATCGGGACCGCCCAGACCCGTGCCGAGGACCTGCAGGCCGCCATGGAGCACCGAACCTCCATCGACCTGGCGTGCGGCGTCGTCATGGCGCAGAACCGGTGCTCGCAGGAGGACGCGATGGCCATCCTCACCCGGGTCTCCAGCAACCGGAACCAAAAGCTCCGCGACGTCGCCGCCGAGGTGCTGGGGAACGTTACGGGTGAGGAAATCCACACGCACTTCGAGGGCTGACCCTGCGGCCTGCTGAACGTGCGGCCCTAGGATGAAGGGGATGACCACCACACGCCCCGCAACCTTCAGCCTCCGCAGCATCGCCGTCCCCGCCTTCGGCCCGGCCCTGCTGTTCAGCATCGGCGAGGGCGCGATCCTGCCCGTGGTGGCCCTGTCCGCCCGGGACCTCGGCGCCTCGGTGGCCGTCGCGGCGCTGATCGTGACACTGATCGGGCTGGGCTCGTGGTTCTTCAACCTGCCCGCGTCGCTCCTGACCCTGAAGTTCGGCGAGCGCTGGGCGATCGTCGGCGCGGCGGCCGCGAGCGCCGTCGCCCTCGCCGCCGCCGCCCTGGCGCCACTGGTGCCGGACGGGATCTGGCTGCTGGCCGCGGCGATGGTGGTGGTGGGTATGGCCGCCAGCGTGTTCAGCCTGGCCCGGCAGAAGTACCTGACCGAGGCGGTTCCGGTGATCCTCCGGGCCCGGGCGCTCTCCACCCTGGGCGGGGTGAACCGGATCGGCATTTTCATCGGCCCGTTCATCGGCGCGGCGGTAATGCCGTTCGGCGGCATCAGCGCGGCCTACTGGGCAGGCGTGGTGGCGATGGCGGCCGCCGCGGCCCTGTCTATGACCATCCCCGACCTCGTCGCGGCGGCCGCCCCGGCGGACGGTACCCCCGTCCGGCAGCCGACGCTGCGCAGCGTCGCGGCCTCCCACGCCGGGGTGTTCCTGAGTGTGGGCATGGGGGTGCTGCTGCTGAGCGCGCTGCGTGCCTCCCGCCAGGTGGTGATCCCGCTCTGGGCCGATCACCTCGGCATGGACGCGACCGGCGCCTCGCTGATCTACGGCCTCTCCGGGGCCATCGACATGCTGGTCTTCTACCCGGCCGGCAAACTGATGGACCGCAAGGGCCGCCAGTGGGTGGCGGTGCCCTCCACGCTCATTATGGGCACGGCCCTGCTGCTGATCCCGCTCAGCACCGGATTCGTGGGCCTGCTGCTCGCGGCGCTCCTGATCGGCTTTGGCAACGGCATCAGCTCCGGGCTGAACATGACCCTCGGCGCCGACTTCTCGCCGGACAACGGGCGCGGCCAGTTCCTCGGGATCTGGCGGTTCCTGGCCGACGCCGGCGCCACCGGCGGCCCGGTGCTGCTCTCCGGCGTCACGGCCGCCGCCTCCCTCGGGGCCGGGGTGGGGGCCACCGGCGTGCTGGGCTTCGCCGCTGCCGCCGTCTTCGCCATCACCATCCCCCGGCTCCGGCACCGCCGGAACTACTGAGGGTTCCCAGGCGCGCTTCCCCAAGCCGTTGTGTCCCAACTGACTCGCAGCTGGGGCCGTTTTCAGCGCCCAAAACGGCCTTAGCTGCGAGTCAGTTGGGTCCGGCGTCGTGCGGCGTGGCCGAACAACCACACCAGGGCGACCGTGGCGAGGTAGCCGGTAATAACGATCAGCGAGGTGCCTGCCCAGAAGTAGTTGGTGGTGCTGCCTTCCTGGCCCGGCCCGGGCGCGATTTTCAGCAGCGAGTAGGCGGCCACGGCGGCGGAGGCTAGCCCGGCCAGCACCGGGACGGCGACCCACAGCCGAGCGGACGCCCAGTGGCTGTTGTAGCCCTCCCAGACATTCCAGCGGCGTCCGGTGCGCATGATCAGCCAGCCCGCGGGCAGCGTGAAGGCCCCCACCACCAGGAACGCCGCCACCACATCGGCGGGCCGGTGCCACTGGTTAATGAGCGTGGACACCCCGGTGGCGACGGCGAAGCTGCCGCCCAGGAACCCCGCCAGCGGCCGCCAGCGCGGCGACACCATCAGGAACACTGCGGCCGCGGCGGAGGCGGCCAGCGTAGTGTGGCCGGAAGGGAGGGAATTGAGCTCAAGGGTCTCGATGCCGCGGAACGGACGGACCGGGACCAGGTCCTTGAGGACCTGGGTGGCGACGTTGGCGCCCGTGGCGGCCAGCACAGCGATGCCGGCGGCCCTCCAGCGGCGGCGGGCCACCGTCACGAACAGGACCACCACCGAGGCGATCAGCACGGACAGGGCCGGGAGCCAGTCGAGGAGTTTGTTGCTGGCTTTGCCGGCGGCGCCGTGGATTTCCACAGCCTCGACCAGCGCCGATTCGTCAATGAACTGGCCGGTGGTGGTGCGCACGAAGAAGTAATATGTGGCGGCGAGGGCGGCGGCGCAGCCAAGGGTTGCCAGCAGGAAGAGGAAGCCGGCGGCCCCGCCCGGACGGGAGGGCTCCGGGGCCGGCGGCGTCGAGGGGTGTCCGCCGGGACGCGCCGGGGCGCGTCCGGGGAAGCGGTCCCGCCTGATGCCGGGTGCCGCCTGACCGCTGCTGCGTTCCTGCCGAAAACTCATCGCTATACAGGTTCCCACAGAACGCTAGGACCTGCCTGACGGTCGGCCGGGAACCGGCAGGATTGACCGGCGGCGCGAACCGGACCAGAGTCGTCCCATGAGCAACCTGGAACGCGGCACCGACGCGGCCGCCGCAGCGGCACAGCACCCGGACCCCGCCTTCCCCCGCTTCCATCCTCGGCCGGCGCAGGGCTGGATCAACGATCCCAACGGCCTGTGCTACCTCGGCGGCAGGTACCACGTGTTCTTCCAGTACAACCCGGACTCGGCGCGGCACGACCGGATCTGCTGGGGCCACCTGAGCTCCCCGGACCTGCTCCGCTGGGAAGAACACCCCGTGGCGCTCCGGCCCCAGCCCGGCGGTCCGGACGCGCTGGGCTGCTGGACCGGCGTCGTGACAGACGACGGCGGCGTGCCCACCGCGGCGTCCTCGGGCGTCAGCACCGCGGGCGGGCACTCCCAGGTGGTCCTGGCCCGGGGATCCCAAGGACTGACGCAGTGGCGGCAGGAAGGGCAGGTGGCCGCGCCTGTACCCGCGGACCCCCACGTCACGGCGGTGCGCGACCCCTATCTCTTCACCTTCCACGGCCGGCGCTACGCCCTCCAGGGCGCTGGCCTGGCGTCAGGTCACGCGGCCGTGCTGCTCTACCGCGCCGACAAGCTGGACGACTGGCGCTACGAAGGCATCTGGTTCAGCACCGAGGATGCCCTGGCGGCCCGGCACCTTCCGGCGGAGATCTGGGAATGCCCGCAGCTGGTCCGTGTTCCGGACTCCTCCGGGGCGGAAACCTGGCTGCTGATGGTCTCCCTCTGGCTCTCCTCGGACTACCACCACCACTCCAACGGTGTGGGCTACCTGCTGGGGGCCCTCGCCGAGGACCCCGTCACCGGGCTGCCGGTCTTCACCCCGGCGAAAGGCGGCAAGGCGGACCTGGGGCCCGACTTCTATGCGCCACAAATCCTGTCCCTGCCGGACCGCGCCCTGCTGTGGGGCTGGTCCAACGAGGTATCGGGGCTGGACGGGCGCGCCGGTCGCGGGCAGGAGCAAACGGACGCCGCCGGCTGGGCAGGGCTGCTGACCTTCCCCCGGCAGCTGGCCGTGCACGGCGGCACCCTCGCCGTTGAGCCGGCGCCGGAGCTGCGCGGGTACCGGGGCGCGCTGCGCGCCAAGGGCGCCGCCGGAACACTGCGCCTGCCGGGAGGTGCAGCCGAAGCCGTGGTCACCGGCGGGGAGGGCAGGATCCGGCTCGTCCTGGCTTCCGCGGCGCAGTCCCGCCCGGTCTTCGCGGACACCGTGGCCGGCGGCGACGAGCTGAGGATCTTCGTGGACGGCTCGATTGTGGAGGTCTACCGCCACGGCTCGGTGCCGGCGACGCTGCGCGCCTACCCGGCGCCCGGTGAACAGTGGCGACTGGAACTGCCGCACGGCGCCGCAGCCGATGTCTGGGAGCTGCGGCAGCCAGCGACCACGTAGCGCTGCCGCCCAAGACAAGTAGCCGCTACTCGTGTCCGGCCCGGGGCGGCGTCCCTAAACTCGCAGGACCGGTGTGGCTGTTCCCGCCGGAAGCTCCTTGGGCGGGGCCGATGCAGACGAGTGACCTAAACCAGGAGCTCACCCCCAGTCGACGTCGGCCCGCCCAAGGCCCCACCCCGGCGCCGGTAGAGTACATCCATGCCCTCCAGTGCCGACACCCCTCCCGCTCCCGGCCTGAACCCCGGGGGCGTGGACGAACTCCTGGACGTGGCCCGGGTGGTTAGCCTGCCGATGCGGGTGAAGTTCCGCGGCATCACCCAGCGCGAGGCTCTGCTGCTGCCGGGCCCGCTCGGCTGGGGCGAGTTCTGCCCCTTCCCCGAATACGGCGACGCCGAAGCCTCCGGCTGGCTGGCCGCCGCGATCGAGGCCGGCTGGCAGGGCTTCCCCGAACCCCGGCGGACCAGCATCCCGGTCAACGCCACAGTCCCCGCGGTTGCCGCGGAGCGCGTGCCGGAGATCCTGGCGCGCTTCGGCCGGGTGGACGCGGTCAAGGTCAAGGTTGCCGAGCCGGGCCAGACGCTCGAGGACGACGCCGCCCGGGTAGCCGCCGTCCGTGCCGCGCTGCCGGACGCCGCGATCCGGGTCGACGCCAACGGCGGCTGGGACGTGCCGGCCGCCGTCGAGGCGCTGACCCGGCTGGCCGCCGTCGGGCTCGAATATGCCGAACAGCCGGTGCCGGACATCGCAGGCCTCGCCGAGGTGCGCCGCCGGCTTCGGGCCGCCGGCGTACCGGTGCTGATTGCCGCGGATGAGAGCGTCCGCAAGGAGGACGATCCCCTGAAGGTGGCGCGGGCCGGCGCCGCGGACCTGATTGTGGTGAAGGTGGCGCCCCTGGGCGGCGTGCGGCGGGCCCTGGACATCGTGGCGCAGGCCGGGCTGCCCGCCGTCGTCAGTTCCGCCCTGGACACCTCCGTGGGGATCCGCGCCGGGCTGGCGCTCGCCGCTGCCCTGCCCGAGCTGCCCTATGCCTGCGGGCTGGGCACGGTGTCGCTGCTCGCCGCCGACGTCAGCCGGGATTCCTTGGTCCCCGACGACGGCGCCATCCGGCTCCGGGACGTCGCGGTCGATGCCGGGCTGCTGGCCGAGTACGCGGCCCCGCCGGAACGCAGGGACTGGTGGCTGGACCGGCTCCGGCGGGTTTACGCCCTCATGGCAGCAGGGCAGATCCGGTATGGGAAGATGAAGCCATGACTTCCCGCGGCCCCGTATGGCTCCCCAAGAGGGGTGGCCGTTGGTGGGGAGGAATGGGCGGCACCGGTCTGTTGATCATGATGAGCATTGCCGGATGTTCGGTTCCCGGTGCACCGGCGTCCCCCGCCGCCTCGAGCGAGGCCGCAAAGCCGGAAGTGCCGGCGTCATCGTCGGCGTCAGGCCCAGCACAGGACATTTCGGGCACCGGAAGCACGGCGTCCGCGGCTGCTTCAGCCCCAGACATCAGGGCCACCGTGCAGGCAGCCTTACGGACACTGGTCGGGTCGGCCCCGCAACCGAGCCGGGAGCAGATCCGGACCAGTCTGGCCGATGCCGGCTTTGCCCCCGCCACGGTAGAGGTTTCCGCCCCGCGCACTCCAACTGGCCTGGCCGTAGATGCAATGGACGTCGGCGTGTTGCGAGGCGGCCAGTGCGTGATGGCGCAGATCCGCTCCGGAAACGTGGAAGCCAGTATATTGCCGGCTCTGAAGAGCGGAAGATGTTTTATCGGCAAGGCCAACGGGTAGTGGGGACTCTGCTGACCCGTCGTTCCGAAGTCCGGAAGCGATCGAAACCGGGCCCCCGTCGCCCCCTGCTGCCGATCGTGCAGGTGGTGGGTGAACTCCTCATCACACTGGGGGTGATAGCGCTTCTCTTTGTGGCCTGGGAATTGTGGTGGACCAACGTTGAAGCCGACGCCGCCCAGGGTGCCGCGGTGAAACAATTCGTCCAGGAAAATCCGGTGCCCTCCACCCCTACCGCCGGGACTTCTGCGGGAAGCGCAGCGGCCGCGGGAGGTACGGGGTCCCAGATCCCGGTGGTCGGAACGGCACCCGCCCACGGCAAGGCGATCGGGGTGATCTATATTCCCCGTCTCGGCGCCGACTACAGCCGCCCGATCATCGAGGGCACCAGCCCGGACGTCCTGGACACACTCGGCCTGGGCCACTACGGAGGAACGGCGATGCCGGGGGCCGTGGGGAACTTTGTGCTGGCCGGCCACCGTCAAACCCACGGCGCCGTGCTCGATGCCATCCATACGCTGGTGCCCGGGGATAACATCTACGTCCAGACCGCCGACGGGTTCTACACCTATGTCTTCCGCAACCAGGAAATTGTCTTGCCGGACCGCACCGATGTGCTGGCGCCGGTGCCGACTGAACCGGGCGTAAAACCGGAGCAGGGAATTCTGACTTTGACAAGCTGCAACCCGCGTTTCGGGTCGCAGGAGCGCATCATCGCCTACTCCGTTTTTGATTCGTGGCAGCCGCTCAGTGCCGGGCCGCCGGCCGCCATTGCGAAGCAGCTCGCTGAGCTGCAGGGAAAGGGATAGGCCATGTACGGTTGGATCTTTCGACACCTCCCCGGGCCCCTGTGGGCCCGGGTGGCACTGTCCCTGGTGCTACTTGCGGGGGCCCTGGTGGTGTTGGTTCAGTTTGCTTTCCCTTGGATCGCTGATGTTACAAATCTGACCGGGGCTACTGTCGGACAGAACTGAGAGTCGAGCCTGAGTTAACCGGAACTTCACCGACAGGACCGCTCCGCGTAGTCCGGCGCTGACAGGGTGGCGGGGACGCAACCCCCTGCCTTGGAAGGTCTCTCCCATGTCTGTCCCCACCGGACGCAAGTTCTCCCTGCTGCCCATGCTGGGCCACACGAAGGGCAAGCGCAGCCCCGTGACCTGCGCGCTCAAGTGTGACAACGCCTGCTCGGGCGAGGTCTGCAACAGCAGCTCCAACGACTACTTCCGCGACATTGCCTCCGCCACGATGTCCCGCCGCTCCGCCCTCGGCTTCGGCGCCGCCGGCGCGCTCGCCGTCGTCTTTGGCAACGCCGTGACCTCGGCGCAGCCGGCCACCGCAGGCGGCCCGGGCCTGGCCGCCGCCGCCAAGGACGGCTTTGGCAAGTCCAAGCTGACGTTCACCGCGATCGCGCCGGTTGACGCCGCCGTCGACGCGTTCACCGTCCCGGCAGGGTTCACGTGGCAGCCGATCATCCGCTGGGGAGACCCGCTCTTCAACGATTCGCCCGCCTTCGACGTCGACCGCCAGAGCGCCGCAGCGCAGGCCCGCCAGTTCGGCTACAACAACGACTACACGGACATCCTGCCCCTGGACGACAAGAACCGCCGGGCCGTGCTCTTCACGAACCACGAGTACACGAACGAGAACATCATGGTTCCGGCAGGCTTTGACGCCGCGGAGAAGCGGGCCATCGGCCGCGCCGCCCACGGGCTCACCGTCGTCGAGCTGGAACGCCAGAACAAAAATCAGCCGTGGAGCTACGTCAAGGGCGCGGAACTGAACCGGCGCTTCCTGACCGACACCAGCTACGAACTGACCGGCCCCGCCGCCGGCTCCGCGCTGGTCAGCACCGTGGCCGACCCTGCCGGGCGGACCATTAAGGGCACGCTGGGCAACTGCTCCGGCGGCACCACCCCCTGGGGCACCATCCTCTCCGGCGAGGAGAACTTCAACGGCTACTTCGTGTCCGCCGGCACGTCCGCCACGGACAAGCGCTACGGCCTCACCAGCAAGCCGACCGCCCGGCAGTGGGAGCTCGATGACCCGCGCTTCGATACGCGCAAGGAGGGCTACGCCAACGAAAGCAACCGCTTCGGCTGGATCGTGGAGGTGGACCCCCTCGACCCGAACTCGACGCCGAAGAAGCACTCCGCGATGGGCCGCTTCAAGCACGAGGGCGCCAACGTGATTGTGGCCGCTTCCGGGCACGTAGTTGCCTACATGGGCGACGACGAGCGCTTCGACTACCTCTACAAGTTCGTCTCCAAGGACAAGTACCGCGAAGGCGACCGCAAGCACAACCTGACCCTGCTCTCCGAGGGCGACCTCTACGTTGCCAAGTTCACCGGCGACTCCCCGGCTGCCGAAATCGACGGCTCGGGCAAGCTCCCCGCCGACGGCGCCTTCGACGGTTCAGGTGAATGGCTTCCGCTGGTCGTGGGAGGCAAGCCCATGGTTCCCGGCATGTCGGTCGAGGAGATCCTGGTCTACACCCGCGTTGCCGCGGACAAGGTCGGCCCCACCAAGATGGACCGCTGCGAGGACGTCCAGCCGAGCCTGCACACCGGCAAGGTCTACGTGGTCTGCACCAACAACTCGGACCGCGGCAAGACCGGCAAGGAGGGCGCCACCGAGGTCAACCCGCGCACGCTGAACCGTGACGGCCACATTGTGGAAATCACCGAAACCGGGGACCAGACCTCCACGAAGTTCAACTGGAACCTGCTGATGGTCTGCGGCGATCCGGCCAAGAACACCTCCGCCTACTTCGCCGGCTTCCCGGCCGACCAGGTTTCGCCGATTTCCTGCCCGGACAACGTGGCCTTCGACTCGGTCGGCAACATGTGGATCGCCACCGACGGCGCCCCCTCGAGCATCGGTTACGCGGACGGCCTGTTCAAGGTCACCCTCGACGGGCCGGAGCGCGGCCGCGTGGAGCAGTTCCTTGCCGTGCCGCGCGACGCCGAGACCTGCGGGCCGATCATCCACGACGAGGAACGGCATGTGTTCGTCGCCGTGCAGCACCCGGGCGAGGAGGGCTCGTTCGCGGCCCAGCACTCGGCGTTCCCGGACTACGTGCCCGCCGGCGCGGCGCCGAAGCCGGGCCAGGCCCGGATTCCCCGCCCGTCCGTAGTCCAGGTCTTCCGCACCGACGACTAGCACTCCCGACGCTCCCTCACGTCTGGCAGCTTTCGGGCCGACGCTCCGTCACGTTTCGCATTCCATCAGCGGGACGTGGGGGAGCGTTTGCTGTTTGGGGGCCGGATGTGAGGGAGCGTCCGGGGCGGCGGGGAACTGATAATTTGAACAGTGTGAATAATCCGGCCGAAATGGTTGTCCCCAGAGTCCAGGCAGCTATTGCCCATGCCTTCGGCGAGGAGTTCCGCCAGACCGACCCGGTGATCCGGCCCTCGCAGTTCGCGGACATCCAGATCAACGCCGCCATGGCGCTGGCCAAGAAGGTCGGGCTGGCGCCGCGTGACGCCGCCGCCAGGATCGTGGATGCCCTGGACCTCGACGGCGTCTGCAGCCTCGTGGAGATCTCCGGGCCGGGCTTCATCAACCTCACCTTCGACGGCACCTGGATCGAGGAACTGCTCAACACGCCTGAGCCGACGGGCGGGCAGCCGGAGCCGGTGCACCGCGTCGTCGTCGACTATTCCTCCCCTAACGTGGCCAAGGAAATGCACGTCGGACACCTCCGCACCACCGTCGTCGGGGACAGCATTGTGCGCGTGCTCGAGGCGCTGGGCCACACGGTGATCCGGCAGAACCACATCGGCGACTGGGGCACACCGTTCGGCATGCTGATCGAGCACTGGCTCGAGGTGGGGGAGGACTCGCCGGAGGCCGCCCTGCTGGTTGATGACCCGAGCGCCTTCTACCAGGCCGCGCGGGCGAAGTTCGATGCCTCCGCCTCCGACCCCGACGGCTTCGCCACCCGTGCCCGGCTGCGCGTCGTGGCGCTGCAGGGCGGGGACGCGGACACCTTCGCCGTCTGGCAGCGGCTCGTGGCGCAGTCCAAACGCTACTTCAACGCGATCTACGCGATGCTCGGCATCAGCCTCACGGACGACCACATAGCCGGCGAAAGCTCCTACGACGCGCACCTGGCACAGCTGTGCCAGGAACTTGAGGAGCGCGGCATCGCCCGGATCAGCGAGGGCGCGCTCTGCACCTTCCCGGCCGGCTTTACCGGCCGCGACGGCGACCCGCTGCCACTGATCATCCGCAAGTCCGACGGCGGCTACGGCTACGGCACCACCGACCTCGCCACCATCCGGTACCGGATCCGGGAGCTGGCCGCCGACCGCGTGCTCTACGTGGTGGGCGCCCCGCAGAACGTGCACCTGCGCATGGTGATGGCCACCGCCCGCGACGCCGGCTGGCTGCCGGACATCGTGGAGGCCACCCACGTCCAGATCGGCAACGTGCTCGGCGAGGACGGCAAGATCCTCAAGTCCCGCGCCGGCAACCCGGTCAAGCTGATGGCGCTGCTGCAGGAGGCCGTGGACCGCGCCCGCGCCGTCATCGACGCCAGCAGGCCCGAGCTCAGCGACGAGGAACGCGCCGTCACCGCCCGCCAGGTGGGCATCGGCGCGGTCAAGTACGCGGACCTCTCCACCGGCCACGACACCGAGTACGTCTTCGACTTCGACCGGATGCTCGCGCTGACCGGCAACACCGGCCCGTACGTCCAGTACGCCGCCGCCCGGATCCGCTCCATCCTGCGCAAGGCCGGCGCGCTGGAGCAGCACCTCGGCGCCGCCGGCGGGGCCGGCGCCGCCGGCGGGGCCGGCGCCGCCGGGGCTCGGGCCGGCGCGGCCGTGCCGGCGGCGACGATCGCCGTCGTCGAACCCGCCGAACGCGCGCTGGCCCTGCACCTGCTCGAATACGACGCCACGCTGCAAAAGGTCGGCGAACTGCTGGAACCGCACCGGCTCTGCGCCTACCTGTTCGAACTCGCGCAGCTGTTCACCTCCTTCTACGACCAGTGCCCCGTGCTCAAGGCCGATGACACGGTCCGGGAATCCCGGCTGGCCCTGTGTGGACTCGTGCTGCGCCGGCTCTCCAGCGGCCTGGACCTGCTGGGCATCGAGACGCCGGAGAACATGTGAGCCCGGACGCGGCCGCGGCAGGCCCCTCAGGGGCCGGTCCCCTGGCCTCGGTGGAGGCAGCGCGGATGGCCGTCGCCGCCCTGATCGGGTCCGGGGTGCGTTACGTCGTGGTGGCACCGGGGTCCCGCTCCGCGCCGATGGCCTACGCCCTGGCCGAGGCCGACGCCGCGGGCCGGGTCGAACTGCTGGTCCGGATCGACGAACGCGACGCCGGCTTCACCGCCCTGGGCCTGGCCCTGGCCACCGGCGCCCCCGCCGCCGTCCTGACCACCTCGGGCACCGCCGTCGGGAACCTGCTGCCGGCCGTGATGGAAGCCAACCATGCCGCCGTGCCCCTGGTGGTCCTCTCGGCCGACCGTCCCGAGGAACTCCGCGGCACCGGGGCCAACCAGACCACCGTGCAGCCGGACCTGTTCGGCGAGCACGTCCGCTTCGCCGCCGACGTGCCGGCGGGCGAGAACCCGCTCCGGGCCGTCGAGACCGCGCTGAACGCCGCCACCGGCGCCTTCGAGGACATCCCGCCCGGCCCGGTGCAGCTGAACCTCGCCTTCCGCGACCCGCTGGTCCCCGCCGCGCGCGACAGCCTGGGCGAGGGCTCCGACCGCCGGATCCACCAGGCCGCGCGGCACCCGCTGGCGCTGGACTTCCCGGCCGCCTCCCCGGCACTGCCCGAGCGGCGCACCGTGGTTCTCGCCGGGCACGACGCCGGACCGGTCGCCGAGGCGTTCGCCCGCGCCCACGGCCTGCCGCTGCTCGCCGAACCCTCCTCCAACGCCCGCTTCGGCCCGAACGCCGTGGGACCGTACCGGCTGCTGTTGGAGCACTTTGGCCCGGAGTCCGGACAGCCGATCGAACGGGTGGTGCTGTTCGGCCGGCCCACGCTATCCCGGCCCGTGTCAGCCCTCCTCGCCCGCGCCGACGTGCCGTCCGCCCTCTACCAGCCCGTTCCGGTGGCCTGGTACGAGCCCGGCCGGCGCACCGAACTGCCGCTCGAGACCCTTGCGGACCTGGCTGACTTTGCCGGCCGGGGCAGCGCGGCGTGGCTCGATGCCTGGCTGCTGGCCGGGGCGGCCGCCCAGCACGCCCTGGACCTGGTGCTCGCGGAGTCGGCCGCCGCTTCTTCCGATGCCTCGGGCCCTGCCGTGGGCGCCTTAGTTTGGGAGCACACGCGCGGGCAGTTGGTCTTGGGTTCCTCCAACGGGATCCGCGACGTCGATTTGTCCGGCACCCCGGCCCCGGAACCGCAGGCCACCGTCTTCGCCAACCGCGGACTGGCCGGGATCGACGGCACCCTCGCCACGGCCACCGGCATCGCCGTCGGCGGTCGGCAGGAAACCACGGTGCTGCTTGGCGACGTGACCTTCCTGCACGACGCCGGCGGGCTGCTGCTCGGAGCGGGCGAGACCGAACCGGCGCTGCGGATCGTGGTCCTCAACGACGCCGGCGGCGCCATCTTCGGGCTGCTGGAGCACGGCGCCGTCGAGCAGTCCGGCCGCTACGGCACCGCCGTCGAACGCCTCTTCGGCACCCCGCACTCCGTGGACATCTCCGCCCTCGCGGCGGCGTACGGCGTCGCCCACCGCACGGTCAGCACGACGGCGGAGCTCGCCGCGGCGCTGGCGGACCCCGTGCAGGGCCGCAGCATCATCGAGGTGCGGACCGACCGCCACGGCCTCCGCGAACTGCACGGGCGAATCCGCGAGGCCGTGTCCGCCGCCGTGGCGGGGGTCCTCGGGCGTTAGGCCGGACCAACCACCGCATACCCGGGAGAGTGAGAATCGATGCTGTCTGAAACGTCGAAGCGTACTGACGAGGCCCGCTTGAGACGGCGTGGTTTCCTCCTCGAAGGAATCACCTTGGGCTGGAACGTCATTGGCGTAGTCGTTCTGGCCGTTGCCTCGATCGCGGCCGGCTCGGTGGCGTTGGCTGGCTTCGGCCTGGACAGCCTGATCGAAATCGGCGCCAGCGCCGTGGTCATCTGGGAGCTCTCCGGGGCCGGGGAACGGCGCCAGCGTATAGCGCTGACGTTGATCGCCGGGGCGTTCGTGGCACTGGCCCTCTACCTCACTATCCAGTCCGGCGTCGCGCTGTGGGCCGGGCACCGTGCGCAGCCCAGCACGGCCGGGATGATCTGGACGGCGGTGACGGCTGTGGTCATGTTTGTCCTCGCCGCGGGGAAGGCGCGTACGGGCAGAGCCCTGGGCAACCCCGTCCTGACCGCAGAGGGCAGGGTGACCTTTATCGATGGGCTTCTGGCCTCCGCCGTGCTGGCCGGGATCCTCCTGGATGCCCTCGCCGGGTGGTGGTGGGCCGACCCGGTGGCCGGCTTTGTGATCGTCTACTATGCGATCCGCGAAGCTGTTGCCATCTTCCGTCACGCACACTGACCATCCGCCGGAAAGGGCTACGAAAACGGACAGCCGCTACGTGGGTCCACGTAGCGGCTGTCCGAAATCGGTGCAGAAAGTTGCTCCCTAGAGCACCCGGCTCAGGAACTCCTTGGTGCGGGCGTGCTGCGGGTTCGCGAGCACCTCGCGCGGGTCGCCGGATTCCACCACGACGCCGCCGTCCATGAAGGTCAGGCGGTCGCCGACCTCCCGGGCGAAACCGATCTCGTGGGTCACCACGATCATGGTCATGCCGGACTTGGCGAGATCCTTCATGACGTTCAGCACGTCGCCCACAAGCTCCGGGTCCAGGGCGGACGTCGGCTCATCGAAGAGCATCAGTTCCGGGTCCATGGCCAGGGCCCGGGCGATGGCCACGCGCTGCTGCTGCCCGCCGGACAGCTGCGAGGGGTAGTGGCCGGCCCGGTCCGCGAGTCCAACCCGGTCCAGCAACTCCAGTGCCCGCTTCCGGGCGGCGTCCTTCGGCTGGCCCTTGACCTGGACCGGAGCCTCCATGACGTTCTGCAGCGCCGTCTTGTGCGGGAACAGGTTGAAGCGCTGGAAGACCATGCCGATCTCGCGGCGCTGGGCCGCGATTTCCTTGGTCTTCAGATCATGCAGGCGGCCGTTGACCTCGCGGTAGCCGATCAACTCACCGCCGACGGAAATCCGGCCGGCGCTGATGGTTTCAAGAAGGTTGACGCAGCGCAGCATGGTGGACTTGCCGGAGCCGGACGGGCCGATCACCACCGACACTTCGCCCTGGTTGACGGTCAGGTCGATGCCGCGCAGCACGTGATGCTGCCCGTAGAACTTGTGGAGGCCTTCGATCTTGACCAGCGGGTTCTCAGTGGTGATCGTCATCGTGCACTCTCCTCGGGGAAGTCCGTCTTCATCGAGCGCTGCGCGTCAGCACCGGCTCCTGCGGCCTTGGCGGCTGCGGGGTTCACCGCGGCAGGGGACAGGTTGTCCACGCCCTTGCCGTAGTAGGCCTCGATGAAGTGCTGGCCGACCATCAAAATGCTGGTGATGACGAGATACCAGATGGCCGCCACGATGAGCAGCGGCACCGGCAGGTACGTCCGGTTGGCCAGCGTGTTGGTGGCGAAGGTCAGGTCCAGGGTGAACGGGACCGCGAGCACCAACGAGGTGGTCTTCAGCATGCCGATGGTTTCGTTGCCGGTCGGCGGCACGATCACGCGCATGGCCTGCGGCAGGATGATCCGCCACATGATCTTGGTCTTGCCCATGCCCAGGGCTTCGGCTGCTTCCATCTGGCCGCGGTCCACCGATTTCAGGCCGGCGCGGAAGATCTCGGCAAGGTAGGCCGATTCGTTGAGGCCCAGACCCAGGATCGCCGCAACCGTGGCCGTCACGATGGTGCTGGTGTCTACGCTGAGGAGCTCCGGTCCAAACGGGACGCCGGCGCTGATCTTCGGATAGAGCACGGAGATCAGGCCCCAGAACACCAGCTGCGTGTAGACCGGAGTGCCGCGGAAGAACCAGACCCAGACCCAGCTGGACCAGCGGAAGACCGGGTTGTCGGACTGCCTCATGAAAGCCAGCAGAATCGCGAGGATGATGGCCAGTACCATCGAGGCCACCGTCAGGAGCAGCGTCCAGCCGACACCCTGGACCACTTTGACGTCCAGGATGTACGTGCCGACGATGTCCCACCGGAAGTTGCGGTTGGTGACCAGGGACTGCAGGAACACGGCGAGGAAACCGAGGATGATTATCGCGCTGATCCAGCGGCCCGGGTGCCGCACGGGCACGGGCTTGTTCAGGACCGGTGCTGCGTGGTTGTGCTTACTTTCCATCCCTACCCCTGATGAGTGGTCGGTGGCGGGAAGACTCAAGACGCGGCCGCCGGGTTGACCTCGGACTTGGTGATGGCACCTTCAGCGTTGCCCCAGCCCTCGAGGATCTTCTTGTAGGAGCCGTCCTGGATCAGCTTGGTCATCGTCTTCTGGATGACGTCGGCGAGCGCAGTGTCAGACTTGGCAACGGCGATGCCCTGCGGAGCGGCGTCGTAGACGTCGCCGAGCTTCTCCAGCTGCCCGTTCGTCTGGGTCAGGGCGTAGCCGATGATGGGGGAGTCAGCAGCCATGGCGTCGATGCTGCCGTTGACCAGCCGGGTGGTCACATCGGTCTGGTTCTTGAGCGTGACGATATCGATCGGCTTCTTGCCTTCCGCCGTGCACTTCTTGTTCCGGTCCGACAGATCCGGGTCTTCCTGCACGGTGCCGGTCTGGACGCCAATCGACTTGCCGCAGACGTCGTCAAGGGAGAACTTCTTCGGGTTGCCCTTCTGCACGGCCCAAGCGGTGCCGGCATTGAAGTAGCTGACCATGTTCACGGCGCCGAGGCGCTCCTTGTTGATGGTGAAGGAGGAAATGCCAAGGTCGTACTTCGGGCCCAGCGCGGGGAGGATCCCGGTGAACTCGGCGGTCTGCACCTGGACTTTGAGCCCCAGGGTGGCGCCGATCGCCTTCGCGATGTCGACGTCGTAACCAACCGCCGTCTGGCCGTCGTTGCCGAGGAACTCCGCCGGAGCGTAGCTCGTGTCAGCGCCGATGGTCAGGGTGCCCTTGGACTTGATGGCCGCCGGAACCATGGCCGCCAGCGCATCGTCCTTCTTGACCGTCGTGGGGTCGAAACTGGCCTTGGCGGCGCTGCCCGACGGCGTC
Organism: Pseudarthrobacter sp. B907; assembly: GCF_040137805.1. NCBI lineage: Bacteria > Bacillati > Actinomycetota > Actinomycetes > Micrococcales > Micrococcaceae > Pseudarthrobacter > Pseudarthrobacter sp. B907. The sequence continues at coordinate 130,584 of NZ_JBEEQE010000004.1, read as the reverse complement.
GCCGCGCCGCCCGTACCGGTCTCGGAGGCGTTGGTGCAGGCCGAGAGCGCGAGGACGCCGACGGCGAGCACGGCGGCGGCCTTGACTTTGGAGTTGCTCAGGAGCGAACGGGAGATCTGCATTTTTCTTACCTTTTGTTGCAGGGGATGCGAAAACTAAGTCGGTGTATAGTGTATCGCCGAACAAGAGATGTGCGTCACAGAAAACTTAGTTTCACTATTGGATAACTAAATGCCGGCGGTTTTCAAGGGGTGCCGCGTGGCCAATGTCTGTAATGACGGATTCGCCTCGCCGGCCACAGAGGGGCCGGACTTCCCGGTCAGCTGCTGATGCCGAGGGATTCCAGCATCGGCCGGAACTTCGCCCAGGTCTCGGCCAGTTCCGCCTCGGGAACGGATCCCTCGACGACGCCGCAGCCGGCGTAGAGCCGGACCGTGTCCGGGGACTCGATGACCGCGCCGCGCAGTGCGATGCCCCACTCGCCGTTGCCCGCGGCGTCGAGCCAGCCGACCGGACCGGCATACGGGCCGCGGTCCAGGTGCTCGAGTTTGCGGATCAGGGCCCCGGCCACGGTGGTGGGGGTGCCGCAGACCGCGGCCGTGGGGTGCAGGGCGTTGATCAGGGCCAGGCAGGTGGGCACGTGGCCCTCGACCTCGGTCAGTTCGGCCTTGACGTCGGAGGCCAGGTGCCAGACATTAGGCAGTTCCAGGATGAACGGCTCGCTGTGGGCGTTCATGGCCTCGGAGAAGGGTGCCAGCTGGGTGGTGAGCGACGCGATGGCGATGTCGTGCTCGTGCCGCTGCTTCTCGGAGCCGGCCAGGACCCGCTCGGCGAATTCCATCGGCGAGCCGGCCATGCCCTCGGCGTCGCGGCGGTCCAGGGTCCCGGCGAGGACACGGGCCTGCGCGGTGCGGCCTTCCACCTGGATTAGCATTTCGGGGGTGGAGCCCACGAGGCCGTCGACGCCGTAGGTCCAGCATTCGCGGTAGCGGACGGCGAGCTGGCGCAGGATCTCGGCGGCGTTCACGCCGTCGGGCACGGTGGCGACAATGTCGCGCGCCAGCACCAGTTTCTCCAGTGCCCCGGTGCGGATTTCCGCGACGCCCTCGGCCACGGCGGCCATCCAGTCCGCCTCGGTGAGGGATCCGGTGCTGAGCTTCGCATCCCGCGACGGGGTCTCCGACGGCGACGTCTCCGACGGCGACGACTGTTCCGCCGTCGCCGGGTCCGCCGTCGGCCCGTCGCCGTCCGCGTCCAGCCACCGGCGCAGGGCGGCGCGGGCGCCGGCCGCGGTGAGCTCGCCGTCGTCGAAGGTGAGCTGGGTGAGCCAGGCTTTGCCGTCGCGCAGCCCCACCACGATTTCGGGCACAATCAGCCGGGATTCGTGCGCTGACACCTTGGAGAAGGCGAAGGAGCCAAAGGCCACCGGGCCGGTTCCCGGGCAGTCGACGGCGTCGCTGATCTCCGCTTCCAGGACCAGGTGCCGCCACCAGATGTCCGCCTCGAGGAAGCGCTCCGGACCGGTGGCGGTGAAGCGGGCGACCTCGCCGAAGCCGACCAGGCCGGCCTCGCGACGGGTCCAGCACAGCACGTCATCACGGACCAGAAACGACGGCAGCCCCCCGGGGAACGAATCTGCATCGAGGGGGACTGTCAGTGTCCTGATAATTCTGGTAGGGAGGGCGCTCGTCATGATGAGACAACACTACTCCCGCCGCACGCCGCGCCCCGGCCGGGCCCGTGGTTAGGGGGTGCGTCGAAGATTTGAGACAATAACGGGGTGAACCGAGCATCCTTGGATAAGCGTCCGGACGAAGTAGCCACGATGTTTGACGACGTCGCCCCTAAATACGACGTCGTCAACGATGTCCTGTCGATGGGACAGACGCGCCGCTGGCGCCGGATCGTCGTCGAAGCCATGGACGTGAAGCCCGGCCAGCGTGTGCTGGACCTCGCCGCGGGAACCGGCACCTCCAGCGAACCCTACGCCGACGCCGGGATCGACGTCGTCGCCTGCGACTTCTCCCTGGGCATGCTCAAGGTGGGCAAGCGGCGCCGTCCGGACATCAACTTCGTCGCCGGTGACGCCACCCGTCTTCCGTTCGCGGACAACACCTTCGACGCCAGCACCATTTCCTTCGGCCTGCGCAACGTCAACGAGCCCAAGAAGGCCCTTGCCGAGATGCTCCGGGTCACCAAGCCCGGCGGCCGGCTGGTCATCGCCGAGTTCTCCCAGCCGGTGGTGCCGCTCTGGCGCACCATGTACACCGAATACCTGATGCGTGCACTGCCCGCGATCGCCGTTAAGGTCTCCTCCAACCCGGACGCCTACGTGTACCTCGCCGAGTCCATCCGCGCCTGGCCGGACCAGGACCACCTCGCCGCCTGGCTGCAGGAGGCCGGCTGGGAATCCGTCACCTACCGGAACCTCAGCGGCGGCATCGTCGCCGTGCACCGCGCCCAGAAGCCGGCCGGCACCGACCCTGCCGCGGGCGCCAGGGCTCTGGCGAACCACAGCGGGCCCGTGGCCAAGCTGCGGCGCAACATCACCCGGCCCGAGCGGTAGCTGATCGTTGCCGTGAAAGCACTGATCGTCGGGGCGGGGCCGGCCGGATCCACCGCCGCGTTCTACCTTGCCCAGGCCGGCATCGACGTCACGGTGCTGGAGAAGACGAGCTTTCCGCGTGAGAAGGTTTGCGGCGACGGACTCACCCCGCGAGCAGTCCGGGAGATCCAGAAGCTTGGCCTGCCGCACCCGGTAGCCGACGGCTGGCGACGGAACAAGGGCCTGCGCCTGATCGCCGGCGGCCGCACCATTGAACTGCCCTGGCCCGAGGTCTCCGACTTCCCGCAGTACGGCCTGATCCGCACCCGCCTCGGCTTCGACGAAGAACTTGCCCGGCACGCCCAGTCCGCGGGCGCCGTCGTACTGGAACGCCACAGTGTCACCGAAGCGCTGCGCGCCGAGGACGGCCGCGTCACCGGCGTCCGCGCCGCACTGCTGGACGACGCCGGCCGGAAGACCGGCGAAACTCAGGACTTCAGCGCCGACGTAGTGCTCGCCGCCGACGGAAACTCCACCCGCACCGCCGTCTCGCTGGGCATCCAGAAGCGCGACGACCGTCCGCTCGGCGTGGCCGTGCGCACCTACTTCACCAGCCCGCGGCACGACGACGACTGGATGGAAGGCTGGCTGGAGCTTCCGGGCCGCGACGGCAAGCTGCTGCCCGGCTACGGCTGGGTGTTCGGCGTCGGGGACGGCACCTCCAACGTGGGCCTGGGCATCCTGAACTCCTCCAAGGAATTCGGCAAGCTGGACTACAAGCAGGTCCTGCGCGAATGGACCGCCGGCATGCCCGCGGACTGGGGCTTCACCCCGGAAAACCAGGTGGGCGAGATCCGCGGCGCCGCGTTGCCCATGGGCTTCAACCGCACCCCGCACTACTCGCCGGGCCTGCTGTTGCTCGGCGACGCCGGCGGGATGGTCTCCCCGTTCAACGGCGAAGGCATCTCCTACGCCATGGAATCCGCCCGCTTCGCGGCCGAGTTCATCATCGACACCGCGGCGCGGTCGGCTTCGGCAGGCTGGAGCACGGACGACGCCGACGCCCGGCTCGCCGGCTACGCGGACCATGTGCGGGACCAGTGGGGCTCGCACTTCACCCTGGGCCGCGCCTTCGCCGCCGTGATCGGCAAGCCAGCCGTGATGAAACTGGCGCTCCGGACGGGCATGCCCATCCCACTGCTGATGAAGTTTGTGGTCCGGCTGCTCGCCAACCTGACCGACCCCTCGGCCAAGGGCACTGAGGACCGGATGATCCGCGTCCTGGAAGCCCTGGTCCCGGCCACGTCCAATACCCGGCCCGTTTCAGACTCAACCCCGCGGATTCCGCAACAAAAAGTTAGGGTTAACCCGTGACCAACTCTGCAGACCAAAGCTGGACGCACGCCGGGCACGGCCTGCCGAGCGCTGAACCGGACCTGAACACCACCGCCATTGCCACCGGGCTCCAGCTGCCGGCCGGTTTCGCGGCGATCGCGGGCGACCCGGAACTCGGCCCGGCCATCACCACCAACCTGGCCCGGGTGGAGAAGAAGCTGCGCGAGGCCATCGCCAACTCGGATCCGCTGGCCGACGCCACCTCGCGCCACCTGGTGGAAGCCGGCGGCAAGCGCATCCGGCCGCTGCTGACCCTGCTCTGCGCCCACCTTGGCGACGCCTCGCTGCCGGCCGTGGTGCAGGCCGCCGTCGTCGTCGAACTGACGCACCTGGCCACGCTTTACCACGACGACGTGATGGACTCCGCCCCGTTCCGCCGCGGCGCCCCCACCGCGCACGAGGTCTGGGGCAATTCCGTGGCCGTCCTGACCGGCGACCTGATCTTCGCCCGTGCCTCGATCCTGGTTTCCGAGCTCGGGTCCCGTGCGCTCGGCATCCAGGCCCGAACCTTCGAGCGGCTCTGCCTCGGCCAGTTGCACGAGACCGTGGGCCCGCGCCCGGACGAGGATCCGGTGGCGCACTACCTCTCCGTGATCGCGGACAAGACCGGCTCGCTGGTGGCCGCGTCCGGCCAGCTCGGCGCGATCTTCGCCAACGCCGATCCGGCCTACGAGTCGCTGCTGGTGGAGTACGGCGAGAAGGTCGGCGTCGCCTTCCAGCTCGCCGACGACGTCATTGACGTCACCGGCGTCAAGGTCAAGTCCGGCAAGTCCCCGGGCACCGACCTGCGCGAAGGTGTGCCCACCCTGCCCGTGCTGCTGCTGCGCAAGGCGGCGGACGACGGCGACCAGTCCGCGGCCGAACTGTTGAAACTGATCGACGGCGACCTCAGCTCGGACGAGGCCCTCGCGGCCGCCGTCGCCGGTCTGCGCGAGCACCCGGTGACCGCCGAGTCCTGGACGGTGGCGCGCGCCTGGGCCGATGAGGCGATTGCTGCCCTCGCGCCGCTGCCGGAGGGTGTGGTCAAGGATTCGCTGACCAGCTTCGCCCACGCTGTGGTGGACCGCAGCAGCTAGTTTCTGCGGGCCTGCCGGGGTGGCCGCCGCTGGGGCCGCCTGGGAGGGTAGTCGCCGTCGGGCGCTTTGCCGCGTCTGTTGCGCCAGAGTCTCTTAAACCGGAATGGCCCCGGTTCCTCACAACGTTACGAGTCGTCCGTTGTGCGGAACCGGGGCCATTTCTCCGTTCGCATCAGATTCACCGGAGGCATTTGGTGAACCCAAGAATGAGCTTATGACAGTTGTGTCATGCTGTCTAGCGCATTTGTAAATTTGTTGTCACGGATTGGCGGACTGCGTTCCGGGCCGGGCGGGGGCACTTTGAGCCTCCATCGCTGAACCCCGGGCTGCCCGCCGGCGTGTCCGTGTCAATGTGCCCCCGGGCGGTGTTGGGGTTGTGGGGCGCGCAGTGGGTGTGTCGCGCCGGAGTTGTCTGCCGCTAGGCCGGCGGGCCTGTCAGTGGGTCAGCCTGGCGGTGCCGGGGCACATCGTCGTGATGTGGGCTGCGTTCCGGGCCGGGCGGGGTACTTTGAGGCCTCCTTCGCTTAACCCGGGGCTGCGCGGCGGCGTGTCCGAGTCAATGTGCCCCCGGGCGGCGACGAAGTCATCCACATAGCGCAGGAGGGGCGGTCTCCGCTGGCTCCTGATACAGCACAGTGGCGCCATGAATGTTGCCATGTTTCTGAGCTCCAGGGGCGGTACGGCCAGCACAGCTGACCTTGCCCGCGCGGGGTTCAGCCGCAGCCAGCTGACCAGGGCCGTGGCCGAGGGCGTCATAGCGAGGATTCGCCGGGGGCATTACGGCCTGCCCCAGGGCGCCAGCGCCCACCGTGCCGCGCGTGAGCTGGGGGCCAAACTCACATGTCTCTCTGCCGCGCCGAGCTACGGTTTGTGGACGCTGCTGCCCGCCCAGCGCCTGCATCTCTGTGTCGGGCACCGGGCAACGCCGTCCGGCTCCGTGGCACATGGACGCTGCCGGCATCCCAGGCATCCGTGGCTTCCTGTCGTCGGACTGGCCGACGTCCTGATGCACGCACTGCACTGCCTGCCGGAGCTGGAAGCCCTCGTCATGGTCCAGTGCGCTGTGGGGCGCGGGGACATCAGCCTGCCGTTTCTCCGGGGCAAACTCGCCGGCAACCGCAACGCTCGTGCCAGATCGGTGCTGGATCTAGTCATTCCCAGGGCTGATTCGCTGCTGGAAGTGCTCGCCAACACCTGGTTCCGCCGGGCCGGTCTGCAGGTGCGGAGGCATGTGGAGATTCCGGGCGTGGGGGAGGTGGACTTCCTTGTCGAGGGCTGCCTCATTGTTGAGACGGATGGTGAAGCGCATCTGGAGCCTCGGCAGGTCAAGAAGGACCGGCGGCGGAACAATGCCTCCGTCGTCGGAGGTTATCTGGTGCTCAGGTTCAGCTACGACGACGTCGTCTATCACCCGGAGCGGATGCTCGCCCAGGTCTTCGCGGTGTTGGAGGTGCGGCGCCGGGGTGGCTTCCAGCCGTGAGTGCCGGGCTGTGCAGGCGTTCCGGGGCTACTTTGACGTCGTAGCGCGGCGATCCGTGGCCGGGCGGCGGCGTGTCCGTGTCAAAGTGCCCCCTGACGGCCGGGGCCCAGGTTGGGGCTCTTGGCTAGTGGTTCTGGCGGTGCAGAGCAACGGCGTCGGGGTGGCTTCCAGGCTTAAGCCCGGGCCGTGCCGGCGTTCCGGGGCTACTTTGACGTCGTAGCGCGGCGATCCGTGGCCGGGCGGCGGCGCGCCCGTGTCAAAGTGCCCCCTGACGGCCGAGGCCCAGGTTGGGGCTCTTGGCTTGTGGTCCTGGCGGTGCAGAGCAACGGCGTCGGGGTGGCTTCCAGGCTTAAGCCCGGGCCGTGCCGGCGTTCCGGGGCTACTTTGAGCCCTCAAAACGAAAATCCCGGGCTGGGCGGCGGCGTGTCCGTGTCAATGTGCCCCCGGCCGGCCGATGCCATTCGAACCAGGGACCGGGGTGAGCGGCCGAAGGGGCCCTAGTCCTCGTCGTCGTCGTTGAAGGCCCACTCGAACATGTCGAAGACAAATTCGGAGAAGGTGCCTTCCTCGCTCTTCCACTGGCCGCGGGCGTTGTTGCGGCGGTACACGATCGGGTCCGGGATGCTGAGGTCGCCCACGCGGAAGCCCCAGGTGAACTGCTCCTCTTCGTCCTCGAGGAACATCAGGAAGCCCTCATCGTCGACTTCGAGCTCTTCGGGGTCCCAGAAGTAGTGGTAGGCCTCCATCAGGTCCTCGCAGCCGCCGAGGGCCAAGTAGAACTCGCGCAGGACCAGCGGAACCTGGAACTGGTGCTCGGCAAGGGCCGCATCCAGCTCGTCGGCCGGCAGCCCATCTTCTTCCTGCCATTCGTCCTCGAGATACTTCGGAACAAGCGCGCGGAACTTCTCGAGGAACATGTCAGTCATGCCTCTTATCCTAGCTAATCCTTAGGGCCGCGTTCGGCCGTGTTCAGCCCCAGCCGGTGCCAGCCCCGGACGGCCAGCGGCACGTACCAGTGGCGCCGCCAGGCAGTGACGCGGAAGGCGAAAACGACGGCGGCCACCGCACTCGCCGTCAGCGCGGTGAAGACCCCGGTGACGGACAGCGCCACCGTCAGCGCGGCCCCGGCGAACGCCGGCAGGGCGTAGATGTCCTTGGGGTCGAAGAGCTGCGGCACCTCGTTCGCGGTGATGTCCCGCAGCAGCCCGCCGCCCACCGCCGTCGTGACCCCCAGCAATACCGCAGCCACCGGGTGCATGCCCGCGGCCAAGGCCTTGAGGCTGCCCGTAATGCAGAACAAAGCCAGGCCACCGGCGTCGAACAGCACCAGCAAGGAGGTGAAGCGCTGGACGCTGGAGAACAGGAAATAGACCAGGACCGTGGCCAGCAACGGGGGAGCGAGGTACGCCGGGTTGGTGAAGGCCGCCGGCGGGCCCGCGTTGATGATGATGTCGCGGATCACGCCGCCGCCCAGGCTCACCACCGAGGCCAGCAGGAGGGAACCGACAATGTCGAACTGCTTCCGCGCCGCGAGCAGCGAACCGGAGACGGCGAAGAAGAACACGCCCGCCAGGTCCAGCCAGACCATCACGAGGCTAAAGGAGAAAGTCATGGGGCGTCCCGGTCGGTAGCAGGGCGGCGGATAGGGCGGCTCCAAGGTTACGCTAACGGCTATGAATAGCCCCATCCTGATCGCCTGCGCCCACGGCACCTCCAGCCCCCGGGGTGCGGCGGAGGTCAACGCCCTACGGGCCGGGATCGCCGCGCTGCGTCCCGGCCTCGACGTCCGCGAGGCCTACGTCGACGTGCAGGAGCCCGAGCTGCCCGCCGTCGTGGCGGGGCTCCCGGCCGGGGCCACCGCCGTCGTCGTCCCGTTGCTGCTGAGCGTGGGCTACCACGTCAAGGTGGACATCGCCCGGGCCGTGAAGAGCCGGCCGGGCACCGTCGCCGCGGCGCCGCTGGGCCCGGATCCGCGGCTCGCCGCCCTGCTGGACGTCCGGCTGCGCGAGGCCGGGGTGACCGACAACGACGCCGTGATCCTCGCCGCCGCGGGCTCCTCGGACCCCACCGCCGCGGAGAACGTGGAGGAACTTGCCGGGCAGCTGCGGGCCCTCCGCTCCAACCGGATCGTGGCCGCCTACGGCGCCTCGGCGACGCCCTCGGTGCCCGAGGCGGTGGCCATGCTGCGGGAGGAGGCCGCGGGAGGCGCCGGCGCGGGCCTCTCGGCCGGGGCCGTGGACCTGGGCGGCTGCGTGGTCATCGCCTCCTACCTGCTGGCCCCGGGCTTCTTCCACGACCAGCTCGCCAAGGCCGGCGCAGACCTGGTCACCGCGCCCCTGCTGCCTTCCCCGGTGCTCGCCGAGATCGCGCTGGCACGGTACGACGCGGCGGTCGCCGGCAAGGGTTATGACGAAATGTTGCCCTAGGTGACCCCGCGTTTCTGAGCCATTGTGACGCCGATACGGCCGCTCCTACAGTCGATCCATGACTGAAACAGCTCTAGCCGGAGCGTCCCCGGACCAGGCTGCCGCAGGCCGCGCCAAACGACCCGCCCGCCCCGCGGCCAAGCCGCACGGGCAGTGGAAGGTGGACGGCACCGCCCCGCTGAACGCCAACGAAACCTGGAAACAGGAAGACAACGGCCTGAACGTCCGCGAGCGCATCGAATCGGTCTACTCCAAGCACGGCTTCGACTCGATCGACGGCACCGACCTGCACGGCCGCTTCCGCTGGTGGGGCCTCTATACCCAGCGCAAGCCCGGGATCGACGGCGGCAAGACCGCCACGCTCGAACCGCACGAGCTCGAGGACAAGTACTTTATGCTCCGGGTCCGGATCGACGGCGGCGCCCTGACCACCGAGCAGCTGCGCGTCATCGGGCAGATCTCCGTGGACTTCGCCCGCGGCTCCGCCGATCTCACCGACCGGCAGAACATCCAGCTGCACTGGATCAGGGTCGAGGACGTGCCGGAGATCTGGCGCCGCCTTGAGGCCGTGGGCCTCTCCACCACCGAAGCCTGCGGCGACGTCCCCCGCGTCATCCTCGGCTCCCCGGTGGCCGGCATCGCCAAGGACGAGATCATCGACCCCACCCCGCTGATCCACGAGCTCGCCGAACGCTTCATCGGCGACCCGGAACTGGCCAACCTGCCGCGCAAGTTCAAGACCGCCATCACCGGCCACCCCAGCCAGGACGTGGTCCACGAGATCAACGACGTCGCCCTGGTGGGCCTGGTCCACCCCGAGCTGGGCATCGGCTACGACCTCTGGGTGGGCGGCGCGCTCTCCACCAACCCCATGCTGGGCAAGCGCCTGGGCGCCTTCGTTCGCCCGGACCAGGCCGCCGACGTCTGGCTCGGCGTCACCAGCATCTTCCGCGACTACGGCTACCGGCGCATGCGCACGAAGGCCCGCCTGAAGTTCCTGCTGGCCGACTGGGGCCCGGTGAAGTTCCGCCAGGTCCTCGAGGACGAATACCTCGGCTACCAGCTCGACGACGGTCCGGCGGCGCCCAAGCCGTCCGCGCCCGGAGACCACATCGGTGTGCACGAGCAGAAGGACGGCAGGTTCTTCATCGGCGCCACCCCGCTGGCCGGCCGCCTTTCCGGCAGCCAGCTCGTCAAGCTCGCGGACACCCTGGAGGCCCGCGGCTCACAGCGGCTGCGCACCACCCCGCACCAGAAGCTCGTGGTCCTCGACGTGCCCAAGGATGAGGTTGAACCGCTTGTGGCCGAACTCGACGCCCTGGGCCTGTCCGCACGGCCGTCGGTGTTCCGCCGCGGGACCATTGCCTGCACCGGCATCGAATTCTGCAAACTCGCCATCGTGGAAACCAAGGTCACGGCCGCCACGGCGGTCGCCGAGCTGGAACGCCGCCTCGCCGACCTCGTCGAAACCAAGCAGCTCCCGCAAGCCCTGTCGCTGCACATCAACGGCTGCCCCAACTCCTGCGCCCGGATCCAGACCGCGGACATCGGACTCAAAGGCATGATGCTCCCAACCCCCGACGGCGACCCCACCCCGGGCTTCCAGGTCCACCTCGGCGGCGGGCTCGCGTCCGACAGCCGCGAGGAGGCAGGCCTGGGCCGCACCGTCCGCGGCCTCAAGGTCACCGCCGAAGAGCTGTCCGACTATGTGGAGCGCGTGGTCCGGAAGTTCGTGGCCAGCCACACCGAGGGCCAGACCTTCGCCGAATGGGCCTTCGCCGCCGAGGAAGGTGATCTGCAGTGACCGCCGCACTCCGCTCCCACGAGGAGCTCAAGGTCCTCGCCGAAGCCGGCGCCGCCGAGCTCGGCGGGGACGCCCCGGCGCAGGAGGTTATCGCCTGGGTGGCGCGCAACTTCGAGCTGCCCGCCGTGGCCGTCGCCTGCTCCATGGCCGACGCCGTCCTCCCGGCGCTCGTCGCGGACCAGCTCCCCGGCGTCGACGTGCTCTTCCTCGAGACCGGCTACCACTTCCCGGAAACCCACACGACCCGCGACGAGGTGGCCGCGAACCTGCGGGTCAACGTCGTCGACGTGCTGCCGGAGACCACCGTGGAGCAGCAGGACCGGCTGCTCGGCAAGGACCTCTTCGCCCGAGACCCCACCCAGTGCTGCGCGCTGCGCAAGGTGGCCCCGCTGCGCCGCACCCTCGCCGGCTACGAGCTCTGGTTCACCGGCGTCCGCCGCGACGAGGCGCCCACCCGCACCAACACGCCGCTGGTCACCTGGGACGAGGCCAACGGGCTGGTCAAGGTCAACCCGGTCGCGGCCTGGAGCTTCGATGAGCTGGTGCAGTACTCCGAGGACAACCTCCTGCCCGTCAACCCGCTGCTTTCACAGGGCTACCCGTCCATTGGCTGCCAGCCCTGCACCCGCAAGGTGGCGCCCGGCGATGACCCCCGCGCCGGACGCTGGGCAGGAACCGACAAGACAGAATGCGGACTACACGTATGAGCAATGTTGAGACTTTCGTGGCCGTCGACGCCGTCACCACCGCCTCCGCGGCAGATGCCGCCCCCGCCCCTTCGCTGGACGGCAATGCTGCAAGCAGCATGCCGTCCAGCTCCGACAGCGGCAGCGGCCTTCCCAACGCTCGCAAGCTCGCGTCGGGTCCCTCGGCCGATGCCTTAGATGCCACTCCCGGGGCGGCATCTGCCGCTGCGGCTCAGGGGTCGGGTCACCTGAGTTCCGCTGCTCCGCGGGCTGGCCGCCTTTCGTCTTTGGACACCCTCGAGTCGGAGGCCATCCACATCATCCGCGAGGTTGTTGCCGAGTTTGAGAAGCCGGCGCTGCTGTTTTCCGGCGGCAAGGATTCTGTGGTGATGCTGCACCTGGCTACTAAGGCGTTTTGGCCTGGGAAGGTGCCCTTTCCGGTGCTGCATGTGGATACCGGGCACAACTTTCCGGAGGTGATCGAGTTCCGCGACCGGACCGTGGAGCGGCTGGGGCTTAAGCTCGTCGTCGGCTCTGTGCAGGAGTTCATTGATTCCGGGGAGCTGGCCGAACGGTCCGACGGCACCCGCAACCCGCTGCAGACCGTGCCGTTGCTGGACGCGATCGGGCGCAACAAGTTCGACGCCGTCTTCGGCGGCGGCCGCCGGGACGAGGACAAGGCCCGCGCCAAGGAACGCATCCTGAGCCTGCGCGACGAATTCGGCCAGTGGGACCCCCGCAACCAGCGGCCCGAACTGTGGAACCTCTACAACGGCCGGCACACCGTGGGCCAGCACGTCCGCGCGTTCCCGATCAGCAACTGGACCGAACTCGACGTCTGGCGTTACATCGAACGCGAAGGCATCGAACTGCCCGGCCTCTACTACGCCCACGAGCGCGAGGTCTTTGCCCGCGACGGCATGTGGCGCGCGGTCGGCGACGTCTCCCAGCCGCGCGAGAACGAGCAGGTCATCACCAAGACCGTCCGGTACCGGACCGTTGGCGACATGTCCTGCACCGGCGCCGTCGAATCGGCCGCCGCAACCGTGCGCGACGTCGTAATCGAAGTTGCCGCCTCCACCATTACCGAACGTGGCGCCACCCGGGCGGACGACCGCATTTCCGAGGCCGCCATGGAAGACCGCAAGAAGGACGGCTATTTCTAATGAGCACCACCGCAACCCTGCCCGAGGCCGGCGCAGAGACCCTGGGGCTCTCGTCCGCCTCGCTGTTCCGCTTCGCGACCGCCGGATCGGTCGACGACGGCAAGTCCACCCTGGTGGGCCGGCTCCTCCACGACTCCAAGGCGATCCTCGCGGACCAGCTCGACGCCGTCGCCCGCACCTCCGCGGACCGCGGCTTCGGCGGCGCCGGTGCGGCCGGTGTTCAAGCCATTGACCTGGCCCTGCTGACCGACGGCCTGCGCGCCGAGCGCGAGCAGGGCATCACCATCGACGTCGCCTACCGCTACTTCGCCACGGACCGGCGCAGCTTCATCCTCGCGGACTGCCCCGGGCACGTGCAGTACACCAAAAACACGGTCACCGGCGCGTCCACCGCGGACGCCGTCGTCGTGCTCATCGACGCGCGCAAGGGTGTCCTGGAACAGACCCGCCGGCACCTCTCGGTGTTACATCTGCTGCGCGTCGCGCACGTAATTGTCGCCGTGAACAAGATCGACCTCGTGGACTTCAGCGAGGACGTGTTCCGTGGGATCGAGGCCGACGTGCAGCAAGTGGGCCGCGAACTGGGGCTCGGCCGTGACGGCATTGCCGATCTGCTGGTCATCCCGGTTTCCGCGCTCGACGGCGACAACGTGGTGGACCGCTCGGACCGCACACCCTGGTACGACGGCCCGGCGCTGCTCGAAGTCCTCGAGACGCTGCCGGCCGCGGACGAACTCGAAAGTCATTTGGAGAGCTTCCGCTTCCCGGTCCAGCTGGTGGTCCGGCCGCAGGGCGCACTGGCGCCCGACGCCGTCGCCGCCGGACTCGACGTCGCCGGTTACCGCGACTACCGGGCCTATGCCGGGCAGATCACCGAGGGCTCCGTGAAGGTGGGAGACACGGTCAGTGTCCTCACCCCAGGCCAGGCGCCGCGCACCACCACGGTGACCGGCATCGACTTCGCCGGGCGCTCGCTGTCCGAGGCTGTGGCCCCGCAATCGGTGGCGCTGCGCCTCGCGGACGAGTTCGACGTCGCCCGCGGGGACACCATCGCCGCGGCCGGGACGTTCACCGAGCCCACGGCAGACCTTTACGCGGCGCTGTGCTGGCTGTCGCCGAAGCCGCTGCGCGAAGGCGCCAAGGTGCTCATCAAGCACGGCACCCGCACGGTCCAGGCCCTGGTCCGGAACGTGACCGGCAAGCTTGACCTGGCCAGCTTCCGGCTTGAACCCGCGTCAGGGCTGGAGCTCAACGACATCGGCCACGCCCAGCTCCGGCTCGCGGCGCCGCTGCCGCTGGAGAACTACCTGCACCACCGCCGCACCGGGGCCTTTCTGGTGATCGACCCGCAGGACGGCAACACCCTCGCCGCGGGCCTGGTCAAGGACCACCCCGGCGACCACGAGGACGAGCGCTACTCGATCTAGGCCCTGCCGAAACAGCCCTGCCGACTCCGGGTCGCCGCCGGCCGGCTCTTGCCACCCGTCTCCCGGGACACGATCATCGTCGTGGGAGGGCAGATCGTTGGAGAGACTCAGCAGCAGGCTGATCAGCTGGGCCTCCATCCTCGATGACGGGACCCGCCGGCAGGCGTTGGCTACCGCGACGCTGCCGATCATCTACCCGCACCTGGCGCTGATGCCGGACGCGCACCTCGGCAAGGGCGCGACCGTGGGATCCGTCATCCCCACCGTGGGCGCCATTATCCCGGCGGCCGTGGGCGTGGACATCGGCTGCGGGATGATCGCCGTACGCACCCAGTACGTGCGGGCTGACCTGCCCAGGGACCTGCCCCGGCTGCGCGAGGGGATCGAACGTGCCATTCCCTTGTCGGCCGGGCACTTCAACCGCCGGATCTCCGCCACCGCGGGACCCCGGCTGGCCGAACTGCGGAGGATGGCGGCCAGGGCCGGCTTCGACCCGAGCCGGTACGCGGCGAACTGGGAGCTGCAACTCGGGTCGCTGGGCTCGGGCAACCACTTCATCGAGGTCTGCGTCGACGAGGACGGCGCGGTGTGGCTGTTCCTGCATTCCGGCTCCCGCGGTGTCGGCAACAAAATCGCGCAGCGCCACATCGCCGAGGCCCGGAGCGTGGCCCTGCGCCGGAACATCCCCCTGCCGGACCGGGACCTCGCCTACCTGCTGGAAGGCACCCCCGAATTCGAGCGCTACATCCAGGAACTGCGGTGGGCGCAGCACTTCGCCCTGCTCAACCGGGAGGAAATGATGGACCGGGTCGTCCAGCAGTTCGAAGCCTGGATCGGCGGCCCGGTCCGGGAACTCGAACGGATCAACTGCCACCACAACTTCACCGCGCAGGAAGCGCACTACGGCAAGTCCGTCTGGGTTTCGCGCAAAGGCGCCATCAGGGCCCGGGCCGGAGACCCGGGCCTGATTCCCGGGTCCATGGGCACCGCGTCCTACGTCGTCGTCGGCCTGGGGAACGCCCTGGCCCTGGACTCCTCGCCGCACGGCGCCGGCAGGGAGTACTCCCGCACCGCCGCGCGCAAGGCGTTCACGCTGGCCCAGCTGAAAACTGCCATGCAGGGCATCGAATTCCGGCCCCGCGAAGCCTTCATCGACGAAATCCCCGCAGCCTACAAGCCCATAGACATCGTGATGCGCGACTCGGCGGACCTCGTCCGGGTCCGGCACACGCTCCGCCAGCTCGTCAACGTCAAGGGCGACTAACCGCTGGCCCGGGCACGGGCTCCGCATGTGACGCCGCATGAACTAGCGTGACCCCCGGTTTCCGCACCATTGAACCCGGTTCGTGACCCTCCCTAGGGTGAAGCCATGACTCCACCCGATTGGTTCGACGGCCCCTCCCTCGGGGCACCCCGGGGGCGATGTCGCCGGCGCTGACCATCCGCCCGGCCCACCGCCCACTCTCCACGAACCAGGATTCCGCCATGTCATCCACCCCCGAAAACCCCGCCCCCGGCACCACCCGGATCGTCGCCGGCGAAACGGCAAAGCCGAAGCGCAAGCGCACCGTTGAAATCGCCGTCGCCGCCGGACTGGCCCTGCTGATCGGCGCCGGCGCTGCCGTCGCCTCCACGGTGTCCCGCAACAACGACGCCGCCGCTGCCCCGGCCGTCGGCACTGCCCCGGCCGCGGAACTCCGGCTCGGCTACTTCGGCAACATCACCCACGGAGCCGCCCTGGTGGGCGTGAGCAAGGGGTTCATCGCCCAGGAACTGGGCCAGACCAAGCTCAGCACCCAGGTCTTCAACGCCGGACCCGCAGCCATCGAGGCCCTCAACGCCGGCGCTATTGATGCCACCTACATCGGCCCCAACCCGGCGATCAACTCCTTCGTCAAGAGCAAGGGTGACTCCGTCAGCATCATCGCCGGTGCAGCCTCCGGCGGGGCGCAGCTTGTGGTCCGGCCGGACATCACCTCGCCGGCCGACCTCAGGGGCAAGAAGCTCGCAACACCCCAGCTCGGCGGCACCCAGGACGTGGCCCTGCGCGCCTGGCTCGGCAAGCACGGCTACCGGACCTCCCCGGACGGCGGCGGCGACGTCACCATCAACCCCACCGAGAACGCCCAGACCCTGAAGCTGTTCCAGGACGGCAAGCTCGACGGCGCCTGGCTGCCGGAGCCGTGGGCATCCCGGCTGGTGCTGCAGGCCAGCGCGAAGGTCCTCGTCGATGAAAAGGACCTCTGGGATGGTGCGCTCTCCGGCAAACCGGGCGAGTTCCCCACCACCGTGCTGATCGTCAACAAGAAATTCGCCGCAGAGCATCCGGACACCGTCAAGGCCCTGCTGAAGGGCCATGTCGAGTCCGTGAATTGGCTCACCAAGGCACCGGCGGCCGAGAAGGCCGCAGTCCTCAACGCCGCGCTGAAGGAGTCCGGCGGCGCCGCGCTGCCCGCCGACGTCGTCGACCGGTCGCTGAAAAACATCCTCTTCACGGTGGACCCGCTCGCCGGGACGTACCAAAAACTGCAGCAGGACGGGGTGGACGCCGGCACCACCAAACAGGCGGACATCAACGGCCTGTTTGACCTGACCGCCCTGAACTCGGTGGCGGCAACGAAGACCTCGGCTCACGGGCTGGGCAAGGACTAGCTCCTTTCCCCGCCCCTCCCGTCACCACAACCAAGGACGTGACCATGCCAGTCGTACTGGAAAACCTGGGGAAGCGCTTCGGCGACGGCGCCCCGGTGCTGGACGGCGTCAACGCCAGCATCGGGCAGGGCGAATTCGTCGCCCTGCTCGGAGCCTCCGGCTGCGGCAAATCCACGTTGCTGAACATCATGGCCGGGCTGGAGGCCCCGACGTCGGGCGCCCTCGAGGTGCCGAGCGACGGCGCCGCGTTTATGTTCCAGGACGCGGCACTGTTCCCGTGGCTCACCGCCCGGGAAAACGTTGAGCTTGCCCTCAAGCTGCGCGGCGTGGCCAAGGCCGAGCGCCGGGTGCAGGCCGGGGAGCTCCTGGACCTGGTGCACCTGGGCGGCGCCGGGGACAAGCGCCCGCACGAGCTCTCCGGCGGCATGCGCCAGCGCGTGGCACTGGCCAGGTCCCTGGCCCAGGACCGGCAGCTGCTCCTGATGGACGAGCCGTTCGCCGCGCTCGACGCCATCACCCGCGACCTGCTGCACGACGAGCTGGAGCGGATCTGGAAGGAGACCGGCCGCACCATCGTCTTTGTCACGCACAACGTCCGGGAAGCCGTCCGGCTGGGCCAGCGTGTGCTGCTGCTCTCCTCGCGGCCCGGCCGCGTGGTCCAGGAATGGCACGTCTCCGAGGAACACCGCACCGACGCCGGCCTGGCCGGCCAGCTGACCGGCACCATCACCGCCCGGCTACGCGAGGAGATCCGCCGCCATGCCCAATAGCCCCCTTCCCGTGGCCGAAGCCCACACCGAGACCCACAAGGTGCACGCTGCCCTGACCCGGACTTCCACCGGCTCGGCCGACCTCCGCGAGCTTGAGGCCGGGCTGGATTCACTGCAGTCCGACGCCGTCCGCAAGGCCCGGATCGACTGGAGCCGGATCCTGCTGCCGGTCGCCGCGCTCGCCGTGCTCCTGGTGGCATGGCAGGTGTACGTCTGGCTCGGCATCAAACGCCGCGACCTGGTGCCCGGTCCGCTGGACGTCGTCGGCCAGCTCGGCACCCTCTGGGGCGAGGCCAAGCTGCAGGAGGCCGTTTGGACCTCGCTGCAGCGCGGCATCGCCGGCTTCCTGGTCAGCGTTGCCATTGCGACGCCGGTGGGCCTGCTGCTGGCCCAGGTCGCCCCGCTCCGCCGCGCCTTCGGCCCGCTGATTTCCGGCCTCCAGGTGCTGCCCTCCGTGGCGTGGGTGCCTGCCGCCATCATCTGGTTCGGCCTGAGCGACGCCACCGTGTACTTTGTGGTGCTGATGGGCGCGATCCCCTCGATCATCAACGGCCTGATCTCCGGCGTCGACCAGATCCCGCCGCAGTACCGCCGGGTGGCGACGGTGCTGGGCGCGTCCCGGCTCCAGCTCGCACTGCAGATCGTCCTCCCGGCCGCGCTGCCCGGATACCTGAGCGGCCTCAAACAGGGCTGGGCCTTCTCCTGGCGCTCGCTCATGGCCGCGGAAATCATCACCGTGGGCGGCAGCATGGGCTTCGGCCTCGGCTCCATGCTGAACCAGGGCCGCGACCTGGCCGACATGACCATTGTGCTGGCAGCAATCCTGCTGATCCTCGCCGTCGGCATCCTGATTGAGCTCCTGGTCTTCGCCCCGATCGAAAAGCGCCTGCTGCGCCGCCGCGGCCTCCTTACCGGCAGCACCCGCTAGGGGCGACGGCTAACCACCCCGGCACGCGCCCCTGAAGGTGACTACCGCCGTCGGGGCCAGCCCAAAGGACTGCGCAATTCCGGGGAGGCAGCCGGCGGGTCCCGCAGTGTCTGGCAGACTGACGGCATGACCGTGAGCTTCGTCTGCCGCACCGAATCCGTCCTGCCCGCGGAACAGTTGTTCGACCGGGCGCGCAGCATCGACGCCCATGTTGAGACGATGGCGGCCTCGGGAGAGCGTGCCGTTGCCGGGGTGACCGCAGGACTCATCGGTGCCGGTGAGGAAGTGACCTGGCGGGGACGGCACTTCGGTGTCCCCCTGACCATGACCAGCCGCGTGACCCGCTTCGACTATCCGGCCTCTTTCGTGGACGAACAAGCGCAGGGCCCCTTCAAAGCGTTCCGCCATGTCCACGAGTTCGCGGCAACCGACGCTGGCTCCGTGATGACGGACCGGATTGAGTTCACAGCACCCTTTGGGCCCGTGGGCTGGTTGGTCGAGCGAGTCATCCTGCACCGCTATCTGGAACGTCTTATTGCCCGGCGCGGGGCCCTCCTCGCGACGCCTTGTCCGGACCCCGGGACGGGCCTACACTCGCGGCTATAGGCCGGTTTCCGGCCGATCCAGTCCAAATCTGAGGAGACAGCCGTGGCGCCAAAATACGGAGTGCTGGCACTGGTCGAAGCCAAACTGGGGAAGGAACAGGAGGTCTGGAACTTCCTCAACGGCGGCCGGGAGATCGTGCTTAAAGAACCCGGGACACGGACCTGGTACGCCTTCCGAATCAACGATTACACGTTCGGCATCTTCGACACCTTTGACAGCGAGGAAGACCGGCAGGCCCACCTCAACGGGGCCATCCCCGCGGCGCTCGGCGAACACGGGCCCGCGCTGCTGTCCAAGGACCCGGACATCAAACTGATCGAGCTCATTGCCGTGAAGTAGTGCCCGCGGCGCCAGGCAACTCGCCTGCCGAACGGGGGCACATTGGCACGGACACGCCGTCCTGTGTGCGCGAATCGGCTGCTCCGGCCGGCAAAGTGCCCCCGGACCGCTGACAGGTGGGCCGGTGTGCCCACGAAACCCCGAAACCCCGGCTTTGTGACCCAGCGTTACCCCGCGTGAACGGGTGTTTCCGCACCGTTGTTCCGCCGGATGACGCCGCCCTATCGTCGATGCATGGCAATTCAGGACATTTACCCCACGGCCCTGCGCCTGCTCGGCCGCCGGGTGCTGGTGGTCGGCGGCGGCCCCGTCGCCGCGCGCCGCGCCAAGGGACTGCTCGACGCCGGCGCCCGGGTCACGGTCGTCGCACCCGCGGCCTGCCCCGCCCTGGACGACCTCGCCGCCGCCGGTCTGCTGGACTGGCAGCCGCGCCCCTACCGGTCCTCCGACGTCGACGGCGCCTGGTTCGTCCAGACGGCCACCGGCGACGCCGCCGTGGATGCGCAGGTCGCCGCCGACGCCGAGGAGCAGCGGATCTGGTGCGTCAACGCCTCCGACCACGAAGCCTCCGCAGCCTGGACCCCCGCCGTCGCGGTCGTGGACGACGTCAAGATCGCCGTCAACGCCGGGGGAGACCCGCGCCGCGCCATGGCCCTGCGCGACGCCGTCGCCACGGCCCTGGAAACCGGGGACCTGCCGCTGCGCCGGCACCGCGCCCGGGCGGACGCATCTGCCGGCACCGTTGCCCTCGTGGGCGGCGGGCCCGGCGGCTCCGGGCTGATCACCGTCCGCGGCCGGCGGCTCCTGGGCCAGGCCGACGTCGTCGTCGCGGACCGGCTTGGTCCTCGGGACCTGTTGGCAGAGCTGGCGCCCGACGTCCGCGTGATCGAGGTCGGCAAGACCCCCGGCCACCACCCCGTCCCGCAGGCCGACATCAGCCGGATCCTCGTGGACGAGGCCCTCGCCGGCCACCGGGTGGTCCGGCTCAAGGGCGGCGACCCGTACGTCCTGGGCCGCGGCGGCGAGGAGGCCGAGTTCTGCCGGCAGCACGGCGTCGAGGTCGAAGTGGTGCCCGGCGTGACCTCGGCGGTCTCGGTACCGGCCGCCGCCGGCATCCCGGTCACACACCGCGGGCTCGCCAAGGGCTTCAGCGTGGTCACCGGCCACGAGGAACTCGCCGAAGTCCCGGCCCGCGCCGACCACACCGTGATCCTGCTCATGGGGGTGGGCCAGCTGCGCGCCTCCGCGGCCTCCCTGGCCCGGGCCGGTTTGCCAGCGGAGACGCCGGTTGGCATCGTAGAGAATGGTTATTTGCCGAACCAGCGGGTGACCATCGGAACGCTCGGGACCATCGCGGACCAGGCGGAAGCCGCGTCCGTCGCGAATCCCGCCGTGATCGTGATCGGCGACGTGGTCCGCGTCAGCCCGTTTGCGCCGTCGCACTTCAAGACGGCGGACTACGGCACCACAACCCCGAACGCCCCGCGCGTCGCCGCCCAGAACCGAGTACCGACCCCGTAGCCTCCCAACTAACTCGCAGATCAGGCCGTTTTGAGCCCTCAAAACGGCCCCAAGTGCCAGTCAGTTGGGTCAGTGACAGAAAAAGGAACATCGCCGTGTCAACGAACACCCCCGTAGGAACCGCCGTCCGCCCGTTGCGCGTCGCCGTCGTCGGCTCCGGCCCTGCCGGCGTCTACGCCGCGGACATCTTGACCAAGAGCGAGGCCGTCAAGAGCGGCGAACTGACGGTCAGCATCGACCTCTTCGACCGCTACCCGGCGCCCTACGGCCTGATCCGCTACGGGGTGGCCCCCGACCACCCGCGCATCAAGGGGATAGTCAATGCCCTGCATAAGGTCCTGGACCGCGGCGACATCCGCTTCTTCGGCAACGTGGACTACGGCACGGACCTCACCCTGGAGGACCTCCGCACCCACTACGACGCCGTCATCTTCGCCACCGGGGCCATCAAGGACGCGGACCTGAACATCCCCGGCATCGAACTCGAGGGTTCCTTCGGCGGCGCCGACTTCGTCTCGTGGTACGACGGCCACCCCGACGTGCCCCGGGACTGGCCGCTGGACGCGAAGGAAATCGCCGTGATCGGCAACGGCAACGTCGCCCTCGACGTCGCCCGGATGCTCTCCAAGCACGCGGATGATCTCCTCGTCTCCGAAATCCCGGACAACGTCTACGCCGGCCTGAAGGCCTCCCCGGTCACCGACGTGCACGTCTTCGGCCGCCGCGGCCCGGCCCAGGTGAAGTTCACCCCGCTGGAACTGCGCGAACTCTCCCACTCCAAGGACGTCGACATCATCCTCTACGCCGAGGACTTCGAGTTCGACGCCGAATCGGACCGCCAGATCCAGAGCAACAACCAGACCAAGACCATGGTGGGCACGCTGACCAACTGGATCGCCGAGCAGCCCGAGGACCTCTCCGAGCTCACGGCCTCCCGCCGCCTGCACCTGCACTTCCTGCACAACCCGGTGGAGGTCTACGGGGACAATACCGGCGACGCCGGCACCCCCGGCCGCGTCGCCGGCATCAAGTTCGAACGCACCGAGCTCGACGGCACCGGCAACGCCCGCGGCACCGGCGAGTTCGTCGACTACCCGGTCCAGGCCGTCTACCGCGCGGTCGGCTACTTCGGCTCCGCCCTGCCCGAGGTCGAATTCGACCACAGCAAGGGCGTCGTCCCCAACGACGGCGGCCGCGTCCTGGACGCCGCCGGGACTCACGTGCCGGGCATCTACGCGACCGGCTGGATCAAGCGCGGCCCCGTCGGGTTGATCGGCCACACCAAGGGCGACGCCCTGGAGACCGTGACGCACCTGCTCGAGGACCGCGGGGACCTGCCGCTGGCCGCGGCACCCGAGCCGGAGGCGATCGCGGAGCTTCTGGCGGGCCGCGGCGTCGAGTACACCAGCTGGGAAGGCTGGCTGGCCCTGGACGCGCATGAACGCTCCCTCGGCGAGCAGGCCAGTGCGGCCGGCGAGTCGCACGGCGTCGCCGTCCAGCGCGAGCGCATCAAGGTGGTCCCGCGCGAGGACATGGTGGAAATCTCCCGCGGCGGGGTGGCCGCAGAGGTCTGATCCCCGAACAAAAAGCAACGCGGGGTCACTTCGCGCCCATTCCGCCGGGAATTATGGGCCGTAAGTGACCCCGCGTTGTTCGTAAAGACGCGAAATCCTGCCGGTAATCAGTAGGCTTACCGTCATGGATGAGCAGCGCACGCAAACCGCCGGTCAGGGTGTCCGCCGATGAGGCTCCGTCACAGCAACGCGTCCGGCCGCGGGTACCGCCGGGTCGCGGCTGGCGCCGGCTTCAGCTACAAGGACCTGGACGGCTCCACCCTCCCACCCGGCCCGGTGCGGGACCGGCTGGAAAGCATCGGGATCCCGCCGGCCTGGACCGATGTCTGGATCGCGCCCTACGAGAACGGCCACATCCAGGCCACCGGGGTCGACGCGGTCGGCCGGCGCCAGTACATCTACCACCCCAGCTGGCGGGAGCGGAAGGACCGGCTGAAGTTCGACCGTTCGCTGCAGCTCGCCGAGACCCTGCCGTCCGCGCGGCGGCTCGTGACCTTGGACCTGCGCTCCGAAGGGCTCACGCGGGAGCGTGTGCTCGCGGCCGGGTTCCGGATGCTGGACAGCGGATCGCTGCGCGTGGGCTCCGAGCGGTACACCAACGAGAACGGCAGCCACGGCCTGGCCACCCTGCTCTGCGCGCATGTGAAGGTGCGCAAGGACGAGCTCCGGCTCAGCTTCCCGGCTAAAAGCGGCAAGACCTGGGAGTCCCGGATCGACGACGCCGACCTGGCCGACGTCGTCCGCTCGCTCAAGCGCCGCGGCGGCAACGCGCGCCTGCTCGCCTACAAAAACGGACGCAGCTGGCATCCGGTCACCAGCGCGGAGATCAACGACTACGTCAAGGAGCGCACCGGCGGGGACTTCACCGCCAAGGACTTCCGCACCCTGCGCGGGACGGTCGCCGCGGCCGTGAGCCTGGCCCGGAGCGGACCGCAAGCTAAGGTCTCGGCCCGGAAACGCGCCGTGAGCCGTGCCATGGTGGATGCGGCAGCGGTGCTGGGGAACACGCCGTCGATCGCCCGGAAGAGCTACGTGGATCCCCGGCTGCTGGACCACTTCGCAGCGGGGGAGACCATCGACCCGCAGCGGCCGGACTCAGCCGAGTCGGAGATCCGGGCACTGCTGTACCAGGAAGGCTCGGTCGTCCCGCTGGGCTGAGCGGCTACATCCGCCCGAACCTCGCACGGATCAGGGCGAACACGCCGTAGGCGATGAACCCGGCGCCGATCGCCAGGAGCAGGAAGGGCCCGAACGGGTGGTGCTGCAGCGCCTTGAGGCTGCCGTCCAGCCCGGTGGACGAGCCCGGGTCGTTGGTGGCCGCGGCGATCACGAACAGCAGCCCGGTGAGGACCAGCGCCAGCCCCTTGGCGACGTGGCCGGCAACCCCCAGGGCACTGACGAGGTGGCCGCGGTGGGTTCCCTCGAAGTGCCGCAGTTCCTCCTTGAACTTCTTGCCCAGGCCCTTCACCACAAAAAAGACGCCGATCCCGCTCACCGTCAGGCCCAGGCCGATCAGCAGCGGCGCACCCAGTGGCCGGTTCATCAGGGCCTGGCTGAAGGCGGCGGTGGAATCCCCTGAGTCGCTGCGGACCCCGACGGCGAAACTGGCGAAGGTGAAACCGACGCTGCCGTAGGCAATGGCCAGGAAACCAGAGGAAACCAGTTTGCCCAGCCGTTGGCCGCGCGGCAGGTGCCGGGCCCGCAGGGTTGCCTCGCTCAGCTGCCACAGGGCGAGCCCGGCGCAGCCGATGCAGCCGGACCACGTCACCGCGGGGCCCCAGGGGTTGGCGGCGAGCTGTTCAATGGCGCCGGTGGGCTCGGCCTGGCCCGGCGCGCCCAGCACCAGCGCGACGGCGATCGCCCCGATGACGACGTGGAGCAGTGCCATCACGGCGAATCCCCAGCGCGCGACGACGTCCAGCACCCTGCTGTTGGAGGCGGCCTCCGCGGCATCGGCGGCATCGCCCAGGACGGCGTCCCGGTCCGGCTTCGCTGGCCAGCCCGGCAGTTTTCCGGTCAACCGTCTTCTTCCATGGCTACGAGCTTACGTGCCGCGCCGCCGGAACCCCGCCGGAAAGCCCGGGCTACCAACTTTTTGGTAAGTGTGCTTACCATATGCGCGGTGCGACCACGCAGCTGGCCGCACCAATCCGGATTCGCAAACACACGATAGGACGCTCATCATGGCAGGTAATCTTGTTGCCCGATCCATCCACGACCTGACCGCCGGCGCGTGGTTCGGCGGTTCACTGATGGGAGCCATCGGGCTGAACGGCGCGACGGCGGAGGCCAAGGACCCCACCGAGCGCACCCGGCTCTCCAGCCTCGGCTGGAAGAAGTGGGCCCCATACCAGACCGCGGCTTTCGGCGCGCACTTCCTCTCCGGCCTGGCCATCATGTGGGAGAACAAGGGCCGGATGGCCAAGCAGGACGGCGTGACGCGGCTGAGCGTCTACAAGTCCGTCGTCACCCTGGCCGGTGCCGCCGTGACGCTGTACGCCGGCCTGCAGGGCGCGAAGGTGGACAAGCTCGCGGCCGAAGGCGGCAAGGGCGCCACGGAGCCCAAGCCCGGGGCCTCGGAGGAGCTCCGGTCCGCCCAGCGGCAGTTGAAGGTCCTGCAGTGGGCCATCCCGGTCTTCGCCGGCTGGGTGATTGTCCTCGGTGCCAAGCACGGTGAGATGCAGCGGCCCAAGAACGTCTTCAAGGGCCTCGCCCGCTAGGACAACGCAACGCGGGGTCACTTCGCGCCCATGCCGGAGCTCCGGATGGGCCGTAGGTGACCCCGCGTTTCCTGTGTCTGCAGGCGCGGAAGGCGCGTCAGCGGGGGTGGCGGGCGCTGAGCCGTTGGACGGCCAGCGCCAGCCACAGCTGCACCCGGTCCGCGGTCTGGGCCGGGTCGTAGCCGGTCAGCTCGGTGATCTGGGCCAGCCGGTAGCGGACCGTGTTCCGGTGCAGCGTCAGCTCTTCGGCGACGGCGGCCACCGAACCGTTGTTGGACAGGTAGCTCTCCAGCGTGGTCATCAGTTCGGCGCCGTGGGCGGCGTCGAACGTCCGGAGCGGGTTCAGCGACTCGTTGGCCATGTCCGCCAGCGGAACGTCCTCGCTGGCCAGCAGCAGCGAGGTCAGGCTCAGCCGCTCCGGTTCGTTGACGGGCAGTCCGTGGCTGGCCGCGTCGCGGGCCTCGAAGTAGCTCCAGCGCAGCCCGTTCGGTTTGGTGTAGGCGCCGCCAATGCCGATCGTGGCATGAATACCCGCCTCGGCGAGGTGGTCGATGAGGCTCCGCGCCAGCGCGCTGGCGCCGCTGCCGTCGTCGTGCACCAGCACCACCAGGTCCTTGCCGACGACGGCGGTCACCGCCGCAGCGAGGGGCTGCGGCAGCGAGGAGCTCCCCAGCTGCTTGGCGTGGGCGGCCGATTCGGCCAGCAGCACCACGTTCTTGCGGGTGCTGTTGACGCCGATGCCGGCCAGACGCCGGGTGGCCTCGGTGGGCTCCAGCGTCCCGTGGATAACGTCCTCGAGCACCTGCCCGGCCAGGGCCCGCTGCGCCTGGCGCTGCTTGACCATGTTGTTCAGTTCCACGCTGATCAGGTTCTGCGCGTAGCCGATGATCCCCGAGTCCTCGAACGGGTGCCGCACCCACAGCGTGCAGGCGTCCCGGCGGCCGGTCGGGATCGGGTAGGAGGCCCAGCCGTCCGCGGTGGGGGAGGGGCCGCCGGCTGCGCTGTTGTAGAGCTGGGCGGTGAACTGCGTCAGGACAATGTCGGTGCGCAGCATGGAGCCCAGGTGCTTGAGCAGTTCGGCCAGCCCGCCGCCGGTCAGCAGGGCGCGGGCCAGGACCTGGTGCCCGGCGATCAGGCGCTCCAGCTTGGCGTAGTGGTCCGCGGACTGGGCGTCGGCGACGAGCTTGCCGATCGCGATGAAGGGCGTTTCGTAGGGCACTTCGACCACCGGCAGGCCCCAGCGGTTGGCCTCCGCGACCAGGGCCGGGGGCACCGCCTCGTGGGTGAGGCCGATCCCGAAGCCGATGCCGACCGCGCCGGCGCGCTGGACCTGGCGCACAAAGCGGCGCTGCTCGGGCGCGCTCCGCAGCCGCATCCCGGTGGTGAGAACCAGCTCCCCGCCGTTGAGGAAGCGCTGCGGGTCCTCCTGCTCGGTCACCGCGACCCAGTGGATGTCCTGGTGCCAGGTGGTCTCCGCGAGACCTGCCTTGGTCAGCTTGAGGGACGGCACCCCCACCAGGGCCGCGAGCGAAATTGCCATGGAATCAGGATAGCCGGGCGCTGGTCAAGCGCACTAAATCACTGCGACTTCGGTGTGCAGCTGCCTATTCCACGGCTTGCGCGCCTCGCATAGGCTCGGAGCAGTCGCAGATCCCTTCCCCCTGCCTTCGCCAGGCCAGCACGAAAGAGGTTGTACACCGTGGTTCAAACCTTGCAGAACTTCATCAACGGCGAGTTCGTCACCCCCGCCGGGACCGCCCTGCTGGACATCGTCAACCCCACCAACGGCGAGGTGGTGGCCAAGTCGCCGGTCTCGGTGCAGGCCGACGTCGACGCCGCCATGGCCGCCGCGAAGGACGCCTTCGCCAGCTGGAAGCACGTCACCCCCGGCCAGCGCCAGCTGATGCTGCTCAAGCTCGCCGACGCCGTGGAGGCCAACAGCGACGAACTCGTCGAAGCCCAGCACCGCAACACCGGCCAGGTCCGGTCCCTGATCGCCGCGGAGGAAGTAGCCGCCGGCGCGGACCAGCTGCGCTTCTTCGCCGGAGCCGCCCGCCTCCTGGAAGGCAAGTCCGCAGGCGAATACCTCGAGGGCCACACCTCCTACGTGCGGCGCGAACCGATCGGCGTCGTCGCGCAGGTCGCCCCGTGGAACTACCCGTTCCTGATGGCGATCTGGAAGATCGGCCCCGCGCTCGCCGCCGGCAACACCGTGGTGCTCAAGCCCTCCGACACCACGCCCGAATCCACCCTGGTCCTGGCCCGCCTCGCCGGCGAGATCCTCCCGGCCGGCGTGCTCAACGTCGTCCTCGGCACCGGCGAGACCGGTTCCCTGATGGTCGAGCACAAGATCCCGGGCCTGGTCTCGATCACCGGGTCCGTGCGGGCCGGCATCGCCGTCGCCTCCGGAGCCGCCAAGGGCCTCAAGCGCGCCCACCTGGAACTCGGCGGCAAGGCCCCCGCGATCGTGTTCAAGGACGCTGACATCAAAAAGAGCGCCGCCGCCATCGCCGAGTTCGCCTTCTTCAACGCCGGCCAGGACTGCACCGCCATCACCCGGGTCCTGGTCCAGGACTCCGTGCACGACGACGTCGTGGCCGCCATGGTGGAGCACACCAAGACCCTGCACACCGGCTCGCAGAACGACGAGGACAACTACTTCGGCCCGCTGAACAACGTCAACCACTTCAACGCGGTCACCTCCGTCGTGGAGCACCTGCCGGCGAACTGCAGGATCGAGACCGGCGGCCACCGCGCGGGGGAGAAGGGCTTCTTCTTCGAGCCCACCATTGTCACCGGCGCCAAGCAGACGGACGACATCGTGCAGAAGGAAACGTTCGGCCCGGTCATCACCGTGCAGAAGTTCAGCACCGAAGCCGAGGCGATCGAGCTGGCCAACGACGTCGACTACGCCCTCGCTTCCAGCGTCTGGACGACGGACCACGGCACCGCCATGCGGGTCAGCCGCGACCTGGATTTCGGCGCCGTCTGGATCAACACCCATATCCTGCTCACCGCCGAGATGCCCCACGGCGGCTTCAAGCAGTCCGGCTACGGCAAGGACCTCTCGATGTACGGCGTCGAGGACTACACCCGCATCAAGCACGTCATGAGCGCGCTGGACGCCTGAGTCGTTTCACGACCCAGAAGCACGGCTCCGCGCACAACCAGCACGCAAGAAAGGCTCTCCCATGACCACCACAGCAAACGACATCACCTACCGCCTCGAGCAGAAGCGCCGTGTCCAGGCCGACTTCCCGGGCCCCAAGTCCGCCGCCCTGACCGAGCGCCGCAAGGCCGTCGTCGCGTCCGGCGTCGCCTCCAGCGTCCCGGTCTACGTCGCCGACGCCGACGGCGGCATCATCCACGACGTCGACGGCAACTCGTTCATCGACCTTGGCTCCGGCATCGCCGTGACGAGCGTCGGCGCCTCGGATCCCGCCGTCGTCGGCGCCGTCAAGGAGGCCGTGGAGCACTTCACCCACACCTGCTTTATGGTCACCCCCTACGAGGGCTATGTCGCCGTCGCCGAGCAGCTGAACCGCCTCACCCCGGGCGACCACGAGAAGCGCACCGTGCTCTTCAACTCCGGCGCCGAGGCCGTGGAAAACGCCGTCAAGGTGGCCCGCCTCGCCACCGGCCGGGACGCCGTTGTCGCGTTCGACCACGCCTACCACGGCCGCACCAACCTGACCATGGCGCTGACCGCTAAGGCCATGCCGTACAAAACCAACTTCGGCCCGTTTGCGCCCGAGGTGTACCGGATGCCGATGAGCTACCCGTACCGCGAGGAAAACCCGGAGATCACCGGTGCCGAGGCCGCCAAGCGCGCCATCACCATGATCGAGAAGCAGATCGGCGGCGAGTCGGTGGCCGCGATCATCATCGAGCCGATCCAGGGCGAGGGCGGCTTTATCGTCCCGGCCGAGGGCTTCCTGCCGGCCCTGGTGGCCTGGGCCAAGGACAAGGGCATCGTCTTCATCGCCGACGAGGTCCAGTCAGGCTTCTGCCGCACCGGTGAATGGTTCGCCGTGAACCACGAGGGTGTTGTCCCGGACATCATCACGATGGCCAAGGGCATCGCCGGCGGCATGCCGCTCTCGGCCATCACCGGCCGCGCCGAGTTGCTCGACGCCGTCCACCCCGGCGGCCTCGGCGGCACCTACGGCGGCAACCCGGTCGCCTGCGCCGCCGCGCTGGCCTCGATCGGCTCGATGGAGCAGTACGACCTCAACGCCCGTGCCCGCCACATCGAGGAAATCGCGCTCGGCAAGCTGCGCGAGCTCGCCATCGAGCTCCCCGTGATCGGGGACGTCCGAGGCCGCGGTGCCATGCTCGCCGTCGAACTGGTCGAGGCCGGCTCCAAGGAACCGAACCCGGAGCTGACCAAGGCCGTCGCCGCCGCCTGCCTCAAGGAGGGCGTCATCATCCTCACCTGCGGGACCTACGGCAACGTCATCCGGCTGCTGCCGCCGCTGGTGATCAGCGACGAACTGCTGCTGGACGGCCTCGACGTCCTCGCCGCGGCGGTCCGCGCCCACGCCTAGCAGCGCGCCCGGCACCGGCCGGACAAAGGAGCCGCGGACCGCAGGGTCCGCGGCTCCTTTGTTGTCTCCGCGGAGGGCCGCAAAGTTCCGCCCTAATCCCGGCGCCGCTGGGCTAGAGTCGTTCCTACCACTGCAGGAACGCAGACCGGCCGACGTCGCCCGGAGACCCGGAGCCAAGCTGGATTCTGCCCCAGACCCGTAAGGGGTTCTTAGATGCGATACGTAGTTGGCTACACACCCAACGACCGCGGCGCCGACGCCGTCGCGCTGGCTTCGGCCATGGCCCGGGCACAGGGCGCCCACCTGGACCTTGTCCACGTCGTGGACCGGAACACCCCGTATGTCGCGCTGAACCCGCAAGGGAACCGGGTCAGCGCGGCGGAGCAGGCCGTCCTCACCGCCGAACGGCAGGGGCTTGCCCTGGTTCCGGAGGGCCTCGACGCCAGATTCCACGTACGCCAGGCGGACTCCTTCGCTGCGGGCCTGATCGATGCCGCCCTCGAGTACCGCGCTGGCCTGATCGTGGTGGGCGCCGCCAGCAACGGCCTGTTCAAGCGCTACAGCGTCGGCAGCGTGGCCAACGCCCTGCTGCATGCTTCCCCCGTCCCGGTGGCCCTGGCGCCCCGCGGGTACCGGCGCACGGACCCGATCAGCAGGCTGACGCTCGCCGTCGGCCGGCGCACCGGAGCCGAGGCCGCGATCGACGTCGCGATTCAATCCGCCGAACGCCGCGGAGTGCCGCTTCGCCTGGTCTCGCTCGTGGAACTGGATGCCGAGGGCGACGGCGGCGAAAACGTCAACGCCGCGCACGTCCATGCCAACACCGTGCTCAAGGCCGCGGCCGAGCGGCTGCCGGCCGGGCACCACGTCAGCGTGGAGGTCGCCCACGGCCGGACCATCGAAGAGGCCATCGACGACCTCGAATGGGACGACGCGGAAATCATGATCGTCGGATCGTCCCGGCTGGCGGAGAAGAACAAGCTGTTCATCGGGAGCACGGCCAACAAGGTGCTCCGCGCCCTGCCGGTTCCCATGGTTGTGGTGCCGCGCGACTACGTCCGCATCGACAGCAGCCCGGAGGACTGAGGGCCGGCGCCGCCGCTACCGGGATCCGGCTAGGCGGCGGCGCGGGCCAGCCGGCGGGTCACGGCGTTCTTCCGGGTGGTGAGCAGCATGTCCGCCGTCAACACCAGCAGGGCCAGCCAGACGACGCCGAAGCCGATCCAGCGCTCCGGCGTCATGGCCTCCCGGAACACCACCAGGGCCACGATGAACTGCAACACCGGGGCGAAGTACTGCAGCAGCCCGATCGTCGTCATTGGCAGCCGGCGCGCGGAGGCGCCGAAGAACAACAGCGGGACCGCGGTAATGACGCCCGAGGCGGCGAGCAGCCAGAAGTGCCCGGCGCCGTTGCTGGTCAGGGTCGCGGCCCCGGTCGTGGCCAGGACGATCATGGTCACCCCGGCGAGCGGGGACAGCACAATGGTCTCCACCGAAAGGCTGGTGATCGCGTCCGCCCGCGGTCCCACGCGTTTCTTGACGAAACCGTAGAGGCCGAAGCTGAAGGCCAGGGTCAGCGCGATCCACGGCAGCTTCCCGTAGGAATACGTCAGCACGCCCACGGCAACGAACCCGATCCCGACGGCGGCCCACTGCAGCGGCCGCAGTTTCTCTTTCAGGACGAAAACGCCCAGCAGCACGGAGACCAGCGGGTTGATGAAGTAGCCCAGGGACGTTTCGACGGCCTGGCCGGTGGTCACGCCGTAGGTGTAGGTCAGCCAGTTGACCGCGATCAGCGCGGCCGCCAGTGCGAGCGGGCCGATCACCGTGCGGTTCCGGAACGCCGCGCCGATCACCCGCCAGGAGCGGGTGACGGTGATCAGCAGGATGCAGAACAACAAGGACCACACCACCCGGTTGGCCACGATTTCGACGGCACCGGCCGGGTGCAGCACAAAGAAGTACAGCGGCAGCAGCCCCCAGAGCCCGTAGGCGCCGACGCCGAACAGGATTCCCGCCGTCGTATCCTTGTCCACGGCCTTAAGCTCGCCCGGCTTCGCGGCGGCGGCTCCGGCGGCGGCTCCCGTGGCGGGAACGTCGGCGGGGGCCACGGCGCCCGGCGACGTCAGGGCGGCGGGGGCAGGGGATCGGTCCGAGATAGGCACAAGATCAATAACACCACCCCCGGTGCGCCTATTCCTGCCGGCAGGCACGGCAGGGCGCAGCCGGAGCCTGCGATTTCGGTCACGCACGGAGCGATGAAACCGCCGGGGACATTTAGAATGGGGGACTGTGCGCTCCAACTTGCCGGCGCACCCGCCAAGACTCAGAAGGGCTCCCGTGTCCAACTCGGCCGAATCTTCGTCCAAACGTCCACTCCGCGTCGCGATCGTCGGCGCCGGACCGGCCGGTGTCTACGCCGCGGACATCCTCACCAAGTCCAACGAGGTCAAGGACGGCGACTTCGAGGTCAGCATCGACCTGTTCGAGGCCTACCCGGCGCCCTACGGCCTGATCCGCTACGGCGTGGCCCCCGACCACCCGCGGATCAAGGGGATCGTGAACGCCCTGCACAAGGTCCTGGACCGCGGCGACATCCGCTTCCTCGGCAACGTCACGTACGGGCGGGACCTGACCCTGCACGACTTCCGCGCCTTCTACGACGCCGTGATCTTCTCCACCGGCGCCATCAAGGACGCTGACCTGGACATTCCCGGCATCGAGCTCGAGGGCTCCTTCGGCGGGGCCGACTTCGTCTCCTGGTACGACGGCCACCCCGATGTCCCGCGGGACTGGCCGCTGGAGGCCAAGGAGATCGCCGTGATCGGCAACGGCAACGTG
This sequence comes from Pseudarthrobacter sp. B907, assembly GCF_040137805.1. Classification (NCBI taxonomy): domain Bacteria; kingdom Bacillati; phylum Actinomycetota; class Actinomycetes; order Micrococcales; family Micrococcaceae; genus Pseudarthrobacter; species Pseudarthrobacter sp. B907. Next base: position 98,081 of record NZ_JBEEQE010000004.1, on the reverse strand, counting down.
GCCCTTGACGTCGCCCGGATGCTGGTCAAGCACGCGGATGACCTGCTCGTCACGGAGATTCCGGACAATGTGTACCGTGCCCTCAAGGATTCCCCGGTCACGGACGTGCACGTCTTCGGCCGCCGCGGCCCGGCGCAGGTGAAGTTCACCCCGCTGGAGCTGCGCGAACTGTCCCACGCCAACGACGTGGACATTGTGCTCTACCCCGAGGACTTCGAGTTCGACGAAGCCTCCGACGAGGCCATCCGCACGAACAACCAGATCAAGACCATGGTCAACACCCTCGGCAACTGGCTCGTCGAGGAGCACGCCGAGTCCGAGGAACCGTCCTCCCGGCGCCTGCACCTGCACTTCCTGCACAACCCGGTCGAGATCTACGACGACGCCGAGCATCCCGGCAAGGTGGCGGGGATCAAGTTCGAGCGGATGCGGCTGGACGGCACCGGCAACGTCAAAGGCACCGGGGAGTTCGTCGACTACCCGGTGCAGGCCGTCTACCGCGCCATCGGCTACCACGGCTCGCCCCTGGAGGAACTCGAATACGATGCCCGGCGCGGGGTCATCCCGAACGAGGGAGGCCGGGTTCTCGACGCCGAGGGCAACCCCGTGCCCGGCATCTACGCCACCGGCTGGATCAAGCGCGGCCCGGTGGGCCTGATCGGCCACACCAAGGGCGACGCGCTGGAGACGATCGGGTTCCTGCTCGAGGACCGGCTGACCCTCCCGCCGGCCCAGAACCCCGACCCGCACGCCATCATCGACCTGCTCGAGGAGCGCGGCATCGAATACACCACCTGGGAAGGCTGGAACCGGCTGGACGCGCACGAGCTCGCCCTCGGCGCGGCGTGGACCGACGCCAACGGGGCCGACGGCGTCGTGCGTGAACGCGTCAAGGTAGTGCCGCGCGAGGAAATGATTGAGATTTCCCGGGGCTGAGGCCGACGTCGGGGCCTCCTCTGGCGGGGGCCCTGCGCGCCCCGTAGACTCGACCGGACGCGGCTGCATGCCGTCGCGCACCGACGATGGTGCCAGCAGGTGGGAGTTCAATGAGGAATCCGGTCGAGCAGGCCATCCCGCGCGGCCCCGGCCCGAGCCCGGAGCTCCGCCAGCGGTACGCACACGCGGGGCATGAGCAGCTGGGGTCCCTGGTGCCGGGGACCGAACAGCTGCCGGGGCTGCGCAGCCTGATCCGGGAGTCCTGGCAGCGTTCCGCCCAGTTGCACGCGAACCCGGACAACCCCGAAGCGCCGCTGGCCATGGACCGCGAGGAACTCGAGGAGTACCGCCGGCAGCACCCGCTGGCCGCGATCATGCCCGTGATCCACAAACTGCTGGTCCTGCCCAGCCACGACAGCGGCATGCTGGTGGCGGTAGGGGACGAGGTGGGCCGGCTGCTCTGGGTCGAGGGGGACCCCGCCATGCAGCGCCGCGCCGAGGGCATGATGTTCGTTCCCGGCGCCGACTGGTCCGAGGCCACGGTGGGCACCAGCGCGCCCGGCACCGCGCTCGCGCTGGGCCGCGGCATCCAGATCGCCGGTGCCGAGCACTACAAGCGCTCGGTGCACCCCTGGAGCTGCACGGCCGTCCCCTTCCACGACCCGGATTCGGGCGCCCTGCTGGGCGTCGTGGACATCACCGGCACCGAGTCCGCCGTCGCGCCCCACACCCTGTCCCTCGTGGAGGCGACGGTCGCCGCGGCGCAAGCGCACCTCCGGGTGGAGCGGCTCCAGCTGGCCGCGGCACGCCAATCCACGCCGGCCCGACGCCGGTCCTCCGGTGCCGCGCCCTCGACCGCATCCGCCCCGCGGCCAGCCCCGCGGGCCGCCGGTGCGCGCGCCTGGGCCTCCGGCAGCCTGTACCGCAACAGCCTGCAGCTGCTCGGCCGCGACCAGGCGGTGCTGAGCATCGACGGCCGCACGGTCACGCTTTCCGCCCGGCACAGCGAAATCCTCGCCCTGCTCAGCACGCACCCGGAAGGCCTGAACGCGGAGGAACTGAGCGCGCTGCTCTACCCGGACGGCGGCTCCACCATGACACTGCGCGCCGAGATGGTGCGCCTGCGCAAGGTCCTCCAGCAGCTCAACCCCGGCGCCGTCCCGGAGTCCCGGCCCTACCGGCTGCCGATGGACCTCATGCCGGATTCCTCCCAGGTCCTCAGCTGCCTGCAGCGCGGCGCCCACCGGATTGCGCTGGAAATCTACCGCGGCGCGCTCCTGCCGCGCTCCGAGGCGCCGGGGGTCAGCGAGCTCCGCGGCCGCGTCTCCGCCCTGCTCCGCGAGGCCGTGATGACCGACGGCAGCGCAGAGTCGCTGCTGAAGTATGCGGAGCTGCCTGAGGCGCGCGACGACGTCGGCGTCCGCACCGCGGCGCTGAAGCTGCTGCCGCCGCGCTCGCCGAAGCGGGCCGCCGTCGTCGCGGATCTGGAACGGCTGGAAGCGGAGCTCAGCGCCTGAGCCCGCCGCCGCGGGCGGCTCCGGCCGCCCGTACCCGCGCCGGCGTGACCCGGCTCACATGGTTGCAACCTGCCTGCAACCTCCCCGCTCCTAAGCTGATGCCAGCGGCGGCCCGCAGGACCCCTGGCCGCCTCCGCCAACCATCTTGCACAGCAAAGGAGCTAGCAATGACTGTCTACGCACAGCCCGGTACCGAGGGCTCGAAGGTCACCTTCAAGGACCGCTACGAGAACTGGATCGGCGGGGAGTGGGTTGCCCCGGTCAAAGGCCAGTACTTCGAAAACATCACCCCGGTGACTGGTAAAGCGTTCTGCGAGGTCGCCCGCGGCACCGCCGAGGACATCGAACTGGCCCTGGACGCCGCGCACAAGGTCGCCCCGTCCTGGGGCAAGACCTCCGTCGCCGAGCGCGCCGCCATCCTGAACAAGATCGCCGACCGGATCGACGAGAACACCGAGATGCTCGCCGTCGCCGAATCCTGGGACAACGGCAAGCCGATCCGCGAGACCCTCAACGCTGACATCCCGCTCGCCGCGGACCACTTCCGCTACTTTGCCTCCGCCGTCCGCGCCCAGGAAGGCCGGCTGTCCCAGCTCGACGACGACACCACCGCCTACCACTACCACGAGCCGCTCGGCGTCGTCGGCCAGATCATCCCCTGGAACTTCCCGATCCTGATGGCCGTCTGGAAGCTCGCCCCCGCCCTCGCCGCCGGCAACGCCGTCGTCCTCAAGCCGGCCGAGCAGACCCCGTCCTCGATCCTCGTGCTGATGGAACTCATCAGCGACCTCCTGCCGGCCGGCGTCGTCAACGTCGTCAACGGCTTCGGTGTGGAGGCCGGCAAGCCGCTCGCCTCCAGCCCGCGGATCCGCAAGATCGCCTTCACCGGCGAGACCACCACCGGCCGCCTGATCAGCCAGTACGCCTCCCAGAACCTGATTCCGGTCACCCTGGAACTCGGCGGCAAGAGCCCCAACATCTTCTTCAACGACGTCGCGGACAGCAACGACGCGTTCTACGACAAGGCCCTCGAAGGCTTCACCCTCTTCGCCTTCAACCAGGGCGAAGTCTGCACCTGCCCGTCCCGCGCCCTGGTCCAGGAAGGCATCTACGACTCCTTTATGGCCGACGCGCTGGCCCGCACCCAGAAGATCATTCAGGGCAACCCGCTGGACACCGACACCCAGCTCGGCGCCCAGGCCTCCAACGACCAGCTCGAGAAGATCCTTTCCTACATCGACATCGGAAAGCAGGAGGGCGCCAAGGCGCTCACCGGCGGCGCCCGCGCGGAGCTCGCCGGCGACCTCGCCGGCGGGTACTACGTCCAGCCCACCATCTTCGAGGGCCACAACAAGATGCGGATCTTCCAGGAGGAGATCTTTGGCCCGGTGGTGTCGGTGACCCGCTTCAGCGACTACAGCGACGCCATGGGCATCGCGAACGACACCCTCTACGGCCTCGGCGCCGGCGTCTGGTCCCGCAACGGCAACGTCGCCTACCGTGCCGGCCGCGAGATCCAGGCGGGCCGGGTGTGGGTCAACAACTACCACGCCTACCCGGCCGGCGCCGCGTTCGGCGGGTACAAGTCCTCCGGCATCGGCCGCGAGAACCACGCCATGATGCTGGACCACTACCAGCAGACCAAGAACCTGCTGGTCAGCTACAACGAGAACAAGCTCGGCTTCTTCTAGGCCGGCGCGGCGGGGCGGACCTTGGCGGTCCGCCCCGCCCCTTTCCCGGCGCCAGGATCCCCGGCGCCGGCCGTCCCACCGAACCAGGAGAAGACCATGACCCAGGCCAGGCTCGAAGCCGCCCCGACGCGGACCGGCGAGGACTTCTCCCGCGTGGCCCTCACCCCCGAGGCCGTGGAGCTGCTCCGCAAGCTCTGGCTCCAGCACGGGCCCCTGATGTTCCACCAGTCCGGCGGCTGCTGTGACGGGTCCTCGCCCATGTGCTATCCGGCCGGGGAGTTCCTCACCGGCGACTCCGACGTGCTGCTGGGCCTGTTCGACATTTCGGATGGCCTGCAACCGCAGCCGCTGGAATTCTGGATGTCCAGGGAACAGTTCAACTACTGGAGCCACACGCACCTGACGGTCGACGTCGTCCAGGGCCGGGGCAGCGGGTTCAGCGTCGAGGCGCCCGAAGGGAAGCGGTTCCTGATCCGCTCGACCCTGATGGACTGGCCCGTCTGAGCCGCCGCGGACGCGCACCCTGGCGTCTCACATTGTGGGACAAAAGCGGCCGTCCAGTGGATGGACACTACTATGGATAGGTCCGTTTCCAACCCAGCTACCGAAATTTTTGGACCTTCCTATGAATCTTTTCCGGACCAAATCCATTGAGCAGTCGATTGCCGACGCCGATGAGCCCGGACGCAAGCTGAAGCGCTCGCTCAGCACCTGGGACCTGATGATCATGGGCGTCGCCGTTGCCGTCGGCGCCGGAATCTTCTCGGTCGGGGCCAAGGCCGCCGCCAACTTCGCCGGCCCCGCCGTGACCATCTCCTTCGCCATCGCGGCCGTCACCTGCGCCCTCGCGATCATGTGCTACGCCGAATTCGCCACCGCCATCCCGGTGGCAGGCTCCGCCTACGTCTTCACCTACGCCACCATGGGCGAGGTGCTGGCCTGGATCATCGGCTGGAACCTCATCCTCGAGCTCTTCACCGCCGCGGCCGTGATCGCCAAGTACTGGGGTATCTACCTCAGCAAGGTCTTCGCACTGATGGGGCTGGACGTTCCGCCGTCGATCTCCGTGGCCGGCGTCGACCTGTTCTGGGGCGCCTTCCTGATTGTCGCCGTGTTCACCGTGCTGCTGGTCCTCGGGACCAAGCTCTCCGCCCGCGTCGGCAACGTCTTCACCCTGATCAAGATCGCCGTGGTGCTCTTTGTGATCGTGGTCGGCTTCAGCTACGTGAAGTTCGAGAACTACGCGCCGTTCGTCCCGGCCTCCGAGCCCACCGGCGGCACCGGCGCCACGGACGTGCTCAAGCAGTCCTTCTTCGGCTTCCTCACCGGCGCGGCCCCGGCGCAGTACGGCACCCTGGGCATCTTCGCCGGCGCGGCCCTGGTGTTCTTCGCGTTCATCGGCTTCGACGTCGTCGCCACCTCCGCCGAGGAGGTCAAGAACCCGCAGAAGACGCTGCCCCGCGGCATCTTCGGCGGCCTCGCGATCGTCACCGTGCTCTACATCCTGGTCTCGCTCGCCCTGACCGGCATGGTCTCCTACACCAAGCTGGCCGAGGCGAAGAACCCCACCCTGACCACCGCCTTCGAGGCCGTCGGCAACACCGACGCGGCCAAGGTGATCGCGTTCGGCTCGCTGGTCGGCCTGACCACGGTGATTATGGTCCTGCTGATGGGTCTCTCGCGGGTGGTCCTGGCGATGAGCCGCGACGGCCTGCTGCCCCGCTCGCTGTCCAAGACCAGCACCATCCGCGCGACGCCGGCCCGCCTGCAGATCATCTGCGGCACCGCCGTGGCCCTCGTGGCCGGGCTGACCAACGTGGACCTGCTCGAGGAAATGATCAACATCGGCACGCTCTCCGCGTTCGTGATGGTCAGCCTCGGCATCCTGGTGCTGCGCAAGAAGCGTCCGGACCTCAAGCCGGCGTTCCGCGTGCCGTTCGGGAAGGTGCTGCCGGTCGTGTCGGCCGTACTGTGCCTGTACCTGATGACCAACCTGGCCGTGGAGACCTGGATCTTCTTCGCCATCTGGCTGGCCATCGGCATCGCGATCTACTTCGCTTACGGCAAGCGCCACTCCCGCCTCAACGAGAAGTTCGCTGAGGCCCGGGCGGCTGTCAGCGGCGCCGGGTCCGCCGGCACGCCGGCCGCGCACACGAACGACACCGCCAACGCTGCCGCCAGCGGCGGGGAGCGCCCTGACGAGAACTCTGACCAGAACGCGGAGACGCTCTCCCGCTCCTAGCCGCACCGCCGCAATCCAACGCGGGGTCGCTTTCGGCCCGTCCGGCCTGTCCGGATGGGCCGAAAGCGACCCCGCGTGTTTTGTGTGCGCAGCATCTTCCACACTCGTCTCAGAGGTGTAACAATGCGCCCAATGTGGTTGACCTCACACTAGCCTTGGGACAGACTTCTTTTTGAACGTTTGTTCGAAAAGCGAACAACTGGGGCTTGGGGGCTAGTCACTTCCACGCCAATGCGCACATAGGAGTGAACATGAAACGTCGTATCATCACCGTGCTGGCGACCGCATCGGTCCTCGCACTCTCGGCCTGCGGCAGCGGATCGCCGAGTTCCACCGGCGGCGGTGCCGCATCCGGTGGCGCCACGGGAGGCGGCGAGTTGACCAAGGTCAGCGTTGGTGTGATCCCGATCGTCGACTGCGCCCCCATCTACCTCGGCAACAAGCAGGGCTTCTTCAAGGACGAAGGAATCCAGCTGGACATCCAGACGGCCACCGGCGGCGCGGCGATCGTCCCCGGCGTGGTGAGCGGCAGCTTCGACTTCGCCTTCTCCAACCTGATCTCGGTCATGGTCGCGAAGGACAAGGGCCTTGACCTGAAGTTCGTCGCCAACGGCGCCTCGACCACGGGGGAGAAGGGCAAGGACATCGGCGGCGTCGTCATTCCGGCCGGTTCCAGCATCCAGTCCCCGAAGGACCTCGCCGGCAAGACCGTCTCGGTGAACAACCTCTCCAACATCGGTGACACCACCATCAAGTCCATCATCGAAAAGGACGGCGGGGACCCCTCGAGCGTGAAGTTCGTGGAAGTCGCCTTCCCGGACGCCCCGGCCGCACTGGCGAACAAGCAGGTGGACGCCGCCTGGATCCTGGAGCCCTTCCTGTCCAAGGCGGTGGCCAACGGCGGCAAGATCATCTCCTCCAACTTCGCGGACATGAGCCCGGAGCTGGATATTGCCGGCTACTTCACCAAGGCGGACACCATCAAGGGCAAGGCCGAGCTGACCCAGAAGTTCACCAGGGCCATGAACAAATCCCTCGAATACGCCCAGGCGCACCCGCAGGAGGTCCGCGACATCGTGGGCACCTACACCAAGATTGACGAAGCCACCCGCGCCAAGATGATCCTGCCGCGCTACCGGGTGGAGTTCAACAAGGACGCTTTCAAGACCCTCGGCGACGCCGCCGCCAAGTACGGCACGCTGTCCAAGGCTCCGAACGCCGGCGATCTGCTCCCGTGAGTTCCAACGCTGCGGCCCCCGCCGGTCCCGCCCCCATCGCGGGGCGGGACCGGCGGTCCGCCCGCAAACTTCCGGTAAAACAGCTCCTCGGCGTCGCCGGGATCGTAGGCTTCCTGGCCACCTGGGAGCTCATTCCCCGGCTGGGCATCATCGACGAACGCTACCTGCCCCCGGCCAGCGAGGTTATGGTGGCGCTGGTCCGCGACTTCGGCCTGACCGCCTTCTGGGTCTCGGTCGGCGAAACGATGAAGGCCTGGTTCCTTGGCCTCATCATCGCGGTCTCCCTCGCCGTGCTGCTGGGCTTCATCATCGGCTCCAGCACGGTCCTGCGCAAAGCGACCAACTCCACCATCGAATTCCTGCGCCCCATCCCGTCCGTGGCGCTGATTCCGCTGGCGGTGCTGCTCTTCGGTGTGAAGATCGAGTCCTCCCTCATGCTGATCACCTACGCCGCCTTCTGGCAGGTGCTGATCCAGGTCCTCTACGGTGTGGCCGACGTCGACATGGTCGCCAACAACACCGCCAAAACCTACGGTCTGGGCGCCATGGCACGGATCCGCTACGTCGTGTTCCCCACCGCCCTGCCGTACCTGATGACCGGAGTCCGGCTCGCCGCCACCGTTGCCCTGGTGCTGGCCATCACGGCGGAACTGGTGATCGGCTCGCCCGGCCTGGGCCGTGAAATCGCCCTCGCCCAGTCCGGCGGCGCCATCTCCGGCATGTACGCCCTGGTCCTCGCGACAGGCCTGATCGGCGTCCTGATCAACGTCCTGATGCGGTTCATCGAAAAGAAAACCCTGTCCTGGCACTCCTCCGTCCGTTCCGAGGCGATCGTATGAAAGCTGTGAAAACCGCGGGCTATGTGCTGGCGCTGCCCCTCCTGTTGGTCCTGGCCTGGTGGGCCGCCACCTTGGGCTCGGTCAATTTCTTCGTCCCCACCCCCGCCGCCCTGGTCAGCAAATTCGGCCAGGTGTGGTTCGGCCCCCGCTTCTTCACAGACGTGCTGCCCAGCATCGGCAGGCTCCTGGTCGGCGTTGTCGCGGCGATCGCGATCGGCGTCGTCGGCGGTGTGCTGATCGGTTCGGTCAAATGGCTCCGCGCGCTGCTGGAACCAACCCTGGAATTCTTCCGCGCGATCCCGCCGCCGGTGCTGGTTCCCGTGCTGATGCTCCTGCTGGGAGGCACGGATTCCATGAAGGTCGTGGTCATCATCTCCGGCTGTGTCTGGCCGGTCCTGTTGAACACGATCGAAGGCGTCCGGGCCGTGGACTCGGTGCTCTCCGACTCCAGCCACACCTACGGGATCGACGGCTGGGCCCGGGTCCGGTACCTCGTCCTGCCGTCGGCCAGCCCGCAGATCATGGCCGGCGTGCGCCAGTCGCTGTCCCTGGGGCTGATCCTGATGGTCATCTCCGAAATGTTCGCCTCGTCCTCAGGGCTGGGCTTCACCATTGTCCAGTTCCAGCGCTCCTTCGCCATCCCGGAAATGTGGTCCGGCATTGTGGTGCTGGGGCTCCTGGGCGTGGCCATGTCATTCATCTTCCAGTGGGCCGAGCGGAACATCCTGCGCTGGTACCACGGCCAGAAAGAGGTAGAAAATGCAGCCTAGTGCAGCCCCGGCGGTCCCGGAAGCGATGCTTTCGGTCCGCGGATTGAAGAAGGTCTACCAGACCGACGGCGGCGACATCGAGGCGGTGCGGAACCTCACCTTCGACCTCCGCGCCGGGGAGCTGGCCTGCCTCGTGGGACCCTCGGGATCCGGCAAGACCACCCTGCTCAAGTGCATCTCCGGCCTGATGGCGCCCACCGAGGGCGAAGTGCTCCTGGACGGCAAGCGGGTGTCCGGACCCCCGAAGAAGATGGCCGTGGTGTTCCAGGAGTACGGCCGCTCGCTGTTTCCCTGGATGCGGGTCCGGGACAACGTGGAGCTGCCGCTGAAGAACCAGGGTGTGCCCAAGGCCGAACGTGACCGGCTCGTCGACGAGGCCCTCGAAGCTGTGGGCCTGGCGCACGTGCCGCGTTCCTACCCCTGGCAGCTTTCCGGCGGCATGCAGCAGCGGGTGGCGATTGCCCGGGCCATCGCGTACCAGCCCGAGGTGCTGCTGATGGACGAACCCTTCGCCGCCGTGGACGCGCAGACCCGGGCGGACCTTGAGGACCTGATCCGCGCTATCTGGAAGAAGTTCGGCGTGACGGTGCTCTTCGTGACCCACGACATCGACGAATCCGTCTACCTGGGCGAGCGGGTCATCATCCTCTCCAGCTCCCCGACTGTGGTGCAGGAGGACATCGTGATCGACCTCCCGGTGGAGCGCGACCAGTTGGAGACCCGGTCTCTGCCGCGTTTCACGGAGCTCCGGCACCACGTCTACGAGCAGATCCAGCTCGCCAAGAAGGGCCACCGGCCGGCGGCGGCCGGCGCACCGGCGTCGGATCTCCCGGAAACGGCCACGCCGGTCAGCCCGACGGCGGCCTCCGGTACCGGCGGCGCCTAGCGGCCCTGCCGGCCCCGGACTTCCGCTGCGGAACGGGATTTCCGCTACGGAAGTGGACCAGTGCATCCCGGATCCGGGGGGGGGGGCACTGGTCCGCCAGCGGCGCGGGTGTCCGGAAGTGCCGCGAAAATGTACCCCTACGGCCGCTTCGACACTGGGAGTGCGACGCTGGCCACACCATGGGGTGCCGCCAGGGGACCGGCGCCCGCGCCTTAAAGTCAAGAACACCCCGCCGCGGATCTCCGCGTCGGGGTGTTCTTTGGTGCTGGGGGCAGCTAGCCGACCTTGTTGGCCGCCTCGGCGTCCGAGGTACCGGCAGCGGCGGCGCCCAGGTTGGCGCGCAGCTTCGCGCCGAGCTCGGCGTCGACGTTGGTCCAGTACTGGATGGCGCGTTCCTTGATGGCTGGGCTCTTTACGCCGCCCACGGCGCCCGTGATGGTGTCCAGCAGGCGCGCCTTGGCGCCGTCGTCGAACACCTCGCGGTACAGCGTGCCGGCCTGGCCGAAGTCGCCGTCCTCAGCGTGCAGGGAGTGCGCGGAGAGCGTCAGCTCGCCGTCGTTCTCCCAGCCGCCGGCCGGGCTCTGCGGCTCCACGGCAGCCGGGCCGCCGACGGAGTTCGGGGCGTACACCGGAACCGAGGGCGCGTTGAAGTGGTAGCGTCCCGCGCCGTCCTGGCTGTAGTTGTTGACCTGGCTCTTGGGCAGGTTCACCGGGAGCTGGGCGTGGTTGGTGCCCACGCGGTAGCGGTGTGCGTCGGCGTAGGAGAAGATGCGGGCCTGCAGCATCTTGTCCGGCGACGCGGCGATGCCCGGCACGAAGTTCGACGGCGCGAAGGTGGCCTGCTCGATCTGCGCGAAGTAGTTCTCCGGGTTCTTGGTCAGCTCCATGGTGCCGACCTTGACCAGCGGGTAGTCGCTGTGCGGCCAGACCTTGGTGAGGTCGAACGGGTTGAAGCGGTAGGTCTTGGCGTCCTCGTAGGGCATAACCTGCACGTGCAGGTCCCAGGACGGGAAGTTGCCGGCGGCGATGTTTTCCTGCAGGTCGCGGATGTAGAAGTCCGCGTCCGAGCCGGCCAGCGACTCGGCCTCGTCGCCGGTCAGAGACTTGACGCCCTGGTTGGACTTGAAGTGGTACTTGACCCAGAAGCGCTCGCCCGCGGCATTGATCCACTGGTAGGTGTGCGAGCCGTAGCCCTGCATTTCACGCCAGGAGGCCGGCAGGCCGCGGTCGCCCATCAGCCAGGTGACCTGGTGCGCGGACTCGGGGGAGAGGGTCCAGAAGTCCCACTGCATGTCCGCGTCGCGCAGGTGGCTGCCGGGGAGGCGCTTCTGCGAATGGATGAAGTCAGGGAACTTGATGCCGTCGCGGATGAAGAACACCGGGGTGTTGTTGCCGACCAGGTCGTAGTTGCCCTCGGTGGTGTAGAACTTCACGGCGAAGCCGCGGGGGTCACGCCAGGTGTCCGGGGAGCCGTTCTCGCCGGCGACGGAGGAGAAGCGGATGAGCATGTCCGTCTCGGTGCCCGGCTGGAACAATGCGGCCTTGGTGTACTGCGAGACGTCGCCGGTGGTCTTGAAAGTACCGAACGCGCCGCCGCCCTTGGCGTGCACCACACGCTCCGGCACGCGCTCGCGGTTGAACTGGGCCAGCTTCTCGATCAGGAAGTGATCGGTGAGGATGATCGCGCCGTCGGCACCGACGGACTGCGAGTGGGCGTCGGACGTGACGGGGGCACCGGACTGGGTCGTGGACACTGCGGGCGCAGAGATGTTCTGAGTCATCGTTCTCCTATTTCTGTTTCTAACTAGTTACGGTCGGCGGGAAGTGTTTGGGTGCGCTGGCAGTCCTCGCAGATGCCCTGGTACAGGACGTCCGCGATCTGGATGGTCATCGGCTTGGCGCCGGCATCCCAGTGCGGAGTCAGGCACGGCGCGTGGCCGACGGCGCACTCGACGTCCTCGACGCGGCCGCAGCTGATGCACACGGCGTGGTGGTGGTTATCGCCCACCCGTGTCTCGTACAGCGCCGGGGAGTGCGGTGGTTCGAACCGGCGCAGCATCTGCAGCCCGGTCAGGTCGCCGAGGACCACGTAAACGGATTGCGCCGTCAGCTCCGGCAGCTCCTCGCGGGCGGCGGCGAGGATCCCCTCCGCCGGCGAGTGCGGGTGGCGTTCGACGGCGGCCAGCACGGCCAGCCGCTGTTTGGTCACCCGGCGGCCGTGGGCGCGCAGGGCGGCTGCCCATGCTTCGCTGCTGCCCGCGGAATCCGTCATGGCCCCATTCAAGCACTTATTTTTAGCTGTTCACAATAAGGTTCGGCTTATTTCGCATTTGCGTCCCACTAGAGTTGCCGGGTGGGGAAATTCTTGGCGGACATCACGCCGTTGCGCGAAAGCCCGGCGTTCCGCCGCCTGTGGCTGGGGTCCGCCGCCTCGGCGCTGGGCAGCCAGCTGACGCTCGTGGCCGTGAGCCTCGAGGTCTACCGGCTCACCCAGGACAGCCTCTACGTGGGCCTGCTAAGCATCTTCGCCCTGGTGCCGCTGGTTATCGGCGGACTCCTCGGCGGATCCATCGCGGACGCCCACGACCGCCGCAAGGTCGCGCTCCTCGCCTCCGCGGTGCTCTGGCTGACCACCGGCGCCCTGGCGCTGCAGGCCTGGCTGCAGCTGGGAAATGTGTGGCTGCTGTATGCCCTGGTGGCAGTGCAGAGCGGCGCGCAGGCCATCAACCAGCCGGCCCGCAGCGCCATCATCCCCGTGCTGGTGCGCAAGGAACTGCTGCCGGCGGCCAACGCCCTGAGCATGATGATCTTCGGCCTGACCATGACCGCCGGACCGCTGCTGGCCGGGGTGCTGGTCGCAGCGGTCGGCTTCGCCTGGACCTACACGATCGACGTGGCCAGCTTCGCGTTTGTGGTCTGGGCCCTGATCAAGCTGCCGCCGATGCCGCCGGGGCAGGCTTCGCACCGGGCGGGCCTGCGCTCCGTTGTGGAAGGCTTCCGCTTCCTCGGCACCCGGCCCAACCTGCGCATGACCTTCGTGATTGACCTCGTCGCGATGATCCTGGCCCAGCCGCGGGCCCTGCTGCCCGCCGTCGGCGCGCTGATGATCGGCGGCGGCGAGGCCACGGTCGGCATCCTCCTTGCCTCCACCGCCGTCGGCGCCTTCCTCGCCGGGCTGTTCTCCGGCCCACTGGGGGCCGTCCGGGCCCAGGGCGCCGCCGTGGTCTGGTCCGTGATGGGCTGGGGCGCCTCGATCGCCGGCCTGGGCCTTGTGGTGGTGCTCGCCGGCCGCTCCGGCGCCGGGGGTGTGACCCTGTGGCTGCTGCCGGCCGCCGTGTGCTGCGCGCTCGCCGGCATTGCCGATTCCGTCAGCGCCGTCTTCCGCACCACCATCCTGCAGTCCGCCACCCCGGACCACCTGCGTGGCCGGTTGCAGGGGGTCTTTGTGGTGGTGGTGGCGGGCGGGCCGCGGGTGGGCGACATGCTGGCGGGTGGCGCGACTAAGCTGCTCAGTGAGGGCTGGGTCCTGCTCGCGGGCGGTGTGTTGTGCGCGGTGGTGGCCTGGCTGGTGGCCCGCTGGCAGTCCGGCTTCCTGGCGTACGATGCGCGGAACCCGGTCCCTTAGCGGTTCGTTTCTCAAATGGGTGATCTGTTGGGGACACCCGGGCATGCGGGAGGATCAGTGCACAACCATCACAACGGACTGAAGACGGCGGCCCTGTTCGGCGTGCTCTGGGCGGTGCTGCTGGGCCTGGGCGCGCTGATCGGGTCGGGCACACGCAGCGCGGCGCCCATCTGGATCATGGCGCTGATCGGCGTCGGCACCACCGCCTACGGCTACTGGAACAGCGACAAGATCGCCATCCGTTCCATGCAGGCCTACCCGGTGACGGAGGCCGAGGCGCCCCAGCTGTACCAGATTGTCCGGGAGCTCTCGGCCCGCGCCAACCAGCCGATGCCCCGAATCTTCATTTCGCCGACCATGGCGCCGAACGCGTTCGCCACCGGCCGGAACCCGCAGAACGCGGCGGTCTGCTGCACGCAAGGCATCCTGCAGCTGCTCGACGCCCGCGAACTCCGCGGCGTGCTCGGCCACGAGCTGATGCACGTCTACAACCGCGACATCCTGACCTCCTCGGTGGCGGCCGCCGTCGCCGGCGTGATCACCTCGGTGGGCCAGATGCTGCTCTTCTTCGGCGGCGGAGGCGACCGCCGCAACGGCAACCCGCTGGCCCTGCTTGCCATGGCGCTGCTGGCGCCGTTCGCTGCCTCGCTGATCCAGATGGCCATCTCCCGGACAAGGGAGTACGACGCCGACGAGGACGGCTCCGCGCTCACCGGCGACCCGCTGGCGCTCGCCTCGGCCCTGCGCAAGATCGAGCAGGGCGTGCAGCTCGCGCCGCTGCCGCAGGACCAGCGGCTGGTGAACGCCTCGCACCTGATGATCGCCAACCCGTTCCGCGGCGGCGGCATGGCCCGGATGTTCTCCACGCACCCGCCGATGAGCGAACGGATCGGCCGGCTCGAGCGGATGGCCGGCCGGCCGCTGGTGTAGGCACGAAAAAGCCGGGCCCGGCGTCGAGGATGACGCTGGAGCCCGGCCCGTGCCGCCCTGCTAGCTGCGGAAGTTCACAAACTGCAGGTCGGCCTCGTCGAAGCCCTTGAGCAGATTCATGGTCTCCTGCAGGTCATCGCGGGACTTGGAGGTCACGCGGAGCTCGTCGCCCTGGATCTGCGACTTGACCGACTTCGGCCCCTCGTCGCGGATCAGCTTGTTGATCTTCTTCGCGAGGTCCTGGGCGATGCCCTCCTTGATGGTCGCCTCGAGGCGGAACTCCTTGCCGGAGGGGTAGGGCTCGCCCGTGTCGAGGGACTTCAGCGAGATACCACGGCGGATGAGCTTGGACTGGAGCACATCCAGGACGGCCAGCACCCGCTCCTCGGAGTTGGCCTTCATCAGGATCTTCTCGCCGCTGAAGTCGACCTCGGCGCCGACGCCCTTGAAGTCGTAGCGCTGCGCCAGTTCCTTCTGGGCCTGGTTCAGCGCGTTGGCGACCTCCTGCTTGTCGACCTTGCTGACGACGTCGAATGTGGATTCGCCTGCCATGACTGTCCTCCTGTTGGTTGTCCGGGCGCCCTCCTGCAGGGCGGTGTTTCCTGCATTCCAGCCTAGTACGGATGCTCCGGTTGTGAAGGTGCGGCGGGAGGCCGGCCTTCACAGTTGGCTCAAAGCTGAACCACGGCGGGAACGAAGCCATGTCCGGCAGAGTTGTAGCCGTTGGAAGAGCCGCTTGAAAGGCAAGGCACATGAACCGCAAAGCCGTCCGTTACGTCACCAGCACCACCGCCGCA
This sequence comes from Pseudarthrobacter sp. B907, assembly GCF_040137805.1. Lineage (NCBI taxonomy): Bacteria > Bacillati > Actinomycetota > Actinomycetes > Micrococcales > Micrococcaceae > Pseudarthrobacter > Pseudarthrobacter sp. B907. Next base: position 82,610 of record NZ_JBEEQE010000004.1, on the reverse strand, counting down.
GCCGCAAGCTCGCTCTCGTCGGCGGCAACGTCGGTGGCCGCAGCGGCGCTGGCGGCCTCGATCATCCTCAGCCCTGCGGCCGAGGCATCCGCCCGCCTGGACGGGGTGCAGGCGGACCTGGCCCGGGCGGTGCAGCTCAACCAGGTCACGGCGGAGCAGGCGGCCAAGTTCGAGGCCAGGATTGCCGGCCGCATCCTCGGCGAAGCTTGATTTTCCGGGCCTCCGGGGGCCTAATGGCGCCGATTCGATTCTTCGGCGGAAGTTCTGTAAAGTTGTCTTGCCCGCGGTTGCTGGAAGCGGAACGGACTGGAAACAGGTGTTCCGAACACGGAAGCCGCGAGTGATCTTCTTTTGAAGTTCGGCAGATTACCCGAGCGGCCAAAGGGGGCTGACTGTAAATCAGCTGGCAACGCCTACGGGGGTTCGAATCCCTCATCTGCCACCCTCGAAAAAGCCTCCGGAACCCATCGGTTCCGGAGGCTTTTTTGTTCTATTGGCCGGCGACTGCTCCGTAGACGCCGTTATGGAACGTGAAAACGGCAGTTATGGAGCAACCGCTGTGGCGTCGACGGCGGCGAGAATGACCGCCCCCAGTTCCGCCGGCCTGGTGAACTGCGGCCAGTGCCCGGTGGGCAGGTCCACATAGTCAACGTCGCGGATCCGCGCCAGCTCCGCTACATAGGGGTTTCCTTGCGCAATCCATTCCCGGAGCAGCGACGACGGAAATTCGCAGGCGATGATGGTGGCGGGAACGTCGTAGCGCCGCTCATCGTGCAGCTCCTGCCGGTCCTGGGCCACTGCCTTGGGTTCCGGCACGGCGCGGGCGCGGAAGGCGGCCCGCAGTTCCTGGTCCAGGTCGACGAGATCCTCGTCGTCGAACAGCTCCCAGGGCGGCAGCGGTACCTCATCGCCCTCGGCCGGCAGCTGATCGTTGATGACACCACCGGCCCCCAGCGGGCCGCTGTCCACATAGATGGCGCGGGCAATACGGTCCGGGCGCGCATCCACGGCGCCATGGATGATCGCCCCGCCGCCGGAATGGCCCACCAGCACCACCGGGCCGTCAATGCCGTCAACGGCGGCCACGACGGCGTCAATGTGGGTGCGCAGGCCAATCCCCGCACGCGGCGCGTCTGCCGCTTCGAGTCCGGGCAGCGTGAGCGGGTGGACCCGATGGCCCGCGGCGACGAGCGGCGGCGTGACTTCCGACCATGACGACGCATCCAACCAGAACCCGGGAACCAGGATGATGTCCATGGCGGCACCCTACGCGCTCCGGTACCCGCGTGGCTGGCGCAACGCGGGTACCTTTTACGGCCGGATCGTCATTTTTCGGACGCAAACGTAACGGGCATCACGTTTTTGCCCGCAACGCGCTATTCTGTCGCGGGAGGGGAATCACGATGGAAATAGTCCTGGCGGCCGGCAAAGGTACGCTCAGCCTGGATGAGACCGGCATTCTCCGGCTGGTCTGGGCCGGCGGCTCCGCGCTGGAGACTGCGGACGCGGCCGAATCCGTCCTGGCCATTTCAAAAATCAGCGCCGGGCGGCTGCTGCCCCTGCTGATCGACATCAGTGACGTCAAGCTGAGCGCCGGTGCCCGCAACCACTACCTCGACAGCCGCTTCGTCTCCTCCGTGGCACTGGTCGGCGAATCGAATGTGGACCGGGTGGTCGCGGCGTGGATGCGCCGCGGCAACGAATGCCCGCAACGGTATTTCACCTCCACCTCGGAGGCGCTTGCGTGGCTGGGCGAGCTGGCCGCCAGCGACGACGCGGCCCAGTGCGTCCCGGGCTGAAGTCTCCGCCGCCCCCAGCTGCCCGCTGTTAGGGCCGCGCCGGCACGGCTGAGGGGCGCCGCCTCGACGGTGCCCCCCGTTGTCCCCGGCGCGCGGGAACGTTAGTCTGCCTCCCTGCCAGCTAGTTCTTGCTCCAATTGTCGTGGACCTTGTTGTCCTTCTTGTCGTTCTTGTGGTCTACCCATTTGTCGGAGTTGTGGTCGGAGCGGTGGTCTCCGGAATTGCCGTTCCCATTGTCGTGGCTCCATGAGCTGCGGTCGTCGCGACGATCGTCCCAATTGAACCTGCCGTCATGGCTCCACCAGCCCCAGCGGTCGTGCTCGCAACCGTCCCTGTCGCGCCAACGGCCATCGAAGTCGTCGTCGGAACGCCAGTTGCAGTTGTCGTCGCGCCAGCCGTTGCGGTCATCGCGGTCGTGGAAACGGCCTTTGGAGTCCCACCAGCCGTGCGAGGAGTCGTGCCTGTTGTTGCAGGTATCGTCCCTGAAATCCCGGTGGTCGCCCGACATGCTTGCCGTTGTCTTCAGCCCAGTGTCCGCCGATGCCGCTCCTGCGGAGAGAACGGTGCCGCCGAGGCCTAGTCCGCCGGCAAGCAAAGTGACGCCGGCCAGTCGTATTGAGCTCTTCATGAGGTTTCCTAGCGTGAGTTTCATCCTGATGAGCCGCAGCCGTCCGGACGTGGGCATGCAGCCTCCCAAGACGCCTGCGGTGATGGGCCCCGAAAAAATCCGGCGCAGGACCGCGCGTCAAAGACAGCCTGGGTGGCCTGGGGCCGCGGCGGGCGGAGAAAGCGCGTAGCCAGCGCATTCGGGGCTCCGTGCCCGGTGTGAGTGGTGCGCGCCTGTCGCGCCAGGGCACGGTCTGTTTTTCTTGGGGACCCCCCGCGCCTGCCCCAACGCCAACAGGGGGTTCGCGGAATGGTAATCCTCGACCGGCTGCGGCAGGAACGACACCCCGCCTCGTCATTGAGTCTACGGAGAGGTTCGTTCACCAACCACGATAGCCCGATGAAGGTAGGGACAACAGTGCCGGAGCCCATAAATCAGGCCTGCGGTGCGCCCGGCGCCGCCGGCCGCCACGGCGACACCGGAACACGCCCTCGGCCCGATCCCAGCTACTGCAGAGTAGGGTGGGGCCGTTGATCATTGAGTCCTAGGAGCTGAAGTGAAGTCGTTTGCATGTGGTGACGTGGTCCCCGGTTGCGAAGCCCGGTGGGTCTGCAGCACGGATGACGAGATCCTGGTCCAGGTGGGGGCGCACGCCGCCACGGTGCATGGCCTGACCGATCTGCCCGCCGAATTGGTTGAATCCGTCCACAAAGCGATCCACCCGGTTAGTTGACGCACGCGGCAGGCGGGCCAGGCCCGGAGCCCGGGCCGCCGGGCTGGGACAGCCTGCTGGCCTCGGCCTGCCGCGGCGAAGGGCTGGCGGCCGCCTATCAGCCCATCGTCGATACCGCACGGGGCGCCGTGGTGGGCTATGAGGCCCTTGCACGGTTCCCCGGCTACGCCGAGAAAAACCCCGAGGCCTGGTTTGCGGCCGCGCGGGAGCATGGAAAAGCCGCCGAGCTTGAGTCCGCGGCGCTGCGTACCGCGCTGAAGGCGCGCGCCGCGCTGCCGGCGAATTGCTTCCTGACCCTGAACGTCTCGCCGGAACTGCTCACCTCGGAGGACATCCGCCGTGTCTGGCGGGACGAGGGCGCGCTGGGCGGACTCATCGTCGAACTGACGGAGCAAACGCCGATCGAGTCGTATGTGGAACTGGAACCGGATCTCAACCAGTTGCGCGCCGCCGGCGCCCTGATCGCCGTCGACGACGCCGGAGCCGGCTACGCGGGGCTGCGCCACCTGCTGGACCTGCGGCCCTCGATGATCAAGATCGACCGCGCGCTGATCCAGGACGTCGACCGCGACGAGGCGAAACGGGCCCTCATCGGGATGCTCGGCGCGTTTGCCAGCCGGGTCGACGCCTGGATCCTGGCCGAAGGCGTGGAACGGGCCGAAGAGCTCGACGCGCTCGTTTCGCTGGGGGTCCCGCTCGTGCAGGGCTACTACCTCGCCAGGCCCGCTCCGCCCTGGGCCGGCATAGAGCTGGAGGTCGCGCACCGCCTCGCCAGTGCCCGTCCCGTGGCCCACAAGAGGGTCGTCCGCGACGTCGTCGAACCGGCGGCGACGGCGACGAGTGTCACGCAGGCGGCCGAAGCCTTCGCGGCCAACCCAGCGCTGGACGCCGTTGTGCTGCTGGGCGAGCACCTGAGGCCGGTCGCGGTGCTGGGCGCCGGTGCGTCAGCACTCGGGGTGGTGAGCCCCGGGATGCGGGTGAACCTCGATACCCCGCTCAGCCAGGCGCTGGCCCGCTCCATGACGAGGCCGCCGAACCAGCGGTTCGACCCGCTTCTGGTGACGGACAACGCCGGCCGCTTCGCCGGCGTCGCCCGGATGGAGCGCATGGTCATCGCCGTGGCCGGGACCGCCGACGGGACTGACGACGGCGCCACAGACTAGCCCGGCCCGTTCCCGGGGGCACGAGCCTGAACGAGTACTGCCCGGTGCCCCCGGCAGGCGCCATGCTCAGCTCGGCATCGGATCCCCGGCGACCGCGCAGCTCGCCGGCGGCGCGGCGCCGGCTGCGGACCTGCGGGCATCGGTGAGTATGGGGGATGTGATCACTGAGGGTTCAAGCATGCTTGCGGGAGACTTGCCCGGCGATGTCCACATCAGGCTGCTTCGCGGCTCCGACGCCGAGAGGCTGGGCGCCGCCTACCGGCGGAACCGGGACCATCTGGCGCCCTGGGAGCCGGTGCGGACGGCGGAATTCGTCACCACCGAGGGCCAGCGGGCCAACATCGTGGGCAAGCTCGGCATGTTTGCCGCAGGAACCGGAGTGCCCTGGATCCTGCTGGCCGGCGACCGGGCCGTGGGCGCCATAACGTTGAGCGGCATCGTGCGGGGCCCGTTCCGCAGCGCCAACCTCGGCTACTGGGTGGACCAGGACGTCACCGGCCAAGGGGTCGGCTCCGCCGCAGTGGCCCACGTGGTTGAGGTTGCCAGTGGCCCGCTGGACCTGCACCGGATCCAGGCGGCCACCCTGCCCCACAATGCAGCCTCCCAGGCAGTGCTTCGGCGGGCCGGTTTCCAGGAGATCGGCCTGGCACCGGAGTACCTCCAGATTGCCGGATTTTGGCAGGACCACCTCCTGTTCCAGCGCATTCTGAACTGAGCCGCGTGCCAGACTTTCACAGTGACTGACGAATCTTTCGGTGCGCTGCACCATGTGGAACTCTGGGTGCCGGAGCTAGGCAGCGCCAAGGACCAGTGGGGCTGGCTGCTGACCCGGCTCGGCTACGACCTGTACCAGGACTGGCCCCACGGGCGGAGCTGGCGGCGCGGACCGACGTACATCGTCGTCGAGCAATCCCCGGATCTGAGCAGCACCACCCACCGGCGCACCGCACCCGGACTGAACCACCTGGCTTTCCATGCCGGCACCCGGCGGCAGGTGGACACTATGGCGGCCGACGCTCCCGCCCACGGCTGGACCGAGCTGTTTCCGGAGAAGTACCCCCACGCCGGCGGCCCCGAGCACTTCGCCGCCTACCTGGTGAACTCGGACGGCTTCGAGGTCGAGCTGATCGCCGCGGACTGACGCCGGGGCTGCCCGGCCGGTAGCGTGGCCCCATGAGCATCATCCTGGCGGGCGGCGGGCCCGATACCGTCACAACCCCGGTGGTCTTTGACCGCTTTGTGAAGGATGTCCGGCACCGCGCCGGCGGACGCCGGCCTGCCAGGATCGCCGTCGTCCTCTTCGACCGCGACGGCAGCTCGGAGTATTTCTTTCCCGCCTACCGGGAACCGCTGCAGGCCCGCATGCCCTGCGACGTGATCCCTGTCCTGCTGCGAACCGGCGAACCGGCCGATCCGGCGGCGTTCGACGACGTCGACGGGATCGTCGTCGGGGGCGGACCGACCCCGGAGTACCTCGCGGGCCTGCTCGGCTCGGCGGCGGCGATCCGGGCCGCGGCCGCAGCGAGTGTGCCTTATTTGGGGTTCTCAGCGGGGGCCATGATCGCGCCGCAGCGGGCGCTGGTGGGCGGCTACCGGATCCGGGGCACCGAGGTGTGCTCGGAGGAATGCTCCGAAGGCCTCGATGAACTCGACGTCCGCGACGGCCTGGGCCTGGTGACGTTCGCCGTCGATGTCCATGCCGCGCAGGCAGGCACCCTGAGCCGCGCGGTCGGGGCCGTGGCGGAGGGCCTCGTGGACCGGGCGGTGGCGGTGGACGAGAACACCGCGCTGGTGCTGCGCCACACGGACCTGGAAGACCTGGAAGTGATCGGCGCCGGGAACTGCTGGAGCATCCGCGGCTCCGGGAAGAAGGCCACGGTGGCCGTCCTGTCCGCCGGCTGACGGGACCCCTTGGCACCTTTGTTACTGGCGGGTAACATGGGCTCCATGCATCTGCTCCTCCGCACCCTCCTCCTGCTCATCACGTCCGCCCGGCGCTCCCCGCTGAGCATCTGGGATGCGTCGTCGCTGCCGCTGCGTGTCCTGCCGACGGACATCGACATCGCCCTGCATGTCAACAACGGCATGTATTTCTCGCTGATGGACCTGGGCCGGTTTGACCTGATGGCACGCAGCGGCACCTGGAAGGCCATCCGCCGGCGGGGTTGGACGCCGGTGGTGGCTGGGGAGACCATCGCTTTCCGCCGCTCCCTGCAGCTGTGGCAGCAGTACACCATCGAGACCAAAGTGATCGGGCTGGATGAGAAGGCCATCTACTTCGAACAGCGGATGGTGGCCGACGGCGAAATCTACGCCCGCGCGCACATCGCCACCCGGCTGGTCAGCAAGGGCAAGCCCGTCAGCCAGGAAGAGATCATCAGCGAGTTCGGTGCGCCGCCGGGGGATCTGGAACTGCCGGAGTGGATCCACGACTGGCGCGAAACCAACGCCCTTCCCGGCGCCCGCCGTCCGGCCCCGCACGTCTGGGCCTGATCTCAGGACGTGGCCCCCGGGCCCGGACGGGATGAGCCAACAGCGAAACGAGGGGGACTTTCACGGGAGGCTCGCGTACCGTTGAACCCATGGCAACCGTAGACATTACAGGTGAACAGTTCGCATCGACCGTCGAGGACAACGACATTGTCCTTGTAGATTTCTGGGCCGAATGGTGCGGCCCGTGCAAGCAGTTTGGCCCCACATACTCCGCCGTCTCCGAGAAGCACCCGGACGTCGTGTTCTCCAAGGTGGATACCGAGGCGGAGCAGCAGCTTGCCGCCGAGGCCGGCATCACCTCGATCCCCACCCTGATGGCCTTCCGCGAGAAGGTGCTGGTGTTCTCCCAGCCGGGCGCGCTGAACGCCCAGCAGCTGGAGCAGGTTGTGGACGCCGTCAAGGCCCTGGACATGGAGGAAGTCCACGCCCACGTGGCGCGCTCCCAGGCCGAGGCGGCCGCCTCCCAGCAGGACGGCACCCAGATCCCGGACGTCTAGTCTCGGGCCTATTAGCTACAACAACGCGGGGTCACTCCGCGCCCATCCCCGAGGGATGAACCGGCGCGAAGTGACCCCGCGTTTGTGCTGGGGGCGGGGGCGCCTTAGAGCCGTTCCAGCCTCACAGGCTCGGCCAGCAGTGCGCTCAGGGACTCGTTGAGGTCCTGGAGGGCGGTTCCCTTGGCGTGCCTGTCCAGGTCCTCCTGCGAGGCCCACTGCTCGGTCAGCACCAGCTTGTCCTCGGAGGCCTCGGTCAGCTCGTACCGGAGGCAGCCGGGTTCGTTGACCACCTCGTCGATGGCGATCTCGAGGGCTAACTTCACGCGGAAGAATTCGCCCTCGTTGGGGATGAAGGTGGCCTGCAGGTCAATGGGTGAGCTCATGGTTTTCACCCTACCCGGCGGACGCCGAGGCACCGCAGCATGTGCACAAGATTTCCTAGGACTTCCACGCTTTGCCCTTCTCATGCCGCCGGGCTGTTGGTAGCGTCGCACCATGCTTGCCTACACGGCCGGGGACACTGACGTCCCGCTGCTCAACGAGACCATCGGCGACAACTTCGAGCGGATCGTGGCCCGGTTCCCGTACCACGACGCCCTGATCGAGGCCGCGGCCATCCCCGGCGGGGAAGCCCGGCGGTGGAGCTACACCAAGATGAACGACGACGTCGACCGGCTGGCTCGCGCGTTGCTCGCCGTCGGCGTCGACAAGGGCGACAGGGTAGGGATCTGGAGCCCGAACTGCGCCGAGTGGACCATCCTGCAGTACGCCACGGCGAAGGTCGGCGCCATCCTGGTCAACGTGAACCCGGCCTACCGCAGCCACGAGCTTGAGTTCGTTGTCCGGCAGAACGGCATGCGGATGCTGGTGGCGGCCCCCTCGGACAAGAACAGCGACTACACCGGCATGGCGCGCCGCGCCCTGGCCGAATGCCCCGAACTGCGCGAGCTGGTATTCCTGCCCGACGGCGGCCAGCCGGGCCTCGCTGCCGGGGTCCCGGAAGGCGAGGCGGAGCGCACATACGCCGAACTGCTGCGGCGGGCCGACGACGTCGCGCATTCCGGCCTAAAGGCGCGGATGGCCGAGCTGGATCCGCACGATCCAATCAACCTGCAGTACACCTCGGGCACCACCGGCTTCCCCAAGGGCGCCACCCTGACGCACCACAACCTGCTCAACAACGGCTACTCCATCGGCGAGCTGCTGGGGTATACCGAGCACGACCGGGTGGTGCTGCCGGTGCCGTTCTACCACTGCTTCGGCATGGTGATCGGAAACCTGGCCGCCTTCAGCCACGGCGCCGCCACCATCATCCCGGGGCGCGGGTTCTCCCCGGCCGCGGCCCTGGAGGCGGTGCAGGACTTCGGCGGGACCTCGCTTTACGGCGTACCGACCATGTTCATCGCCGAGCTCGCCCTGCCCGACTTCGCCTCGTACGACCTGTCCACCCTGCGCACGGGCGTGATGGCCGGCTCGCTGTGCCCCATCGAGGTGATGAACCGGGTGATCGCCGAGATGAACATGCGCGACGTCGCCATCTGCTACGGGATGACGGAGACCTCGCCGGTCTCCACGATGACCCGTGACGGAGACACCCTGGCCCAGCGCACCCAGACGGTGGGCCGGACCATGCCGCAGCTGGAGAGCCGGGTGGTGGACCCCATGACCGGTGAGGTGCTGCAACGGGGCGACATCGGCGAGCTGTGCACCCGCGGCTACTCCGTGATGCAGGGCTACTGGAACCAGCCGGACAAAACCGCGGAGGCGATCGACGCCGAGGGCTGGATGCACACCGGGGACCTGGCCCGGATGGACGAGGACGGCTATCTCGTGATCGAGGGCCGGATCAAGGACATGGTGATCCGCGGCGGCGAGAACATCTACCCCCGCGAGATCGAGGAGTTCCTCTACACCCACCCGGACATCCAGGATGTGCAGGTGATCGGCGTCCCGGATGCCAGCTACGGCGAGGAACTCATGGCCTGCGTCATCCTCAAGCCCGGCGCCGCCCCGCTGGACGCTGAGGCCCTTGCGGAGTTCTGCAGCGGGAAGCTGGCGCACTACAAGATCCCGCGCTATGTGGACGTCCGCGAGAGCTTCCCGATGACCGTTTCCGGCAAGATCCGCAAGGTGGACATGCGCCAGGAGGCCGTGGCGAGGCTGGGTCTCTAAAAGCAACGCGGGCCGGGGCTGGCCGGGGCTGGGGCGGTGATTCGCGCCGTGGACCGTCCGAGGGCACTTTGGCGGCCAAGGACGACGTCGGCGGCCCGGTTGGCGGCGTGTCCGTGCCAAAGTGCCCCCGGAGCGCAGTCGGTGCCGCCTTGCTTGGGCGAGGGTCAGTGGTTCCGGTGGTCCTGGATGGTCATCCGCGGGCCGAAGACCGGCTTGCGGAAGCCGCTGAGGCCGATCATGCGCACCACCCGCTGCCGGTGGCCGGCCCAGGGGGCGAGCAGCCGCAGCATGCCGGCGTCGTCCGTCCTCCGCCCGGTCAGGGCGGCGCCGACGTAGGCGGCCAGATGGTAGTCGCCCACCGCGATTGAGTCCGGGCAGCCGTGCGTGCGCTGCACCACCTCGGCCGCTGTCCAGATGCCGATCCCGGGCAGCGTCTGCAGCCTCGCGGCCGCCTCGGCGGCGGGCAGCACCGCCAGCCGTTCGAGCGCGGCGGCGGAGCGGAGCGCCCGCATGACGGTGTCGGAGCGCTGCGGGCCGACTCCGGCCTTGTGCCATTCCCAGGACGGAATGCGCAGCCACTGCGCGGCGGTGGGCTGAACCCGGAGATCCGCCGGCGCCACGGTGCCGGCGCCGGGGGCCGGGGTCCCGAAGCGGTACATCAGGTAGCGGTAGCCCCGGCGGGCCTCGATCACGGTGACCTTCTGCTCGAGGACGGTGGGCACCAGCGCGTCGATCATCCGGCCGGTCGAAGGGAGCCGGACAGCGGGGTTCCGGCGCCGGGCGTCGACGACCATGCGGGGGAGGGAGGCGTGGAAAGCCGGCTCGTCGAAGGCCGTCCAGTCGTCGTCTCGGCCGAGCAGCCGCGGAACGGCCCGGACCGCTTCCTCTGCACCCGGTCCCCAGGCGCGTGCCTCGATCACCGGTGCGGCCGCCGGGCCGGTGCTGGCCAAGCGCAGCGTGGCCGGGCCGGTCGCCGTCGTGAACGCCATCCAGAAGCCGTCCGGCGCCACCCGGATCGAGGGGTCGCCGTGGCCCCGGCGGAGCGTGCCAAGGGTCTGCAGGAGATCGTAGGGGCCGCCCGGGTGCCACCGCAGCGAGGCGTCCGCCGCGGCTGCGGCGCCGGCCGGGAGCTCTGCGGTGGTCATCCAAATATGTTCCCACGCCCGGCCCGCGTCGGGGGCATCCGGGACCGCCCGCGGGGCGCTCCCGGAGGCCGCCGGGGCCCACCGGCGGCAGGGAGCCGCGGGTCCAACGGCCCTTAACCGCCGCCCCGTGACGGGCTTAGAATCCGGCTGGGGCACGGAGTTCCGCGCCCGCCCGGGAACGGATCCCTTGAGTGTCAGGAGAGTGTGATGGCTGGTGGAGTGGTGCACTTCGAGCTTCCGGCGGACGACGAAAACCGAGCCCGGGAGTTCTACAGTTCGGTGTTCGGCTGGGGTTTCCAAGTCATGCCGGAGATGGAATACAGCCTGGCGATGACCACGCCGATGGACGAGCAGGGCCGTCCGGCGGTCGCAGGCTCCATCAACGGCGGCCTGTTCCGCCGCGGCGACCTGACGGCGCCGGTGGTGACGGTCGACGTCGAGGACATCGACGCCGCTTTGGAGCAGATCGTGGCCGGCGGCGGGTCGGTCCACCGCGGCAAGATGGAGGTCCCCGGGATGGGCTGGAACGCGTATTTCAAGGACACCGAGGGCAACGTCGTGGGGCTCTGGCAGAACGCAGCTCCAGCGCCGGAAACAACAGGGGAGGCGGGGAACGACCTCGGCGCGTGAGGGGCGCCTAGTGCATCCCGCTGACCAGCCACAGCGCCACGACCGCCGCGGGAACGGTGAGGACGACGGCGGCGAGGCCGGCCAGCGCGAAGCCGCCCCAGCGGATCTCCACGTTGAGCGCCCGCAGCCGTTCGTGCCAGAGCAGGGTGGCCAGCGACGCCCACGGCGTCACCAGCGGACCCAGGTTCACGCCGATCAGCAGCGCCGCGAGCCGCACGGGCGAGCCTCCCACCGGCTCCAACGCAAGGTACGCCGGGAGGTTGTTGACCGCGTTCGACGCGCCCACCCCGAGGCCCGCCAACTGGAGCAGCGCGGGCAGGCTGTCCCCGGAACCGGCGACGCCGCCCAGCACCCTGGCCAGGCCGTTGGCGTGCAGCGCCTCCACCACCATGAACAATCCGATCGTGAGCATCAGCGGCCGCCACGGGACCATGGACCAGCGCAGGCTTGACCGGCGGCGCCACAGGAACAGCGTCAGGAGGACCGCGGCGGCGGCGCCGGCGGGAAGATACACCGGGACTCCGGACACCAGGGCCGGCAGCAGCACCAGCATCACGCCGGCCGAGGCGTAGAGCAGCACCCGGTCCCGCACCTGGTGGGCCGGCTGCGGACCGTAGCTGCCCCGCAGCTGCTTGCGGAAGGCCAGCCAGAGCAGCGCCAGGGGCAGCAGGACGCCCACCAGGGCCGGGGCCCAGACCAGGGAGGCGAAGGCGGCCGGGCTGAGGCCCAGCCGGGACTGCGCCAGCAGGTTGGTCAGGTTGGAGACAGGAAGCAGCAGCGAGGCCGTGTTCGCGAGCCAGATGGTGGTCAGGGCGAAGGGGAGCGGCGGGATCCGGGCGTGGACGGCCAGCAGCACCACGACCGGGGTGACCAGCACCGCCGTCGTATCGAGCGAGAGGAACACGGTGGAAACGCAAGCGAGCGCGATCACCAGGAACCAGAGCAGCAGCACCCGGCCCCGGCCCAGCGCGGCCAGGCGGTCGGTCACCGCCCGGAACAGCCCGGCGTCGTCCACCAGTTCCGTCACCAGGGACATGGCCACCACGAACCCCAGCACCGGGACCGTGCGGCCGGCGAGTTCCTCGAAGGCCGGCCAAGGCAGCAGCCCGGTGCCCAGCGCGGCGGCCCCGGCCAGCAGCATGCCGCCGGGGACCAGATAGCTCCTCAGCGGCTTCAACCAGGACCTTCGCTTCACCGCCCTATCGTCGCACCCGCGGGGCTGCGGCGCCCACGCGACGTGACTGAATCCGACTCCGGCTGCTGCAGACGGTAACTTTGTACCTATGAAGTACGCCCAGTCCGTCCTGGACCTCATCGGCAACACGCCGCTCGTCAAACTCAACCACGTCACCGACGGCATCGCCGCGACGGTCCTGGTGAAGCTCGAATACCTCAACCCGGGCGGCTCCATCAAGGACCGCATCGCGGCCAAGATGATCGAAGATGCGGAGCGCAGCGGCAAGCTCCGGCCCGGCGGGACCATCGTGGAGCCCACTTCCGGCAACACCGGGGTGGGGCTGGCGCTCGTGGCCCAGCAGAAGGGCTACCGCTGCATCTTCGTGGTCCCGGACAAGGTCGGCGAGGACAAGCGCGCCGTGCTCCAGGCCTACGGCGCCGAAGTCGTGGTGACGCCCACCGCCGTCGCCCCGGACAGCCCGCAAAGCTACTACGGCGTCTCGGACCGCCTGGTCACCGAGGTCCCCGGCGCCTTCAAGCCGGACCAGTTCTCCAACCCGGCCGCGCCGGCCAGCCACTACGAGTCCACCGGACCGGAAATCTGGAAGGACACCGACGGCAGGGTCACGCACTGCGTGATCGGCGCCGGCACCGGCGGCACCATCACCGGCACCGGCCGCTACCTCAAGGAAGTCTCCGCGGACCGGCCCGAGGCCGACGGCGGCGTGGTCAAGATCATCGGCGCCGATCCCGCCGGTTCGGTCTACTCCGGCGGCACCGGTCGGCCGTACTTCGTCGAGGGCGTCGGCGAGGACATGTGGCCGGCCAACTACGACAAGGCCGTGCCCGACGACGTCATCGCCGTCAGCGACGCCGACTCCTTCGCCATGACCCGCCGCCTGGCCCGCGAGGAGGGTCTGCTGGTGGGCGGTTCCTCCGGGATGGCCGTCGTCGCCGCGCTGCAGGCCGCGAAAGACCTGCCCGCCGACGCCGTCGTGGTGGTGATCCTGCCGGACTCCGGCCGCGGCTACCTGGCAAAGATCTTCAACGACCAGTGGATGCGCTCCTACGGTTTCCTGGCCAGCGGCGACGAGGCCTCGGTGGGCGAGGTGCTCAAGGCCAAAACCGGCGAGCTGCCGGATTTGGTGCACATCCACCCCAACGAGAGCGTCCGCGACGTCATCAACATCATGAACGAGTACGGCGTCTCGCACATCCCGGTGCTGTCCGCGGAGCCGCCGGTGGTGATGGGCGAGGTGCTGGGCGCGGTCGATGAGCGCACCCTGACCGCCAAGCTGTTCCGCGGCGAGGCGAACCTCACGGACAAGATCTCCGAACACATGGAGGCCCGGCTGCCGGTGATCGGTTCGCTCGAATCGATCTCCACCGCCCGCGAACTCCTCTCCGACGCCGACACCCTGATGGTGACGTTCGTCGGCGCTCCGGTGGGGATCCTGACCCGCCACGACCTCCTCGCCTACCTCAGCAACTGACCAGCCCAAGGAGTCCCATGTCCCAGCCAGAAAGCTCTTCCGCGAAGAACGCCGGCTTCAACACCCGCGCCGTGCACGCCGGCCAGGCCTTCGAGCCGCGCACCGGCGCCGTGGTGCCCCCGGTGCACTTCTCCTCCACCTACGCGCAGGACGGGATCGGCGGCCTCCGGGCCGGCTATGAATACGGCCGCGGCACCAACCCCACCCGCGACGCGCTGCAGGAACAGCTCGCGGCGCTGGAGGGCGGGTCCGCCGCGTTCTCCTTCAGCTCGGGACTTGCCGCCGAGGATTCGATGATCCGCGCCCTCACCCGGCCCGGGGACCACATCGTGCTCGGCAACGACGCCTACGGCGGCACGTACCGGCTGATCAGCCGCGTCCTGGGGGAGTGGGGGATCGGCAACACCCCGGTGGACATGTCCGACCTCGACGCCGTCGCCAAGGCCGTGGCCGCCAACAAGACCCGGCTGGTCTGGGTGGAGACGCCGTCGAACCCGATGATGAAAATCACCGACATCGCGGCCCTCGCCAAGGTGGCGCACGACGCCGGCGCCCTCCTCGTGGTGGACAACACTTTCGCCTCCCCGTACCTGCAGACCCCGTTGGCGCTGGGGGCCGACGTCGTGGTGCACTCCACCACGAAGTACATCGGCGGGCACTCCGACGTCGTCGGCGGCGCCATCATCGTCAACGATCCGGAGCTGGCCGAGAAGATCGGCTTCGTGCAGTTCGCCGTCGGCGCAGTGTCCGGGCCGATGGATGCCTTCCTGACCACCCGCGGGCTCAAGACCCTCGGCGTGCGCATGGACCGGCACAGCGACAACGCCCAGGCCGTGGCCGAATGGCTGCTGGAGCGCCCCGAGGTGGAGGCCGTGCTGTACCCGGGTCTGCCTTCGCACCCGGGCCACGAGCTGGCCAAGAAGCAGATGAAGAAGTTCGGCGGCATGGTCTCCGTGCAGTTCAAGGGCGGCGAGGCGGCGGCACGCAAGGTGGCCGAGTCCACCTCCGTGTTCACCCTTGCGGAATCCTTGGGCGGCATCGAATCGCTGATGAACTACCCGTCGGAGATGACCCACGCCTCGGTCAAGGGCACCGAGCTGGCAGTCCCGGTGAACCTGATCCGGCTCTCCTGCGGCATCGAGGACGTGGAGGACCTGATCGCGGACCTCGAGCAGGCCTTCGCGCGCCTTGAGCCGGGCAGCTAGCCTCCGGTGACCACCCTTTCGAAGGCGGCCGGTTCCACCACCCGCGGCTGGATCGCGACGGCGGCCGGCGCCGCCGCCGTCGTCGCGGCACTGGTGGTGCTGTACTCGGCCTACATTCCGCTGCTGAACGACTTCGAGGTCTACTTCTACGGCGGAAACCGCGTCCTGCAGGCAGGAGAGACCGGCGTGAACGAGCTGTACGCGCCGCGGGACGGGCTGCCGTTCACCTACCCGCCGTTCGCCGCACTGATTTTTGCCGCCATGGCCACGCTGGGCCAGAGTGCCGGCGGCTTCGTCTTTACCGCCTCCGCCCTGCTCGGCGCCGGCGTCGTCTCCGCCTGGCTGACCCGGCATTACTTCGGGCTGGGCCGCTGGCGGGATGCGGCCGCCGACTGGCGGTTCCGGGCCGTGGCCCTGGCCGGCACCGCGGCGATCCTGCTGCTGGGGCCGTGGCGGGACACCTTCGACTTCGGCCAGATCAACATCATCCTGATGGGCCTGATCCTGGCCGACTTCGCGCTGTACGGGAAGTCCCGGGCCGGCGAACTGCGCTGGCCCGCGGGCCTGCTGATTGGGATCGCGGCGGGGATCAAACTGACCCCGCTGGCGTTCGGGCTGTACTTCCTCGTCCGTCGCGACTTCAAGGCCCTGGGCTGGATGGCCGCGGGGTTCTTCGGCTCGATCGCACTGGCCTGGGCCCTGCTGCCCACGGCGTCGGTGACGTTCTGGACCAAGATTCTGCCGGACACCGGGCGGATCGGCGGACCGGCCTACGTGGACAACCTCTCGGTCAAGGGTCTGCTGCTGCACCTGGGGCTGCCGGACTCCCCGGTGACGTCCGTGGTGTGGCTGGTGCTCGTGCTGGCCCTTGCCGCGGTGGCAGCGCTGGTGATCAAGTGGGCGGTGGACGCGGACGAGAACTTCGTGGCCGTCTCCGCCACCGCCCTGCTGATGCTGCTGATCAGCCCGGTGTCCTGGTCGCACCACTGGGTCTGGATGGCCGTGGCGCTGCCGTGCATGGGGTTCGCGATCCGCCGGGTGCCCTCGCGCAACGGACGGATGCGGCTGGCCGGCTGGATCATCGTTGCCGCGTCCGTCGTCGCGTTCTACCTCACGCCCAAGTACCTCGCCGTGATGGCCGGGGCACATGAGTGGGGCAAGGACCCCAACACGCCCTGGCAGCTCACCCTCGCGAGCCTCGGCGTGGCCTGCGGAACGGCCATGCTGGTCTACTGGGCCCTCGCTTACCGGCCGTCCCGCGCGGGCCTCCGCCAGCACCAATAGCCGATCCGCCGCATCACCTAGCTTTCTTGAAAGAAGTTAGCTAGGCTCGTCCGCATGGCACTTAGATCCGACTGGTCCCGGCGCACCTGCAGCATGGCCCGCGGCCTGGATATCCTTGGCGACCCGTGGGGCATGCTGGTCCTGCGCGAAGTCTTCTTCGGCAACGGCCGCTTCGACGCCATCAAGGAGCGGCTGGGCGCGGCGGATTCGGTCCTCACCCGGCGGCTCGCGGCCCTGGTGGAGGCGGGCCTGCTCACCCGCAGGCCCTACGACGACGGCGGCCGGCAGCGCCAGGAATACGTGCTCACCGCCAAGGGCGAGGACGTCCTGCCGGTGCTCAACGCCGTCGTGCTGTGGTCCGAAAAGCACCTGCCAGCGCCGTCGGAGCGGGCCCACATGTTCGTGGTCCACAGCGGCTGCGGGCAGCGGACGTCCTCAGCGGACAGCTGCACGGCCTGCGGTGAAAGGCTCACGGCTGGGAACACGAGTTGGCACAGCCTCACCCGGACCGACCTCCCGGTACCCCTCGCCACGGCTCCGGCGGCCCCGAAGAACGGAACAGCAGCATGAGCTCGCCCCGGACCACGTCCCGTCCTCCCGTCAACCGCCGGTTGCACCCGGCCTGGATGGTCGCCGCCGTCGCGTTTCTGGCGCTGGTGGGCGCCGCCGGCTTCCGGGCCGCCCCGGGCGTGCTGATGGTACCCCTGCAGAACGAGTTCGGCTGGTCCACCACCGTCCTGTCGGCGGCCGTCAGCATCAACCTGGTACTCTTCGGCCTCACGGCCCCGTTCGCCGCGGCCCTGATGGAACGCTTCGGCATCCGGGCAGTCACCTCGGTGGCGCTGGTGCTGATCGGGGCCGGCAGCGCCCTGACTGTCCTGGTCAACCAGTCGTGGCAGATCCTGCTGACTTGGGGACTGCTGATCGGGCTCGGCACCGGATCCATGGCGCTGGTGTTCGCCGCCACCATCGCGAACACCTGGTTCGTGAAAAGCCGCGGGCTCGTGATCGGCATCCTCACCGCCGGAAGTGCTGCAGGGCAACTGGTGTTCCTGCCGTTCATCGCCGCCCTCGCGCAGAGCCCGGGCTGGCGGCAGGCCTCGCTGCTGATCGCCGCCGGGGCGCTGGCCGTGGTCCCGCTGGTCCTGAAATTCCTGAAGAACTCACCGGCCGACGTCGGGGCGCTGCCCTACGGCGCCGAGGCCGCGGCGCCGCCGGAATCCCCGGCAACCGCGTCCGCGCCGGCCGAACCGGCGGAACCGGCGGAGCCCCGCCGGAACGCCGCCGTTCGCGCGCTCCAGGTCCTCAAACGCGCCAGCCGGGTCCGCACGTTCTGGGCCCTCGTGGCCGGTTTCGCGATCTGCGGAGCCACCACCAACGGACTGATCGGCACGCACTTCATTCCCTCCGCACACGACCACGGCATGGCCGAAACCACAGCGGCGGGCCTGCTCGCCGTCGTCGGGATCTTCGACATCCTCGGAACCATCGCCTCGGGCTGGCTCACGGACCGGTTCAACCCGCGGATCCTGCTGGCGGTCTACTACCAGTTCCGGGGCATCGGGCTGCTGGTGTTGCCGCTGCTGCTCAGCGCCGAGGTGCAGCCCAGCATGATCGTGTTCGTGGTCATCTATGGCCTGGACTGGGTGGCCACCGTGCCGCCGACGGCCGCGATCTGCCGGCAGGTGTTCGGGGCGGACGGCAGTGTGGTGTTCGGCTGGGTCTTCGCCGCCCACCAGCTCGGCGCTGCCGCGGCGGCGCTGGCCGCGGGGGCCGTCCGGGACGCCACCGGCCAGTACACCTACGCCTGGTTTGCTGCCGCGGCCATGTGCACCATTGCCGCCGTCATCAGCGCCACCATCCGCAAGGACGCCGGAGAAAAGGCCAGGATCCCGGTCCCGGCCTGAGGACTCGGTAGGATAAGCGGCGGGGACCGGGACAGCCGCCGCCGGCGCGCCCCGCCCCGTCCCGCGGCAGCAAATATTGGGGGATCCACACATGTCAGTGCTCGACGCCGAAAACCCGCATGCCCGGCCGCCGTCCGGGAGCCGGGTGGAGCCGCCGTCGGACCCGTCGCGGCAGAGGCGCCGTCCCCTCAGCCCGGCGGGCGCCCTGTTGCCGCTGGGCGCGGCCGCCGTGGCCCTCGCAGTGTGGCACTGGCTGAGTGTCTGGGGCGAGCAGGGCCTCGACTTCAGCGTCTACTGGTACGGCGGGAAGATCCTCAACGACGCCGGCCCGGCGGCCTCGGACCTCTATGAAGGCAACGTTGACTGGGCCGGCGGACCCGGCCTGCCGTTCACGTACCCGCCCTTCGCCGCCCTGCTCTTCAGCCTGCTGGCTCGGCTGCCCGAGAAGCTCGCGCTGAACTGGTTCAACACCGCCGGCGTGATTATTGCGCTCTGGGTCGCTGTCCGCGCGGTCCGCTACTGGACGGCCAAGGCAGACTGGCGCGCGGCCTTCCGTTCCCCTGGCCACCGCTGGGCCGCGGCCGTCCTTGTCCTGGCCGTGCTCAACCTTGGACCCTGGCGCGAAACCCTGGCCTTCGGGCAGGTCAACATCCTGCTGATGGGCCTGATGGCGGCGGACCTGCTGGCCCGGAACCCCCGCTGGGCCCGTGGCGTTCCAGGCAGCGGGTTTCTGGTAGGTGTCGCCGCGGGCATCAAGCTGACGCCGCTGGTGTTCGGGCTCTATTTCCTGGTCCGCAAGGACTGGCGCGGCCTGCTGAACATGGGTGCGGGATTCCTCTTCACCGTGGTGCTCGGCGCGCTGCTGCTCCCGGCCGAGTCCCTGCAGTTCTGGCTCCGGATCCTGCCGGACACCTCCCGGATCGGCGGCGCCGGCTACGTCGACAACCTCTCCATCAAGGGCGCGCTGCTGCACTTCGGCGTCCCCGAGGACGCCGTCACCGTGCCCTGGCTGGTGCTGAGCCTGTTGGTGGTGGCGCTGGCGGCCGGCGTCATCAAAGCCGCGAGCGAGCAGGGCTCCCGGGTGGTCGCCATTTCGGCGACGGCATTGACCATGCTGCTGATCAGCCCCGTGTCCTGGTCCCACCACTGGGTGTGGGTCGCCGTCGTTCTTCCCGCCTTCGCCTGGACGCTGCGCGAATTGCCGCACCGCTACCGCGGATCCCGCTGGCTGATGGGCGGCGTGCTGGGCGTCTCCGTGCTCGTGTTCCTCTTCTCACCAAAGACGATCGGCACCGCCCTCGGCGCGCAGGACCTCAACGTCCAGACTCCCGGGCTTTGGATCATGGCGTCCAGCGCCGGGGTCTTTTGCGCCCTGGCCCTCCTGCTGTGCTGGCAGCTGGCCCTGCGCCGCGGGTCCCTGGCACTCGATGCGGACACAACAGCGGCGCCGGTCCGCGGACCGGCCGCACCGGCCCGGCTAGGCTGAAGCGTATGACCCAGACTCCCGGTTCTTCCGCCCCTGTCCCGGTCCAGCGCAGGACGGCACTGGTCACCGGCGTTGGACGGCTCGCGGGTCTGGGAGCCGGCATCGCGCGCCGGCTCGCGGCCGACGGCTGGGACCTCGTGATCACCTACTGGCAGGACTACGACACCCGCATGCCCTGGGGCGTCCAGCCGGACGACGTCGAGCGCCTCACCGCCGAACTGCAGGCCACCGGCGCAGCAGTGGTGGCGGTGCCCGCCGACTTCGAGGACCCGCAGGCCGTGGACCGGCTGATGGCCTCGGCGGCGGACGAGGCCGGCACGCTGCAGGCACTGGTGCTCAGCCACGCGGAATCCGTGGACTCCGGCATCCTGGACACGTCCCTGGCGAGCTTTGAGCGGCACTTCGCCGTCAATACCCGCGCCAGCTGGCAGCTGATTGCCGCGTTCGCCCGGCAGGCACCGGCCGACGGCGGCGCGATCGTGGCGCTCACCAGCGACCACACCGCGTTCAACCTGCCGTACGGGGCATCCAAGGGCGCCCTGGACCGGATCGTGATAGCCGCGGCCCGGGAGCTGGGCCCGCAGGGGATCAGCGCCAACGCGCTCAACCCCGGCCCGGTCGACACCGGCTGGATGGATCCCCAGCTGCGCGGGGAGCTGTCCCGGCGGCAGCCCGGCGGGCGGCTCGGCACCCCCGCGGACGTGGCCGGCACGGTGGCGTTCCTGCTCTCGCCCGAGGGCCGCTGGGTCTCCGGCCAGCTGGTCAAGAGCGACGGCGGCTTCTCGGCCTGATGCCCGAAGGCCCCGTGGCCGCCCGTCCTAGCGGAAGGCGGCCAGCCCGGTGATGTGCTGGCCCAAAACCAGGGTGTGAACCTCATCGGTGCCCTCGTAGGTGCGGACCGACTCCAGATTGGCGGCGTGCCGCAGCGGCGAGTAGCCCAGTGTGATGCCGTTCCCGCCCAGGATGGTGCGCGCCTCGCGGGCAATTGTGATCGCCTCCCGCACGTTGTTCAGCTTGCCGAGCGAGATCTGTTCCGGCCGCAGCGACCCGGCGTCCTTGAGCCGGCCCAGTTGCAGCGCCAGCAGCGTGCCCTTCTGGATCTCCAGCAGCATGTTCACCAGCTTCTCCTGGGTCAGCTGGTAGCCGGCCAGCGGCTTGCCGAACTGCAGCCGCTCCTGCGAGTACCGCAGCGCCGCCTCATACGAGTCCCGGGCGGCACCCATCGCGCCCCAGGCAATCCCGTACCGCGCCTCGTTCAGGCAGGAGAACGGGCCCCGCAGTCCCTGCGCCGCGGGCAGCATCGCCTCCGGGCCCAGCCGGACGCCGTCGAACGCCACGTCGCACTGGATCGAGGCGCGCATCGAGAGCTTCTGACCGATCGGCGTCGCGGTGACCCCGGGGGAGCCGGCGGGGACCAGGAAGCCGCGCACGCCGTCTTCGGTCATGGCCCAGACCACCAGGACGTCCGCCACCGAGGCCAGTCCGATCCAGCGCTTCGCCCCGTCCAGGACCCAGCCGGCGCCGTCGCCGGTCCCGTCCCGGCGGGCAAAGGTCTGCATGGCGGCGGGGTCCGAGCCCGCGGTGGGTTCGGTTAGGGCGAAGCAGCCGATCAGCTCGCCGGCAGCCATCCGGGGGAGCCACTCCTGCTTCTGCTCCTCCGAGCCCCATTTGTGGATGGCGGTCATCGCCAAGGAGCCCTGCACGGAGACGAACGTGCGGATGCCCGAATCGCCGGCCTCCAGCTCCATCGCCGCCAGGCCGTATTCCACCGCGGAGCGGCCCGGGCAGCCGAAGCCCTCCAGATGCATGCCGAGGACTCCGAGTTCGCCCAGTTCCGGGGCCAGCTCCAGCGGGAACACACCGTCCTCATACCAGCGCGCGATGCCGGGCCGGATCCGCTGGGTGGTGAAATCGCGGACCTTTTCCCGCACGGCCAGCTCGCCGGCGCTCAGCAGGGAGTCGATCGCCAGGACATCGGACACATCTGTTGCTGCAACACTGCTCATGGGAGCATCCTACGTTCCGGTGCGGGCGCCGTCCCCGACGTTCCTGCCCGGCTACTTCCGGACCCGCGCTCCGATCGCGGCCGACACGCAGGTGTCGCTGCCGGGCCCGGGGGCCGGCGGGAAAGTAACTGGGCTGGAGCGCCGCCGGCTGACCCCGGGCCTACACTGGTGCCATGGACACCGCTTCTGTGCTTGCCGTCTGCCGGGTACATCAGCTGCTCAGCGATGCCGGAAGCGTGGGCGTGACCGCGATCGACAAACGCCCCGTGGACGGTCCGGTCAAGGTGCACCGGCTGGGACTGCACGGCGACATCCAGGCCAGCCGCATCCACCACGGCGGCGAGGACCAGGCGCTCTATGCCTATTCCCAGGACGACGCCGACTACTGGGCTGAGGAGCTCGGCCGGGACATCCCGCCCGGGTACTTCGGCGAGAACCTGCGGGTCGCCGGCGTTGATGCCACCAACGCCGTGATCGGCGAACGCTGGAAGATCGGCCTCGACGTCGAAGTGGAGGTGACCTCGCCCCGGATGCCCTGTGCCACGTTCCAGCGGCGGATGCAGGTGCCGAACTGGGTAGCAAGGTTCGGCGAGGCCGGCCGGGTGGGCAGCTACCTGCGGGTGGTCCGGACCGGCACCATCGCGGCGGGGGACCATATCCACCGGATCTTTGTCCCCACCCACGGCGTCACCATCGGCAAGTGGTTCAGCGATCCCACGCTCGAGGACATGGAGGCCCTGCGGGACGCCGACGCCGACGGCGAAATCCGCCTCCAGCCTGAGTATCACGAGTATTTCGAGAAGCTGGGGCGCCGGCTGGGGCAGTAGCGGCGGAAACGGCAGTGTGCGCAAGCTCACCGCCGCAGGCGGGGCCTCCCGTTAGCACCTACGCCGCGGCATGCTCTACACTTGAAATATCCCCCACTCCGGAAATCCCTTATTCCTGCCCAATTCTTGAGGCAGGACTGGTAAGTGTTGGGGCCCGCAAAACTGTGTTGCGGGCATTTTCATAGGGAGAGCCGGCTAAAGAAAACGCTGTACAGACTGCTGGGATAGCAGCCAAGAGATGCAGCGGGAAGTCCTGCCACGGGATTGCGAAAGCGCCGGGCTTCTATGTGACCGGCCGGTCAAAGTATGCCCGGCACCATGTGTCACGCGTACTGCGGCTCCGCTCACCTCGGGTTGTGCCGCCTGGCCCCTATGGATGAGGAAGATTCCCCTATGCCCGAAAATCAGGACAACTCCGTCGACACCGAGACCACCAGCGCCGACGTCGAGTTCACCGCACCGGCTGCCCCCGCCGCAGCCGAGACCCCCGCTGACACCACCGCCGATAACTCCGGCGACGACGACGGCGGCCTCCGCTTCGTTGACCTCGGCATCGACGCCCGCGTCCTCGCCGCCCTGCAGGACGTCGGCTACGAGAAGCCGTCCCCGATCCAGGCAGCGACCATCCCGGTCCTGCTTGAGGGCCGCGACGTCGTCGGCCTGGCCCAGACCGGCACCGGTAAGACTGCAGCATTCGCAGTACCGGCGCTGTCCCGGCTGGCCGAACTCCACGACCTGAACGGCCCGTCCCGCAAGACGCAGGCCCTGGTCCTGGCTCCGACCCGCGAGCTCGCCCTCCAGGTCGCCGAAGCCTTCACCTCCTACGCCAAGCACATCGACGACTTCACCGTCCTGCCGGTCTACGGCGGCTCCGCCTACGGCCCGCAGCTGGCCGGCCTGCGCCGCGGCGCCCAGGTTGTAGTCGGTACCCCCGGCCGCGTGATCGACCACATCGCCAAGGGTTCCCTGGACCTGTCCGAACTCCAGTACCTCGTGCTGGATGAGGCCGACGAGATGCTGCGCATGGGCTTCGCCGATGACGTGGAGCAGATCTTCCAGCAGACCCCCGAGGGCCGCCAGGTTGCCCTGTTCTCCGCCACCATGCCGAGCCAGATCCGCCGGATGTCCAAGCAGTACCTGAACAACCCGGCCGAGATCCAGGTCAAGTCCAAGACCACCACCGGCGCCAACACCCGCCAGCGGTACCTGCAGGTCATGGGCCCGCACAAGCTCGACGCGCTGACCCGCATCCTCGAGGTTGAAGAGTTCGACGGCGTCATCGCCTTCGTCCGGACCAAGATGGCCACCGAGGACCTCGCGGACAAGCTACGCTCCCGCGGCTTCCAGGCCGCCGCCATCAACGGCGACATCCCGCAGCAGCAGCGTGAGCGCACGGTCGATGCACTCAAGGAAGGCCGCATCGACATCCTCGTGGCCACCGACGTCGCCGCCCGCGGCCTGGACGTCGAGCGGATCAGCCACGTGATCAACTACGACATCCCGCACGACACCGAGTCCTATGTGCACCGCATCGGCCGCACCGGCCGCGCGGGACGCTCCGGCGACGCCGTGCTGTTCATGACCCCGCGGGAGAAGTACCTGCTGCGTTCGATCGAGAAGGCCACCCGCCAGCCGGTCGAGCAGATGCACCTGCCCACTGCGGAGACGGTCAACACCCTGCGCCTGGGCAAGTTCGCGGACAAGATCACCGAGACCCTCGAGTCCGAGGACGTTTCGGCCTTCCGCGACCTGATCGCCTCCTACGAGGAAGAGCACAACGTTCCGGCCGCCGAGATCGCCGCCGCACTGGCCGTTATGGCGCAGGGCGGCCAGCCGCTCCTGGTCAAGGAACTGCCTGCCGCTCCGGAATTCCAGAAGCGCGAACGCTCCAAGGACGGCTTCGGCTCCCGCGGCCCGACCCGCACCCTGACCGAGGGCAACGCCACCTACCGGATCGCCGTCGGACGCCGCCAGCGCGTTATGCCGGGCTCCATCGTCGGCGCCATCGCCAACGAGGGCGGCATCTCCTCGGCCCAGATCGGCGGCATCGACATCCGCTCGGACCACTCCCTCGTGGAGCTTCCAGCGGACCTGAGCCCCGAGCAGCTGAAGGCCCTGTCCCGCACCCGGATCGGCGGCGAGCTGATCCACCTCGAGCTGGACAACGGCCGCAAGCCTTCCGGTGACCGCGGCGCCTACCAGGGCAACCGTGGCGGCGACCGCGGCGACCGCGGCGGGTACTCCGGCGGCAGCGGCAACTTCAAGGGCAACGGCGGCTTCAAGCGCGAATTCCGCAAGAACGACGGCGAGCGTTCCTCCGCGGACCGCGGCGGCCGCTCCTTCAGCGACCGCAACGAGCGCGGCGTCGGCGCGGACACCCGCAAGCCTCGCCACGAAGGCGGCTTCAAGCCCCGCAACAAGTGGTAACCATTAGCTCCTAGGCAGCACCAGAACGGGCCGGCTCTTTTGAGCCGGCCCGTTCCGCGTTTCCGGGCCGCGCGGCGCGGCATGCCGGTTCGGTGCAGGACCCGCGAGTCGGCTTCGTCACATACTGGTGCGGACCGGTCGGAGCGGGGCTGCGGAGGACGGTCGAAGGCCCCGGAAATCCCCGAAACCGCGCGGGTTTCGGCGCGATGGGCAGGGAAGATCGGCCGATTTGTTGGGAGCGGAATCTTCCGGTAGAGTATTTACTCGTTGCCCCCCTAGCTCAGTGGTAGAGCGCGTTCTTGGTAAGAACGAGGTCACCGGATCGATTCCGGTGGGGGGCTCGGAATGAGGGCCTGTGTCAAGGCGGTTTTTGACCGGCTTGGCGCAGGTTTTTCTCATTCGTGGCGGTGTAGCTCAGTTGGTTAGAGCGCACGACTCATAATCGTGAGGTCGGGAGATCGAGCCTCCCCACCGCTACAGAATGACCCCGCAGGCCGAGCCTGCGGGGTCTTTTTGTGTTCGAACGGGCCACACCCAGATGTTCCGGCGCTTTTGGCGCCCCGGGCGTCCAATTCCAGCCAGAGAAGTTATCCCAATGTTCACCGGAAAGGCGTGCGGGGAGGTAGGCTCTGCGCTCGGGGGGATATTGTGCGTTGGCTGTTGCTTGTGGTGATCATATTGGGGCTGTCCGGGTGCGGCGTGGTGGCTGCGCCTGCACCGGAAGCGACCCAACGAACCGTGCGTGCCGTCATCGGCCCGGACAATGTCGCCGTGACGATCCCCGCCAGACCCAACGGCACGCTCATGATTGCGGCCCACGGGCACGGCGGCACCGTCGAGGAGTGGCAGGCGGGCACCGACCAGGCGGCGCTGCTGGAGGCCCTGCTGGGGGCCGGCTACAGCATCGCCAGCTCGGACGCTGGCGGGAACGTATGGGGCGCCCCCGCCTCGGTCACAGCCTACGAGGACCTCCATCATTGGGCGGCGCGGGAAGCGGGTGCCCGGCATGTTGTTCTGCTGGGGCAATCGATGGGCGGGCTTCCCGCACTGCAGCTCGTCGGACGCATCCCGGCCACCGCGTTCGTGGGGATTTACCCCGTCTGCAACCTCGCGACCATGACCGACAAATTTCCCACTTTCCGGCAGGCATGGCCCGATGGCGCCCCCGCAGACCTTTCGCCGGTCAGCCCGCCCTACCCGCCCGGGTTCCGGGCGCTGTTCTTCGCGTCGCCGCAGGACACCACCGTTCCCAAAGCCACCAATACGGACACTTGTGCTGCCGTTGCAGCCGCCGCGGGAGCCGACGTGACGGTAGTGGCGGCCGAAGGTGAGCACGGTGATCCCTCCGTGTTCCAGCCTGCCAGGGTTGTTGAGTTCCTCAGCGCCGGTTGACGCCTAACCGCCCGCGTCTACGCCGAACTCTGCCGGGAACACGCTAGGCCTTCCTGGGGAAGTGGGGGGCATCTGGTGCGGCTCCGGTTCAAGTGGGACAGAATGGGACGATGACGCGAATCGCAATCATCGGCGGCCACGGCAAGGTGGCTTTGGAACTCTCCGGCATCCTGACCAAGGACGGAGCCGAGGTGACATCGATCATCCGCAATCCGGATCACCGCGACGACGTGGCTGCCACCGGCGCCACCCCGGCGGTCCTGGATGTGGAGAGGTCCACGACGGCGGAACTCGCCGCGGCACTGACGGGACACGACGCCGTCGTTTGGTCCGCCGGAGCCGGCGGTGGCAGCCCGGAACGCACCTACGCGGTGGACCGGGACGCGGCGATCCGATCCATGGACGCCGCAGCGGAAGCCGGCGTGCCCCGTTACGTCATGGTCTCCTATCTGGGGGCTGGGCCGGACCACGGCGTCCCTGCGGACAACAGCTTCCACGCCTACGCGGAGGCCAAGGCCGCTGCGGACGCCTACCTGCGCGGCACCGGCCTGGCCTGGACCATCCTGGGACCAGGGTCCCTCACGGACGGCCCCGGTAACGGACTGATCGACGTCGCCCCGGCGGACACTTCAGCCGGCACCGGTACCGCGCGGGCCAACGTGGCCCTGGTGGCCGCCGCCGTCCTGGGACTGCCCCAGACTGCCGGCCGGACCATCGAATTCCGGGACGGGACGCTGCCGCTGGCCGCGGCGCTGGAGCCGGCGACGTAACGGCGCGCAAGACCTTTCCGCTGTAGACGCAAAAAGAGCCGGACCTTTCGGATCCGGCTCTTTTTGCGTCTGGTGGCTCTCAGGCCTGGCGGGCGGGGCGCCCTAGGACAACTGGGCGGCGAACATGCGGCCGAGGTAACCCTCGTTGGGCTGCATGCCCGTGCCCGAGTAGGCCCACAGCGAGCCGTCCGGCCGGCGGGCGACGATGTCGGGGTAGCGGTCACCGTTGAGGTTCCAGGCACCACGCACGGCGTCGTAGATGTTCCACCCGGTCCCGACCTTCCGGGGCGTGGAGAGCCGGCCCGCACCATCACCGGGGTAGAGCAACAACGTCCCGTCGGGGAGCCGTGCCAGCACGTCGTTCTTGCCGTCCGCGTTGTAGTCCCCGACGCCGAAGAGCTGGTCGAAGACCTCCCAGCCGAAATTGCCGATCTTCGTGGGTATGCCGAGCCCGGAACTGGTGCCGTCGACGCGGCCGGTTCCGGGGTACACCCAGAGGGAGCCGTCGGAGCCCCGCGCCAGAAGGTCGTTCTTGCCGTCGCCCGTCAGGTCGCCGGTCCCGGAAAGCGTCGTGAACGCCTCCCAGCCGAAGTTGCCGATCTTCCGCCCCGGCGCATAGCCGTTACTGGTCGAGTTCACCTGCCCGGTGCCGGAGTACAGCCACAGGGACCCGTCAGGCATGCGGGCAATCAGATCATTCCTGCCGTCGCCGTCCAGGTCGCCCACGCCGGTCAGGGCGTTGAAGGCATCCCAGCCGAAGTTGCCGATCCGCACTCCGGCGCCGTACGACCCGGTGCCATTGCCGGCGTAGAACCACAGGGTCCCACCGGATCCTCGCGCGATCAGGTCCGCGATGCCGTCGCCGTTGAAGTCGGGCGTGGCGACGAGCATGTCGAAGGCATCCCAGCCGAAGTTGCCGATCTTGCGGCCGCCGGAATAGCCTTCGTCACGCATGCCGGTTCCTGCGTAGAAGTAGACCGAACCGTCGGGCTGGTTGGCGATCATATCCGCCATCCGGTCGCCGTTGGCGTCCCCGGTGCCCAGGATGGTGGTGTAGATGCCCCACCCCGACCCGATCTTGGTGGCGTTGATAAGTTTCGCCTGCCCGGTGTTCGAATACATCCACAACGTGCCGTCCGGTTTCCGGCCGGCAAGGTCGTTGGTGCCGTCGCCGTTGAAGTCCTGGAGGGCGATCAGCTGGTCGAAGATCTGCCAGCCGAAATCGATCTCGCGCGCCGCGCCGGGCCGGCCCGTGGCGGTGCCTGGGTAGAGCACCAGCACGCCGTCCGGACGCCGGGCGAGCAGATCCGGTCGGCCATCGCCGTCGAAGTCGCGGACCCCCAGGAGCGCATCGAACGCGTCCCAGCCGAAGTCGCCGACCTTCACACCGCCGGAGTACCCCTCGCTGGTGGCTGATACGGAGCCGTTTCCGGCGTAGAACCACAGCGACCCGTCCCATTTGCGGGCTATCAGGTCGTTTCGTCCATCGCCGTTGAAATCACCCACGCCGATGACGCTGTCGAAGATCTCCCAGCCCGTTCCAATCCGTCGGCCCGCACCCTGACGGCCGGTTCCGTCGCCGGGGTAGAACCAAAGCTCACCGTTGGCCTTGCGCTGGAGGACGTCCGGGATGCCGTCGCCGTTGAAGTCACCGGGAGCGATGAGCAGAGGCTTGGCAGGGGGAAGGGTGTCAATGGTGATGCCGGCGGCGACGTCGGAGATCCAGTCCACGGTCACCCTGGTGCCGGCGTGGGTGGTGAAGGTTTGACCGGCCTGCCAGGCGGCGTTCGAGGTGTAGTACGTCGAGTAATAGGTGGTGGTGCTGGGCGGCAGCGAAATCGAGCCTGCGCCGAACGACTGGACGATCTTGACGCCGCGGTTCCCGTTGACGGCGGCGGCGGCGTCGCCGCCGATCGGGAGGCGGAGCTCGACGTAGTAGATCTCCCCGCTGAGCGGGTCGGTGAATTTCACGGCCCGGTTGTCGGCCGCGCTGCTCCAGGCCTGCAATTGGTAGGAGGCTTTTCCGGAGGCCGTTCCGATGTTGTAGACCTCGTTGCCTGCGCCGAACCCGCCGTATTCGTACATTGGCGAACTGATGACCGGGCGGCTCAGCTGCGAGACGCCCATCAGGTCCAGGTTGTCCTTGTACTCCTGGACCGAGCAGCTTGGGTCGGCGAAGGAACCGTCGGCGTTGGTCGCCACGTCCACCGCCCCGCTGGTGCACTGCAGCGCGTTGGCGTGCATAAGGCCCAGCACGTGTCCGAACTCGTGCGACAGCACACTCTTGGTCAAGTTGGCAGGAAGGGGCATGATGACTTTTCCGCTGGTCCCGCTATAGCTCCAGCCCGCGCCGTAGGCTCCATCGGAAAGAGTGCCCGTCGACACGAAAACCACCAGGGCCGTGTTGGAGCTGGGGGCCCAGCCCAGTTCGGTCGTGATGGTGTTCATCATGTCCGAATAACGTTGGGTGGACGTCGCCTTGCTGGTGGGGTACTCCACCGACGCGACGCTCATGGACAGGCGCCCATTGGACTCGGCCTGCCAGTAGTCGCTGCTGGTGGTGATCGCGGCCCTTGCATCTGTTTCGGAGATAGCCGCTTTTTTGTCGGCCAGCTGCACCAGCGCCAGCCGGACCTTGATGTCACCCCGGCGGTCAAGGGCGTAGGCCTCGGTCGAAATTGCCGGGCGGGTCGGCACACCCTTGTTGCCCGCGGGCGGCGGCGTCTCGAAAGTGTGCTCGACCAGTGGCGCATCGCCGGGCGCAGCCGCGTCCTGCGAGGGAACCGCGGTAGTGCCGGCGGGCGCCGGGACGCCCGGCTGCGGGGGAGCCGAGATGACCGTCGTCGACGTGGGATCAGTCGGCGAGGGCGCCGCGGGGGACGTGGCACTGGTTCCAGAAGCCGTCGGCGCGGCAGTTGGCGTTGCCACCGGGGTCGCCGGAGCAGGCGTCACCGCGGCAGTCGGGGCGGGCGCAGGTTCGGCTGACGCCGGCGAACTTGTGACAGCGGGCAAGGTGGCCAGAGAAAGGACCAGCGCTACGATCCACGCGGTCCTCTTCCGTATTGAGTTCACTGTGTGTCTTTCATGAGACCGCCGCCCCGCTGAAGGCTCAGCGAAACGGCCGGGAGACCGGGAAGTGAGGCCAGTCTACGGACGGCACGCCGCCAGACCCGGCAAGCTGCAACAATCTTTCGGCTTAGTTGGCGAATCGTTGCCGAAACTTGAGCAAAGCCTGCGGCGGTCCCGGCGATGCGGCAATCCTGCGTTACCGGGGCAGCTCCAGTTCCAAGGCATTCGCCTCGACGAAGTCCAGGGCGTGCCGGATGGCGCCGACCGTGACGATCCCGTCCCCCAGCGGCGAAACCGTCACCCGCGGGGGAGTGGCGGTGAAGCGCGGCAGCGCGGCGGCGATGCCGGGCAGCAGTGCCCCGGCCGAGTCCGCGACGGCGCCGCCGATCACCACCTGCTCGGGGTTGAGCAGGCTGGCGATCGCGGCGATCACCCGGGCCATCCGCTCCGCGAGCCGGTCCAGGATGGCCAGTGCGGCGGGCTCCCCGGCGGCGGCTTCCTCGAAGACCCGCAGCGCGCTTGCCTCGCCGCCGGAAGCGGGTCCGCCGGACGCGGCCTGCCATTGCCGGGCGAGGCTCGCAATGCCGTCGCTGGAGCCGACGCCCTCCACCATGTCCAGGAATCCCATCTCGCCGGCGCCGCCGCCGCGGCCGTGCAGCAGCCGGCCGGACTCCAGCACGCCCGCGCCGAGCCGCTCGCCGGCCAGCAGTACCACGAGGTCGTCCACGCCCGCGCCGGAGCCGCGCCAGCGTTCGCCGAGCGCGGCCAGGTTGGCGTCGTTCTCCAGCAGCACCGGCCAGCCGTGCAGGTCCTGCAGGGCCGAGCGCAGCCCGACGTCGAACAGGCTCCAGAAGTGCTGGGCGGCCAGTACCTTGCCGTCGCGGTCCACCGGGGCGGCAATGCCGGCGCTCACGGCCAGGACGTTTCCGGGGGCCTCACCGGCGGCTGCCAGCGCATCCCGGCACGCACGGTCGACGACGCCGATCCGCTCGCCGGCGGGGATGTCCGCGGCGCGGAAGTGCCCGCTGGCGCGGCCAAGAACGGTGCCGCGCAGGTCCGCGACCGCGGCCGTGGTGGTGGCGGCGCCGATGTCGATGCCGAGGACGACGCCGGCCCGGGCCCGGAGTTCGAAGCGCCGCGCCGGCCGGCCTTTCTGCGGGCTGCCGGCTGCCTGGCCCCCGGCGTCAGCCGCATCCCTGCGCGGTGCGTCCAGCTCCCTGATCCAGCCGCGCCGGATCAGGTCCTCGCAGACGGCGATCACCGAGGCCCGGGTCAGGCCGGTTGCCGCCATCAGCTCCGTTCCGGTGGCCACCTCGGTGCCGCGGATGGCGGCCAGCACCGCCTGGGCGTTGACCCGGCGCAGCAGCTGGGGTGTGGCGGCGGCCTGGCGCTTCGGAATCTTGACCTCCCCATGAGTGCGGACCCATAATTGATCCGGCAATAGATTTAGCTTCTATCTAAATTATCAGACACGCTGTTATCAGACACCGCACCCCAGCCCCGAAGGATTCACCTTGTCGAACACCGCCACGCTGGCAACCCTGTCCGGTTCCGACCTCGCCGCCGACCCCAACTGGTGGCGCCAGGCGTCCGTGTACCAGATCTACCCGCGCAGCTTCTCCGACTCGAACGGTGACGGCCTCGGCGACATCAAGGGCATCACGGCCAAGGTGCCGTACCTGCAGGCCCTCGGCATCGATGCCGTCTGGCTCTCCCCGTTCTACCCCTCGGCCCTGGCCGACGGGGGCTACGACGTCGACGACTACCGCGACGTCGACCCCAAGCTCGGCACGCTGGAGGACTTCGACGAGATGTCCGCCGCGCTGCACGCCGCCGGCATCAAGCTGATCGCGGACATCGTCCCGAACCACTCCTCCAACCGCCACGTCTGGTTCCAGGAGGCCCTCGCCTCTCCGCGCGGCTCGGACGCCCGGGAGCGCTACATCTTCCGCGATGGGCTTGGGCAAAACGGCGAGATCCCGCCGTCGGACTGGGAATCCGTCTTCGGCGGACCGGCCTGGGAGCGCATCACCGAACCCGACGGCACGCCCGGCCAGTGGTACATGCACATCTTCGCCAAGGAACAGCCGGACCTGAACTGGTCCAACCGCGAGATCCGCGATGACTTCCTCAAGACCCTGCGCTTCTGGTCCGACCGCGGCGTGGACGGCTTCCGCGTGGACGTCGCGCACGCCCTGACCAAGGACCTCACCGAACCGCTGCTGTCCAAGGTCGAACTGAGTGAGGCCAACTCCGGCACTGACGGCTTCGACGACGGCTCGCACCCGTTCTGGGACCGCGACGAGGTGCACGAGATCTACGTCGAATGGCGCGAGGTCTTCAACGAATACAACCCGCCGCGCACCGCCGTCGCCGAGGCGTGGGTGCACGCGTCCCGCCGCGCGCGCTACGCCAGCCCGCAGGGGCTGGGCCAGGCCTTCAACTTCGACCTGCTGCAGGCCGACTTCGATGCCGACGAGTTCCGCGAAATCATTACCCGCAACCTCGCCGAGGCCACCGAGTCCGGCGCCTCCTCCACCTGGGTCTTCTCCAACCACGACGTCGTCCGGCACGCCACCCGTTACGGCCTGCCCAAGGGCGGCGGCCGGCACGCCAAGGGCCAGGACGGCAAGGGCTGGCTGCTGGCCGGCGCCCCGGCCGAGGAACTCGATGTCGACCTGGGCCTGCGCCGCGCCCGCGCCGCGACCCTGCTGATGCTGGCCCTGCCCGGCTCCGCCTACCTGTACCAGGGCGAGGAACTGGGCCTGCAGGAAGTCGCCGAGATCCCGGACGCCGAGCGCCAGGACCCCACCTTCTTCCGCAACAAGGGCGTGGAGATCGGCCGCGACGGCTGCCGGGTGCCGCTGCCCTGGTCCCCGGAGGGTTCCTCCTTCGGCTTCGGCGACGGCGGCGCCCACCTGCCGCAGCCGGCATGGTTCTCCCGCTACGCCGTGGCCGCCCAGGACGGCGCCGAAGGCTCCACCCTGGAGTTCTACCGCAAGGCCCTCAAGCTGCGCCGCGAACTGCAAACCTCCGAAGAGCTGGAATGGCTGGAGACCGGCCACGCGGACGTGCTGCACTTCCGCCGCCACGGCGGCTGGCAGTCCGTGACCAACTTCGGGGACGACGCCGTCCAGCTGCCCGCCGGCGAGGTGCTGATCAGCAGCGGCCCGCTGGACGGACAGCTGCTCCCGGGCAACACCACCGTCTGGCTCCGGTGAGCACCCAGGAACTGATCCCCAGCCAGGAACTGATTTATGGCTGCATGGGCCTGGGCGGGAGCTGGTCGGCGGAGCCGTACTCGTCCGCGCACGTGGACGAGGCGGCCGCCGCCGTCGACGCCGCCCTGCAGGCCGGCATCACGCTGTTCGACCACGCCGACATTTACCGCAGCGGCAAGGCCGAGGCGGTCTTCGGCGAGGTCCTGGCGCAGACCCCGGGCCTGCGGGAGCGGATCCGGCTGCAGACCAAATGCGG
The DNA here is from genome assembly GCF_040137805.1 of Pseudarthrobacter sp. B907. Taxonomy (NCBI): domain Bacteria; kingdom Bacillati; phylum Actinomycetota; class Actinomycetes; order Micrococcales; family Micrococcaceae; genus Pseudarthrobacter; species Pseudarthrobacter sp. B907. The sequence goes on along the minus strand of NZ_JBEEQE010000004.1, from coordinate 48,852 downwards.
CATCCGGCTGGGGGAACAGGGCCTCGACGCGTACTACGACCTGAGCCGGGAGGGCATCCTGGACCGGGTCAACGAAAGCCTGGCCCGGCTTAAGACGGACTACGTGGACGTGCTCATGCTGCACCGGCCCGACCCGCTGGTGGATCCCGCCGAGGTTGCCTCCGCCGTCGGCCAGCTGATGGCCGAGGGCAAAATCCGCGCGGTCGGCGTGTCCAACATGTCAGCGCCGCAGATTGAGCTGCTGCAGGACCGGCTCGAGGCTCCTGTGGTGGCCAACCAGTTGGAGATGAGCCTGTCCGCACGGGCCTGGCTGGAAAGCACCGTGCTGGTCAACCACGCCGAGGGCACGGACTACAGCTTCCCGCACGGCACCGTGGAGCATTGCGTGCGGAACGGCATCACCCTGCAGGCCTACGGGGCCCTCTCCCGCGGGCTCTACACCGGAGCGCCGGCGCCCGCCCCGAGCGCCGCGGAGGAGGCCACCGCCGCCCTCGTGGCCGAGATGGCCGCGGCGAAGGGCACCACGGGCGAGGCGGTGCTGCTGGGCTGGCTGATGAAGCACCCGGCCGGGATCGCCCCGGTGATCGGCACGGCCAAACCCGAAAGGATCCTGGCCTGCGCCGGGGCCGCCGAGGTGGCCGCCGCCATGACCCGCGCCGAGTGGTACCGGCTCTGGATCACGGCCCGGGGCAGCAACATCCCCTAGGCACGCACCGGCGTCGTGTTCCGCCCACCTGGCTCGCAGTTGTTGCCGTTTAGACCGCTCTAAACGGCAACAACTGCGGGCCAGTTTCGTGTCCGGGGGTGATTTTGGTCGTATTGGTCGCCCCGAACGGGGGTATTACTTGGCGGCGGGCCGGTCCGGGCGGCTAGCGTAGAGACATGACCTCTACCACCACCGCCGGGATTGTCCGGCCCCAGCGCAACGTCCCGGCCGAAATCGCCCGCTCCTGGCTGCTGGTCAACGCCATGAAGCCCGAACTTTTCGGCCAATCGGCGGAGTCCCGCGCGGACGCCATCATCCTGGACATCGAAGACGCGGTGGATCCCTCGCAGAAGGATGCCGCCCGCGAGCACGTCGTGGACTGGCTGACCGCCGGCGGCAGCGCCTGGGTCCGGATCAACGATGCCACCAGCCCCTTCTGGGCCGATGACCTCGCCGGACTCCGCGGCACGCCCGGACTGCTCGGCGTGATGCTCGCCAAGACCGAATCCGCGGACCAGGTCACCGAAAGCTTCCACCGCATGGACGGCAAGACCCCGGTCATCCCGCTGGTCGAATCCGCCGTCGGCATCGAGGAAGCCAACAACATCGCCCGGGCCCAGGGCGCGTTCCGGCTGGCGTTCGGCTCGGGCGACTTCCGCCGCGACACGGGCATGGCCGCCACCCCGGAGGCGATGGCCTACCCGCGGGCCAAGCTCGTCGTCGCCAGCCGCGTCGGCAACCTGCCCGGCCCGATCGACGGCCCCACGGTCGGCACCAACCACCCGATCCTGCGCGAGCAGACCGGCATCACCGTGATGATGGGCATGACCGGCAAGCTCTGCCTCGCCATCGACCAGACCCACGTGATCAACGAGGTCATCAGCCCCACCCCGTCCGACGTCGCCTGGGCCACCGACTTCATGGCCGACTTCGAGGCCAACGGCCGCGTGATCCGGGACGGCTCCGACCTGCCGCGACTGGGCCGCGCCGAAAAGATCATGAAGCTCGCGGTAGCCTTTGGGGTGCAGCCGGCCCTGTAGCTGGACCCGAACCGAGGAGACCCCGTGACCGATGCCCGCTATCTGGTCCACGGGGTCTTTTGGGATGGTCACCCGCCGGCCGCGGAGCACGACGCCGGCGGCGCGGCCCTCCGCCTGCAGGACCCCTCGGGCGGCTTCACCGAGGTGGCGCTCGACGCCGGCACGCGGCTGGGCTTCCGGCTCGCCACGCCGGGTAAGCACTGCCTGGGCCACCACAAGGTGCACGGCCCCGCGGACCGGGACCACGTCGTCTGCCCGGACCAGGCCCCGGCCGCCCGCGGAAACCAGTGCGGGCCGTGTTTCGCCGTCGACGATTCACGGCTGATCCACGATTTCCACCGCGGCGGGCGCGTCCCGCCCGGCTTGCGCGCCTACCTGATGCAGCCGCACTGGCTCTACATCGCCACCTTCGCCAGCGGCGCCTGCAAGGTGGGCACCGCCTCACAGCTGCGGAAATGGCACCGGCTCGCGGAGCAGGGCGCCGTCGTCGCCCGCTACGTCGCCCGCGCCGGGGACGGCCGGATCGTCCGGATCCTGGAGGACCAGGTCACCCGCGACGCCGGGCTGCCGCAGCAGGTCCGCTCGGCTGCGAAGGCCGCCGGACTCACGGCACCGGCTGCCGCCACAGAACTCGATGGGCTGAACTCCCGGCTCGCCGCGGAGGTCCGGACCCTGCTCGCCGGCGCCGGCGTGGAGGGCTTCGACGTGGTGGACGAACGCTGGCAGCGGCCCGGGCTGGCCGATGCCGCCTGCACACCCGCTGCCCGGCATGCCTACCCGCACGACCTCGGCGCCGACGCCCACGGCTTCGTCGTGTCGTCGCTGAGCGGCAGCATTGCGCTCGCCCGGCTCGACGGCGCCGACCTTGACTTTGTGGTCAACCTCGGCGGGCTGAAGGCGCGAATGATCGAACTCGGCGACCACGGCTCCGAGGTCCCCGCAGTCCAGGAGTCCCTGTTCTGAACTGCCCCCGGCGTCCCCGGTAGACTGGGGCGGTGCTGAACGAATTCTGGGCCACCGCGCCAACCAGCTACAAGGTCCTCGTTTTCAGCGCGATGGGCCTGATCGCCACCGGCATCATCCTCAACCTGGTCGGTAACAACACCGGTAACCAGACCCTGGCGCTGGCATCGCTGGCCGTGATCGGGATCGGGCTCATCCTGCACATCGCAGGGATCGTGGTCCGCGGCCAGACGATCCGGAAAAACCTCAGGCGTTAGTGGCAGCGTTCCGCAGCACATGGCTCCGGGCGTGCTCCACGGCCCCGGGCAGGCTGTCGATCAGGTGCTTGTGGTGCCGGAGCGAGCGGATCACGCCAACGTTGGTCACCAACTCCAGGTGCTGGGGCTGGACGCCCTTGAGCAGCACCGTGACGCCGCGCAGTTCCAGCGCCGAGATCACCTCCACCAGGGTATGGGCGCCGGTCGCGTCAAGCATCCGCACCTGCGAGAGCCGGATGATCGCGACCTGGATGTCCCTGACCTGGCTGATTTCCTGTAGGACCCGCTCCGCCGCCCCGAAGAACATGGCGCCGTCCAGCCGGAAGATGGCGATGTGGCCGTCTCCGGGCGCGGGCGGCCCCGGGATGTCCTCGCGCTCCACCCCGCTGAGGGAGGCAAACTTCCGCAGCGTGAACACCGCCGCCGCAACGAGCCCGATTTCAATCGCCACGATCAGGTCGAACGCCACGGTGATCAGGGCGGTCAGGATGAAAACGAAGGCATCGGCACGGGTGGAGCGCAGCACAGCCGCCACGGTCTGCCGCGACACCATACGCGTGGCCGTGACCATCAGGATGCCGGCCAGGACCGCCAGCGGGATCCTGCCCACCAGAGGCGCCGCAAGGTAGATGATGGCCAGCAGTACCAGGGCGTGCACAATCGCCGCGAGCCGTGTTTTGGCTCCCGAGCGCACATTGACGGCGGTCCGGGCGATCGCGCCGGTGGCCGGCATACCGCCGAAGAGCCCCGCCGCCACCGACGCCAGGCCCTGGCCGGTGAGTTCGCGGTCCGGGCTGTACCGTCCGGTGGGGCGGCCGTCCGGGCCCACCATGCCGGCGGCCACCCGGGCGGACAGCAGCGACTCGATGGCCGCGAGTGTGGCGATGGACACCGCCGGCATGAGGAGCCCGCCCAGCGCCGACGGATCCAGCACCGGAAGTGCGGGGGCTGCGAGCGAATGCGGCAGGGCGCCGATCCGCGGGATCTGCAGATCCAGGAGTTCGGCGGCCAGGGTGGCCAGCAGCACCGCTGACAGGCTGGCGGGAATGGCCTTGTTGAGCCGGGGGAGCAGGGCCATCACCGCGGCGACCCCAGCCACAACGGCCAGGGTCTGCAGCACGGCAGGGGCAGAGGCTCGCGAAGCGCTCTCGACGGCGGCCAGCAGCGTGTTGTGGCCCGGCACTCCCGCCGTCCCGGTGGCCATGGGCACCTGCTGCAGGAAGATGATGGCGGCGATGCCCAGCGTGAAGCCCTCCACCACGGGCCACGGGATGAAGGCGACCGCACGGCCGAGGCCGCTGATGCCCAGGACGATGACCAGCAGCCCGGCCAGCACGGACACCAGGGCAATGCTGCCGGCGCCGTGGGCAGCGACCACGGGGGCCAGGACCACCACCATGGCGCCGGTGGGCCCGGAAACCTGCACAGGCGATCCGCCCATCACGGCGGCCACCAGCCCGGCCACCACCGCCGTGACGAGTCCGGCCTCGGCCCCCACCCCGGAACTCACCCCGAACGCGAGGGCCAGCGGCAGGGCCACAATGCCCACGGTGATGCCGGAGAGCAGGTCCGTCCGCCAGGACCTGCGCAGCCCCTCGTAGTCGCGGACGGACGGCAGGAACCGGGCCAGGTAGCCCCGGGAGCTGCGGCCCGCTGTCCCGGCGGTCACGTGGCGGAACCCTGGAGGTGCGCGGCCGGCAGTTCCTGCGCGAGCCGGAGTTGCTCGCCCGACTCCGCCAGGCTGTCCAGCAGGAAGAGCCGGGCAATCGCCAGCAGCTCCGCGATCTTCGGGTGCGCCAGCCGGTATGTGACGGCATTGGCCGTCCGGACCGAGGTCACCACCCGGTGCCGGCGCAAAGTGGCCAGGTGCTGGGACAGGTGCGAGGCCTCCAGCCCCGTCTCGGCCAGCAGGTGGCTGACCGGCGCCGCGGTGTCCGGCGCGGCCGCCAGCAGTTCCAGTACCCGGATCCGGGCCGGGTGGGCGAGGGCCTTGAACAGATTGGCCTTGATCTCGTACAGAGGGGCCTGCGCTGCGGGCATCATCGGAAGGACCTGCGCTCTCCCCGCGACTGGAACACCGGGCCACGGATTGCTGAATTGATGTTTCCATCATATCGCTGCTGGGCAAGCCCGCCCGGTGCCTGTAACGCGCAAGGCCCGTCCGGGGCAGGGCGCTAGGCTGGAGCCATGACTATCAATCCGGATCTGCAGGGCCGCAGTTACCCTGCCGCAGAGGTGTACGACGTCGGGCGCGAGAAGATCCGCGAGTTCGCGCGCGCGGTCAAGGCCACCCACCGGGCCCACTTCGAGGTGGACGCCGCCCGGGCACTGGGCCACGGCGACCTGGTGGCCCCGCCCACCTTCGCCATCATCGTCGCGCAGCGCGCCGATGCGCAGCTGATCGAGGACCCTGATTCCGGCATCGACTTTTCCCGCGTGGTCCACGCCGACCAGCGCTTCGTCCACCACCGGCCGATCGTCGCCGGCGACCGCCTCGTCGCCGAGCTCCACGTCGACGGCGTCCGCGCCATGGGGGGCGGCGCCATGATCACCACCCGCTCCGAAATCTTCGCCCTCACCGGCGGCGAGGCCCCCGGCGGTTCGGCCGGCCGCGAGCCGGTCGCCACCACTACCTCGTCCATCCTGGTCCGCGGAGAGGGACAGTAGCCATGAGCATCGACATCGCAGAACTCACCGTCGGCCAGGAAATCGGCGGCCGCACCATCGTGGTCACCCGCACCGACCTCGTCAAGTACGCCGGCGCCTCCGGCGACTTCAACCCGATCCACTGGAACGAATCCTTCGCCACCGGCGTCGGCCTGCCCGGCGTGATCGCCCACGGCATGTTCACGATGGGCGCCGCCGTCCAGCTTGTGACCGACTGGGCCGGCGACCCGGCCGCCGTCGTCGACTTCCAGACCCGCTTCACCAAGCCGGTCCCGGTGGCCGACACCACCGGAACCCCGGAGCCCGGCGCCGTGATCGAAGTCAGCGGCGCCATCGGGGCGCTCGACGCCGACGCCGGCACCGCCCGCGTGGACCTCACCGTTGTCGCAGGCGGGCAAAAGGTCCTGATGAAGGCCCAGGCCGTCGTCAGGCTGGCCTGACCGGATGATGCTGCCGTGATGGCGCGAATTGCGCAGACGGCCGAAGTCACCCGGTGGCGCAACGCCGTCGTGGCCGCCTATGCCTTCAGCGGCATTGCCTTCGCCAGCTGGGTGTCCCGGCTGCCGGCCATCCGGGACGGGCTTGACCTCACGCCCGGAAACGTCGGCCTGCTGCTGCTCTGCATGACGCTCGGCTCCTTCGTCTCGGTGTCCGCGTCCGGGCTGATCGTGCTGCGCTTCGGCTCCAAGCAGACCATCCGGATCGGCAGCATCATGGTGGGCGCCGGCCTGGTCCTCGCCGGATTCGGCACCTCCGTCCTGGTCAACCCGCTGGCGGTGGCGGCGGGCCTCGTTGTGGTGGGCCTCGGCACCGCCAGCTGGAACACCGCCTCCAACGTGGAGGGCGCCGCCGTCGAGCGCGCGGTGCGCCGCCACATTATGCCCCGGCTGCACGGCGCTTTCAGCCTCGGCACCGTCGCCGGCGCGGGAGCGGGCGCCTGGGCCGCCGGCGCCGGCGTGCCCGTCTTCTGGCACCTGGGCGCCGTGGGACTGCTGGTCGCAGCCTCCGTGGCCTCGGCCGCCGGCTGGTTCCGCGCCGACGTCACCCCGGTGGAGGAGAAGACCTTCACCCCGGCCGGAACGGACACCTTCGAGGACCCCTCCACCGGCCCGCTGCCGATCATCAGCCAGGCAACGCAGGGCCCGGAACAACCGCTGGACAACAAACGGCAGATCGCGCAGGCCTGGCGGGACCGCCGGACCCTGCTGCTGGGCGTCCTGGTGCTGGGGCTGGCCCTGGCCGAGGGCGCGGCCGGGGACTGGGTGGCTCTGGCGCTCGCCGACGGCCACGGCCAGTCCGACGCCGCCGGAGCCGCCGGCTACGGCCTCTTCGTGACCTTTATGACCGTGGGCCGCTTCGCCGGGACCCTGGTGCTGGACCGCTTTGGCCGGGTACCCGTGATGCGCTGGTGCGCGGCGCTGGCCGTGGCGGGACTGGGCCTGTTTGTCTTCGCGCCCGTGCCCTGGCTGGCCTACACGGCCCTGGCGATCTGGGGGCTCGGCGCCTCGCTGGGCTTCCCGGTGGGCATGTCCGCCGCTGCCGACGACCCGGTCAAGGCCGCTGCGCGCGTCTCGGTGGTGTCCACCATTGGCTACGGGGCGTTCCTCTGCGGGCCGCCGCTGCTGGGCCTGCTGGCCGAGCACGTGGGCATCCTGCACTCGCTGCTGGCCGTCATGGTGATGCTGGTGGTCAGCTTCCTGCTCTCCCCGGTGGCCCGTAAGGCCGCCTAGGCCCACACAGGCCGCCTTTCCGGGCACGGCCCGGACCCGGCTAGGCTGGAGGGGTGACCCAGACACTGCTTTCCGCCCTGACCACAGCCGGCGTCGGCGGCCCCGCCGCCACTTACGTCGAAGCCCGCACCGAGGCTGAGATCATCGACGCCGTCCGTGCGGCCGACGCCGCCGGCGAACCGCTGCTGATCATCAGCGGCGGCTCCAACCTGCTGGTCGCCGACGCCGGTTACCCCGGCACGGTCCTGAAAATCGCGTCTGAGGGCTTCACCGTCAACGCGGAGGACTCCTGCGGCGGGGTCGCCGTTGTGGTGCAGGCGGGCCATAACTGGGACGCGCTGGTGGAGCACGCCGTCAAACATGCCTGGTCCGGCATAGAAGCCCTTTCCGGGATCCCCGGCGCCACCGGGGCGACCCCGGTGCAGAACGTGGGGGCCTACGGTGCCGATGTCTCGCAGACCATCGCCGCGGTGCGCACCTGGGACCGGGAACGAAACGCGGTGCAGACGTTCACCAACTCGGAGCTGAAGTTCGGCTACCGTGACTCCCTGCTGAAACGGGCCACCTCCAGCGGGTCCCCGCGCTACGTGGTGCTCACCGTGGAGTTCCAGCTGCCGCTCGGCCGGATGAGCGCCCCGGTCCGCTACGCCGAACTGGCCCGCGCGCTCGGCGTCGAGGTGGGCCAGCGCGCCTACTCTACCGACGTCCGGCGCGAGGTGCTTCGGCTGCGGGCGTCCAAGGGGATGGTCCTGGACCCGGCGGACCGGGACACCTTTTCCACCGGTTCCTTCTTCACGAACCCGATCGTGCCGGCAGAGGTCGCCGCGACACTGCCTGAGGACGCCCCGCGGTACCCGGGCGGAGCGGACGGGCTGACCAAGCTGTCCGCGGCGTGGCTGATCGACCAGGCCGGCTACGGCAAGGGCTTCGGGCTGGAGCCCGGCAGCGTCTCCGGCGGCCTGGCATCACTGTCCACCAAACACACCCTGGCCGTCACCAACCGGGGCGGGGCCACTACCGCGGACCTGCTGGCCATCGCCCGCGAGGTGCGCCGCGGCGTCGCCGAACGCTTCGGGATCGAGCTGCACCCGGAGCCGCTGCTGATCGGGATCGACCTCTAGCCGCATCGCGGCGGGGCCTAGTTCCTGCCGCGCTGCGGGGCCACCTTGCTGAAGAGCATAAAGGTGAAGCCGGACGCTGCGGCGCCCAGCAGGAAGACCTGGCAGAACGCCACGGACTGGGCGCTGGGCCCGCTGCGCAGCAGCAGCCCGGCGCAGCCGAAAGCCACCGCCCCGGCCAGCAGCGCCAGCGAACCGAGCAGGAAACTCCGCACCGTGGCCGGAAACTCTCCGCCCGGATCGATGTCGAGCTCGGGCCGTTCGGGCTCCCGCGGGGCCGGGGTCCGCGGCTGGAGCGTCGCGGCGGTGACGAAACTGGCCACCGCGACCGCCATGCACACGGTGGACACCGCCTGGAATGTGGTCATCATGGGGGACAGGCGCGTGCCGCTGGCGATGGCGACGGCCAGGCCGGCCCCCATGCCGGCGGCGCTGGCGGCCCAGCCCAGCAGGGCCAGCCTCCTGCACAGGGGCCGCAGGCGCGGCCACACTTCACCCAGAGTCATGCATCCACCTTAAGGACACCGGCTGGGCGCAGGCTGGGAGGGCGCCGGGCGCCGGCCGGGCTGCGGACGGTGGAGGCGGGAATCCGGCCGAATGTCCGGCCCCGGGCCTAGGATGATGCCATGGCAGCAGTCGGGCACCCGCGTCTGAGCCGGGCCGTGATGGGCCGGCTCCGGCTGGCCTCGCAAGGGCTCACCGGGCCGGGCTTCGGCTCCGTCCCGGCCGCCGTCAGGTCGATGCCTGCCCTGCAGGCGCAGGACCTGCAGGCCTCACTCTGGGCCGTGGGGCAGCGCGTTCCGGGCTCGCGGCTGGCGGACGTCCGTGCCGCCCTGGACCGGGGCGAGATCGTCCGCTCCTGGCCCATGCGCGGCACGCTGCACCTGCTGGCCCCGGAGGACCTGAAATGGATCCTGGCCATCACGTCCGCCCGTCTCGTCAAGAGCCTCGCCGGGCGGCACCGGGACCTCGGCATCTCGTCCGCCGACGTGGACGCCGCAGCCGAGGCCGCGCTGCAGCGGGTCGCCGGCGGGGCCGCGGCGAGCCGGGCGGAGATGTTCCAGGCCTTCGAACAGGCCGGCCAGTCCACGGCCGGCCAGCGTGGCATCCATCTGCTCGCGATGCTCTGCCAGCGTGGCCTGCTGGTTCAGGGGCCGCTGGCCGGCAACCAGCAGCTGGTGGTGGCCGTCGACGACTGGATCAAGACTTCACGGACCCTGGACCGGGAAGAAGGCATTGCCGAGTGGCTGTTCCGCTATCTCCGCAGCCATGGTCCTGCTACCGAGCGTGACTTCGCCTGGTGGTCCGGTATTCCGTTGACGGAAACCCGGGCGGCCCTGGCCGAGGTCCGGGATCGCTTGGTGGAAGTGGAATTTGAGGGAAAATCGTACTGGCTGTCACCGGAGACAGCGGCCCTGCTCGAGGACGGCGTCCCCGGCCAGCGCGCCGTGCTGGCGCTGCCCGGGTTCGACGAGTTCCTCCTGGGCTACACCGACCGCTCCATCGCCCTGCCTGCGCACCATGCGGACAAGATCGTCCCCGGCGGTAACGGGGTGTTCAAAAAGACCATCGTGGCAGGCGGCGAAGTGGTGGGGACCTGGGCGGCGCCCGGAAACGGCCGGGGCGGCGCCGTCGTCGCGGAACCGTTTGACGGGGTTAACGGCCTGCGGCCCGCAGCCCGTAAATCCTTTGAGCTGCAGGCCGCGAAGTACCGGCGGTTCCTGGGCCTCGACCGGCCCTGACGGCTTCCGGCCGGGCCTAAAGGGTACCGGTGGCGATCTTGAGCATACGCCGCAGCGGCTCGGCCGCACCCCAGAGGAGCTGGTCGCCCACGGTGAAGGCGCTGATGTACTCCGGCCCCATTTCGAGCTTGCGGATGCGGCCCACCGGGATGTCCAGGGTGCCGGACGCCGCCACCGGGGTGAGATCCGCCATCGAGGCTTCCTTGGTGTTGGGCACCACTGTGGCCCATTCGTTGTCCGCGTCGAGCAGCTTCTCGATCTCGGCGACGGAGAGGTCCTCGCGGAGCTTGAGCGTGAGGGCTTGGGAGTGTGAGCGCATGGCACCGATCCGGACGCACAGCCCGTCCATGATGACGCGGTCCGCGCCGGAGGTACCGAGGATCTTGTTGGTTTCCACCCCCGCCTTCCACTCCTCCTTGGACTGGCCGTTGCCGAGGTCCGCGTCGATCCAGGGAATCAGCGAACCGGCCAACGGAACCCCGAACTGGGTGGCATCGATGTCGGTGCGCTGGTGCGCGAGGACCTTCCGGTCGATCTCGAGGATGGCCGACGCCGGGTCGTCCAGTTCGCTGCTGACCTCGGCGTTGAGCGTGCCGAACTGGCTCAGCAGTTCGCGCATGTGCCGGGCGCCGCCGCCGGAGGCGGCCTGGTAGGTCATGGAGGTGCCCCACTCGACGAGGCCGTTCTTGAATAGGCCGCCGAGGCCCATCAGCATGCAGGACACCGTGCAGTTGCCGCCGATGTAGTCCTTCACACCCCCGGAGAGGCCGGCGTCGATGACGTCGCGGTTGATCGGGTCCAACACGATGATTGAGTTATCGTCCATGCGGAGGGTGGAGGCGGCGTCGATCCAGAGGCCGTCCCAGCCGCGGCTGCGCAGTTCGCCGTGCACCCGTTTGGTGTAGTCCCCGCCCTGGGCGGTCACAATGATCGGCAGCTTCGCCAGCGTCTCGACGTCGAACGCGTCCTCAAGTTTGCCGGCAGCACCCGCCGCCGTGCCGGCAATGGCCGGGGCGGCACCTCCGGCGTTCGAGGTGGAGAAGAAGACCGGGTTGATGTTGGCGAAGTCGCCCTCGTCCTGCATGCGCTGCATCAGGACGGAGCCGACCATGCCACGCCAACCGACCAGTCCGACGGACGGGGTAGCTGCTGTAGTCATTGGGCCAGTTTAGACTTTGCGGCGGCCCGGCCGCAGTCGGTTACGTCACGCCCGCGGGCGGCCGCGCACGGGACGGCCCGTGTCAGTTCAGCTGGCGCGGGCTCGGTTCCGGAAGGCCGCGTTCGCGGCGGATGCGCCGGGCCTTGAATTCGGACATGGCGAGCCGGACGGCGTAGATCATTCCGGCGGCGCCGATCACGGTCAGCACGAGCGCGCCCCACAGCGGGCCCTCGCCCTGCGAGGTCGGGGCGGCGACGAGGACGATGGAGAAGACGGTCATGGCGGCGAACACGGCTGCCAGGATCACCATGCCGAAGGCCGTGGTGACGATCGGACCGGATCCGGCGCGGGCGAAGCCGATCTCGTCGGCCGCGTAGGAGTGCAGCCGGCCGCGGTCCATGGTCCTGGTGAGGAGCCTTTTCTCTCCTGCGGCCACGGCGCGTTCGTGCAGGGCGCGGACCTCGTCGTCGTGCTGGCGGTCGGCAGCGTCTTTGGGCACGTGGTTCAGCCTTCCCGGATGGTGCGGATGTGGTCCAGTACCTCGGAATCGCCCAGGCCCGTGAGCTCCTCAATGTCCCCTGCCCCGGGGGTGCTGTAGCCAACCGTCCAGGATTCTCCGGCGCGCTTGAGCAGCAGTTGGCGCCCGGAAGCGTCATCGAGGCGGCGCAAGGTGGCGCCGCCAGCGGGGTTGTCCTCGAGGTGCTTGCGCATAATAAAGAAATTCGCCTCCTCCGGGGTGATCTCCGGATCCTGCGCCATGGCAAACCAGCTGAAGAAGGCGCGCGGCTGCAGCAGGATGCGGTAGTCCTCGGACTCGACGGCCAGGACGCTGTCCGCGGAATCTGCCGTGAGCAGGTTGATCTGCATGCGGCGGGTGGCCGTGGTCAGTGCCCGCGTTACCGCTGCCACCGGCCCACTGACGGACAGCGTGCCGTCGGGCTCCACGGTCGCCGCGCCCCGTGCCACCAGCGAGGAAGCTCCGGCGGACACGACCGTGGGGTCCTCGAGTTCCTTGGCCACGCGCAGTGCCTCGGCGCTCGCGGTGGCGGCCGGGCCGTGCGCCAGGTTCAGCAGGGCCACGAGCTCGGCGAAGCCGAACCCGATGGAATCCGGGTAGACAGGCTGTCCGGCTCCCGGACGAGCTGTGGTTGTCTCAGTCACGATCTAGATCTCCTCGTTATTAGAAGCCAAAGAAGTCGCCAACAGCTTCCGCGCCGTCGGAAATGGAATCCCCGACGGCGCTCGCCCCGTCAGCGATCTTGCCGCCCACCCAGTTCACCGAGTCGTGGACGACGGGGACGTTGTCGTAAAGGGCCAGGCCTGCGCTGGCGACCATGCAGGCCGTTCCGGCGGGCGGCGGCAGGAAAGAGAGGGCGCCAATGACGGCCTTGGTCGACGAATAAGCGGCGTCGCCGTACTCGTGGTCCGCCAGGGAGTTAATGGCGTCCATACCGTCAAGGCCGACCCCCACAACGCCAAGCCCCTTGCCCAGGCCGTCGAAGGCAGCGAAGGCCTTGGTTCCTTCGGTGAGGTTGAAGGCTTCGTGCCATTTGCCCTCAAACAACTGGTTGGAGACGTTGAAGAACTTGCTGAACTCGTTGGAGTTTTGAAAGGCCTTCCATGCCGCCGGATCGAAGAAATCGCCGATCCGGGATTTCTGCAGCATGCCGGCGATGTCGAAGAGGCCGGAGCGAAGGTTGGGGAACGCCTTGACGACGTTGTAGAAGTCCCAGCCGCCGCGGAACGGGGACGAGGGGTCAGAAAACCAGTCCGGGCCCCAGGGATCGTTGGAGCCGGGCCTTCCCTGGCCGCCGGTGCTTCCGGCGGTTCCGGCGCCCGGTCCTCCGCCGGAGCCGGGAGCGGCGTTGCTGGCCTTCTCCTGCTCGTCGGCCTGGGTCATCAGCCGCTTGGACTGTTCCTTCAGGGCACGGGCGGTCTGCTGGATCAGCGCGCGGTGGCTGCCGTTCCAGTCGGACTTGAACCGTGCACTGTCGGCGCCCTTCCACGAGGTGTTGTTGTTGATCGTGGAAGTGAGGACCGAGGACTGCTGCAGCAGCGTCTCCGACGTTTTGCCAAAATGCTGCGCGAGTGTCCGCAGCTGGGCGACGTCGGCGCCCCACACGTTTCCTGCCATGCTGGCAACCCCCCTTTACGGGCAACAGCCTAACGGGCCGCCGCCGAGACCAAATGCATCCGGGCCAAAGAATCTGACCGGCACCAATCTAGCCGGGCCGCCTGGATGCCGCGATGGGGTGATCTCCCCATGGCGGTGAAGCCGCCGGCCGTAGCCGCTACTCGCCGTCGGGCTCTGCCAGCAGGGCGCTCTTGCGCCGGCGCAGGGCGAACACCGCGCCGAACGCGAACACCTGGGTGACCACAACGAGCACGATCGCGCCCGCGATCTTGTTGCCGCCGAGGATCATGGTCAGCCCCACGATCGCGGACAGCAGGGCCAGCAGCGGCAGCAGCATGTAGCCAAGGACAAACAGGGTTTCGGGTTTACGCAGCATTACTTGGCCTCCGTCCGGCGCCACAGGGTGATCCGGTAGCGGGTGCCGTTCGCGGCGGTCAGCCAGCCGTCGGCCGGGAGGCTGGCGTCCGCGGCCCAGTCGTAACCCAGCTCCGGCGCGAACGTGTCGCCCTCGGCGGCGGTGTCGATTGTGGTGACCACGGCGACGTCGGCCAGGTCCAGGGACTGGGTAAAGATCTCCCCGCCGCCAATGATCCAGACCATCTGCTGGCCCGGCGCGAACTGGGATTCCAGCAGCGCGTCATCGAGGGACTTGACCGCCAGGGCGCTTTCCGCTTCCGGCGTCCCGCCCCAGCCTTCCTGCCGGGTGATGACGATGTTCGTCCGTCCCGGCAGCGGCCGGTACTTGTCCGGGAAGGAATCCCAGGTTTTGCGGCCCATGATGACGGGATGCCCGGCCGTGAGCCGGCTGAAGTGCGCCATGTCCTCGGGCAGGTGCCACGGCATGGACCCGGCCTGGCCGATCACGCCCGTGCTGGTCTGTGCCCACACCAGCCCGAGCCCGGTGACGGTGCCGCGGAGCTGCTCGGTGAAATCGGCGGGTTCCATGTGTTTGCTCGTCTCGTTGCTCATACCGCGATCGGGGCCTTGATCGTCGGGTGGTGCTGGTAGCCGACCACCTCGAAGTCCTCGAGGGTGTAGTCGAAGATGGACTCCGGCTTGCGGGTTATCTTCAGCTGCGGGTATTCGTACGCGTCCCGGCCCAGCTGGGTGAGGACCTGGTCCAGGTGGTTGTCGTAGATGTGGACGTCGCCGCCGGTCCAGACGAACTCGCCCGGCTCCAGCCCGGTCTGCTGCGCCAGCATGCAGGTCAGCAGGGCGTAGGAGGCGATGTTGAACGGCACGCCCAGGAAGGTGTCCGCCGAGCGCTGGTAGAGCTGGCAGGAAAGCTTGCCGTCGGCGACGTAGAACTGGAAGAACGCATGGCACGGCGGCAGGGCCATGTCCTTGAGTTCGGCAACGTTCCAGGCCGAGACGATGTGCCGGCGCGAATCGGGGTTGGTCCTGAGGTTCTCCACGAGCTCGGCGATCTGGTCGACATGGCCGCCGTCTGGTGTGGGCCAGGAGCGCCACTGCACGCCGTAGACCGGGCCGAGTTCGCCGTCGGCGTCGGCCCATTCATTCCAGATGGTGACGCCCTGGTCCTGCATCCACTTCACGTTGCTGTCCCCGCGCAGGAACCACAGCAGCTCTACGGCCACGGACTTGAAGTGCACCCGTTTGGTGGTGATGAGCGGGAAGCTCTTGCCCAGGTCGAAGCGGAGCTGCCGGCCGAACACGCTGCGGGTGCCCGTCCCGGTGCGGTCCGATTTGTGCGTGCCGTGTTCCAGCACGTCGCGCAGGAGGTCTTCATAGGGCGTAGGGATGCTCACGCTCCCAGTCTACTGAGAAGAGCCGGGCCTGCCGTACTTGTGGCGCTCGCAAGGACCCTAGTCGTCGAAGGGCCGGAACTGCTCCACAGCCACAACCTTGCCCTTGGTCCGCGAGACATGGCAGACGATGATTTCGCCGGGGGAGAGGTAGGGGTCGTTTTCCGGCAGCAGCGCACGCAGCCGGGAGTTCATGTGCTTGCCGAGCTGCGCGAAGACCGTCGGCAGGGCGGGCCGGTGCGTGCACAGGGCCACGGCCCGTTCCTTGTCGAAGAGGGATTCGACGACGTTGGCGGTTTTGTGCGGGCTCCGGCCGTGCAGGTGCTCGGTGAGGGACTCGTGCAGTTTCACCTTGGCGTCCACGGCCTTGGCGTAGGGAGCGACCGTGGCCACGCAGCGAAGCCACGGACTGGTCACCACGCGGGAGGGGCTCCAGGCCTGCATCAGCCGCCCGACCGCCTGGGCCTGGCGGGCACCGGTGGCGGCCAGCGGGCGGTCGCCCTCGGCCTTGGACCAGGACGAGCGCGGCTTGGCCTTGGCGTGGCGGACCACCAGCAGCGGCCAGGTGTCCAGTTCATTGCGGGCATGGGCGGCCGCGAGGTGCTCCAGCGGGGCCTGATCACTGGGGTTGCTCAGCAGGGACGCCGCCTTCTCCGGCGAGCACCACATCACGCTGTCCACTTCCCTGCCGTCCGGGTGGAGCGGGGCGCCGTCGACGTCGACCGCCCAGTAGTGCACGACCTTCAGCCCGGCCGCCACGTGGTAGTGGATCGGCGGCAGCGGGATGCCGAGGGGCGCCTTGAGGCCGATTTCCTCCTCCACCTCGCGGGCGGCGCATTCGGGGATGGTCTCGCCCGGGTCGAGCTTGCCCTTGGGCCAGGACCAGTCGTCGTACCGGGGGCGGTGGATCAGCAGAACCTCGAGTTTGTCCTTGTTGACGCGCCATGGCAGGGCTCCGGCCGCGACGACGGCGACCGCCTCGCCGGGGTGGTCGGTCTGGTCCGCTACCAGCGCATCGCTGTTTGCCACCGGTGGCCCTAGCGCAGGCTCGTCGAGCGCTGCCGCGAACGGGAGGCGAGCAGCCATGACTGGACGTCCTCGAGGGCGGTTCCGTCCTCCGCGAGGTGGTGGCGGACCCATTCGCCGTCGTGGTCCAGGTGCCAGCTGGCGGTGCCCGGGTCCATGTAGCGGCGGAGCATGTCGAGGACATAGGAGGTGTCGTCGCCGCTGCTGAGTTGCACCAGGGCCTCCACCCGGCGGTCGAGGTTGCGGTGCATCATGTCGGCCGACCCGATGTACACCACCGGGTTGCCGGCGTTGGCGAACGCGAAGACGCGGGAGTGCTCCAGGAAGCGGCCCAGGATGGAGCGGACCGTGATGTTTTCGCTTAGGCCCGGGACGCCGGGACGCAGCGAGCAGATGCCGCGGACAATAACGTCCACCTGCACGCCGGCCTGCGAGGCGCGGTAGAGGGAGTCGATGATGGCTTCGTCCACCATCGAGTTGACCTTGATCTGGACGCGGGCGGCGATCCCGGCCCGGGCGTTGCGGATTTCCGTTTCGATCCGGTCGATCAGCCCCGACCGCACGGAGCGCGGGGCCACCAGCAGGCGCTTGAACGTGGACTTCGGCGCATAGCCGGAGAGCTGGTTGAAGAGCTTGGACAGGTCCTCGCCCACCTGCTCGTTGGCGGTCAGGAGGCCAAGGTCCTCGTAGTAGCGGGCCGTGCGGGGGTGGTAGTTGCCGGTGCCGATGTGGCAGTAGCGGCGCAGCCCGTCCACTTCCTGGCGGACCACGAGGGAGAGCTTGCAGTGGGTCTTGAGGCCCACGATTCCGTAGACCACGTGCACCCCGGCCTGCTCCAGCTTCCGGGCCCAGGAGATGTTGGCCTGCTCGTCGAAGCGGGCCTTGATCTCCACCAGGGCGAGGACCTGCTTGCCGGCTTCGGCCGCGTCAATCAGCGCATCGACGATGGGCGAGTCGCCGGAGGTGCGGTACAGGGTCTGCTTGATCGCCTGGACCTTGGGGTCCGCGGCGGCCTGCTCGAGGAAGGCCTGCACGGAGGTGGAGAAGGAATCGTAGGGGTGGTGCAGGAGGATGTCCCGCCGCCGCATGGCCGCGAAGACGTTCGCCGCCTTGGACGTTTCCGATTCGTTCAGGTAGCGGGAGGTGTGCGGGACGTGCTTGGGGTAGTGCAGGTCCGCGCGGTCGATGCCGGCGATGACGGAGAGCCCTCGCAGGTCCAGCGGGGCCGGGACGGAGTAGACCTCGGATTCCTCGACGCCGAGCTCGCGGATCAGCAGGGCCCGGATGTTGGGGTTGATGTCATTGGTGACCTCGAGCCGGACCGGCGGGCCGAAGCGGCGGCGCAGCAGTTCCTTCTCCAGCGCCTGCAGCAGGTTCTCGGCGTCGTCCTCTTCGACCTCGACGTCCTCGTTGCGGGTGACGCGGAAGGTGTGGTGCTCCAGCACCTCCATCCCGGCGAAAAGCTGGTCCAGATGGACGGCGATGACTTCCTCGAGCGCGATGAACCTGGCCACCCGGCCGGGGACCGACCCGGCGCGCGGGCCGTCGATGGAGATCAGCCGCGGCAGCTGGTCCGGGACTTTAACGCGGGCGAAGAGTTCCTTGTCGCTGACCGGGTTGCGGACCACCACGGCGAGGTTCAGCGAGAGCCCGGAGATGTACGGGAACGGGTGGGCCGGGTCCACGGCCAGCGGCGTCAGGATCGGGAAGACCTTCTCCGCGAACATGGCGCTGAGCTGGTCCTTGGCCTGGTCGTCCAGTTCCTCCCAGTGCATCAGGTGGATGTGCTCGTAGGCCAGCGCCGGGCGGATCTGCTCGGCGTAGACGCGGGCGTGGCGCTGCTGGAGCCGGTGGGCGGCCTCGCCGATTTGTTCCAGGACCTGCATGGGGCTCAGCCCGGCGGGGGAAGGCACGGCGAGGCCCGTGGCGATGCGGCGCTTGAGCCCGGCGACGCGGACCATAAAGAACTCGTCCAGGTTGGACGCGAAGATGGACAGGAAGCCTACGCGTTCGAGCAGGTAGAGGTTGGGATCCTCGGCCAGTTCCAGCACGCGCGAGTTAAAAGCGAGCCAGCTCAGCTCCCGGTCCAGGAAACGGTCGGGGCTGATGTCGCCCTCCGGTTCGAGGTTGGGGGCGAACTCGGGGATGTCGATCCGGTCCTGGGTGGCGCGCGAGGCGGGCACTTCGGAGGAGCCGAACCGCGCCCGCACGGGACGCGCAGCCTTGTCCGGCGTAGCGGTTCCAGAGCTGGCTGTCCGGGCAGAATCCGGTTGCATGGTCTCTCCTAATGCTGGCGCGAGTTAGCTTCAACCTTACAAGGAATCAGCTCCGGATGAGCCCAGGTTTCGCCCGGCCGGGGCCCGGGCGCAGGCGCGGTTACTGGCCTTCGCGCGGCGCGTACATCACGTCTTTGTCCCAGCGGGAGAAGCCGAGCCGCCGGTACAGGGCGACGGCGGGGATGTTGTCGGCGTCGACGTACAGCATGACGGCGTGCAGGCCCTGCTGCTGCAGGTGCTTGATGCCGGCGACAGTGAGGGCCTTGCCCAGGCCGGTGCCCTGGGCTTCGGGGGCGACGCCGACGACGTACACCTCGCCGATCGCCGGGTGCTCGCCGTGCCGGGGGTGGACCTTGGTCCAGTGGAAGCCGAGGATCCGGCCCCCGGCGTCGACCGCGAGCAGGAAGCCCGCCGGGTCGAACCACGGCTCGGCCATCCGGGCGTCGAGGTCGGCGCGGCTCATGTTCCCTTGTTCCGGGTGGTGGGCGAACGCGGCCCGGTTGACCGCGAGCCAGGCGTCCTCGTCCTGGCCGGGCACAAAGCCGCGCAGCGAGACACCCGCCGGCAGGGCGACGTCGGGCAGTTCGGAGGCCGCCGTGGCGAGCCGCATCTTCCACAGTTCCCGGACGGGTGCGTAGCCGTAGCGGGCGGCCAGGTCCGCGGCGGCCTCGTGGTTGCCGTGCGACCAGGCCTTGAGCCCGGTGAAGCCGCGCACCGTGCGCAGTTCGCCGACCAGCCGGTCCGCGACGCCCTGGTTGCGGTAGCTCGGATGCACGGCCACTTCCAGCACCCCGGTGCCGTCGGCTTCCCCGATCACCACGGCGAACCCCGCCAGGTCGTTGCCGCGGCCGGCGTTTTGGCGGGCCGGGGAGTCCTCGCCGGAATAGTCGGGGGAGTAGAGGGCCAAGGCCAGCACGGTGTGCGGCCCGGCGTCCCGGGCGCGGAGTGTCACGAGGGTCTGTTCGGACAGCGGGGGGGTGCCGTCGGACTCCTCCGCGGCGGCTGCGAGCGTGGTGACATCCCGCAGCAGCTGTTCATCGACAGCTCCCTGCAGGGTGAGTACGGGCCAGTTCTCCGGATGCGCGGGACTCATGGTGCAAGGCTATACGTCCGCCGCCCGAAGCTGGGTGACAATCCGGCCGATTTGATGCAAGCGGCTTCGGGACGTATAGTCGATATCTCATCCGGCTGGACGGTTCAAAACCGTTGAGTGGATGTGAGGGGGATCCACCACTGGGGTGGCCTCGATACGTTCGACCCGTATGTCCTCCACCGCAACGCCAAGTGGCGAAACGAATGCCCCGGACTTCAAAGTCCGGGGCTTTTTCGTGTCCAGCCGGGGCGGCCCTGGCGGCGGGCCGCTCAGGCCTCGGTGAGTTCCTCGTCCGGCTGCCGGACCAGGGTCAGGCGGTAGCCGACGTTGCGGACCGTGCTGATCAGGTTTTCGTGGTCGGCGCCGAGCTTGGCCCGCAGCCGCCGGACGTGGACGTCCACGGTGCGCGTGCCACCGTAGTAGTCGTAGCCCCATACCTCGGTGAGCAGCTGCTGGCGGGTGAAGACGCGGCCAGGGTGCTGCGCCAGGTACTTGAGAAGTTCAAATTCCTTGAAGGTCAGGTTGAGTGCCGCCCCGTTGACCCGGGCCGTGTAGCTGGCCTCGTCAATCACGACGCCGGCCGCCCTGATCTCCGTGGGGGTGTCGTCCGCGTCGGGCAGTGCCCGGGCAACGCCGAGGCGGATGCGGGCCTCGACTTCGGCGGGGCCGGCGGATTCGAGCAGGATGTCGTCCACGGCCCAGGCCGAGGAGACCGCGGCCATGCCGCCTTCGGTCAGGATCAGCATCAGGGGGGCGCTCAGGCCGGTCGCCTTGAGCAGCTGGGTGAGGGAGCGGGCGCCGACGAGGTCCTTGCGGGCGTCAAGCAGGACAATGTCGCACGGGTCGGTTTCCAGCAGGGCAGTGGGCTCGGCCGGCAGGATGTGGACGCGGTGGTTGAGCAGTTCCAGTGCAGGCAGGACATCCACCGATGACCCGGTGCTGTTCGTCAGTAGCAGGATGTGCGACATGGTTCCTCCAAGGGGTGTCCGCGCATCGTTGGGCGTCTGAGCCGGGCTTTCACCGGCCGGTACTGAGCTTCCTGGCGGTGCCCTGCCTGCGGCTGCCGGAGGAAGCGTAGCTGATTCTTGAGTATACCCAACACGCCCTGCTCAGGGCGTGTTCCGCCGCTCCAGAAGGGTTCTTTTGCGACACAAAACGTTCACATAGGGCAGGATTGATCGGGAAACCGCATTGGGAAGAGCCGCAGCGGAAGATCCGCAGGGGGAAACAGCAGTGGGAAGAGCCGCATTGGGAAGAACCGCGTGAAGTCCTGGAGCGTCGGGGCCATCGGCCTGGCCGGGCTCGCCGCGATCATCGCCGGTGCCTACTCAACTCCCGAGGCGCTGCTGGCCGTCGCCGCGCTCACCGCCGCCTGCGTCGGCATCGGCTGGCCGCACTTCCTGGGCATCCCGGCCAAGAAAACCCTCGCCGCCCTGATCGGCCTGCCCGGAATCGGCTCGGCCGTGGCCGCCACCTACCTGCCCGCCCCGGGTTTCCTGAACTGGACGCCGGCGTTTGTGGCGGCGGGGGTGATGGCGGTCTTTGTGATGCAGCTGATCCGGGGCACAGGCCAGGCCCAGCGCCTCGAATCCACCCTGGGCTCCTGCGCCGGCGTGCTGCTCTCCTGCCTGGGGGCCGGCTGGATCGCGTGTTCGCGCTTCAATGGTGTGCGCGAAATGCTGCTCATCGCCGCCATCAGCGCCGCGATCGCCCTGGCGGCGGGCCTGATCCGCTGGCCGGACCGGATTGTTGCGCCGCTGGGAATCGTCGGGGCAGGGCTCGCCGGTCCGCTGGCCGGCCTGGTGCTCTCGGACATCGCGGTCCTGCCGGCCGCGGTCGTCGGGATCGTCGTCGGGGCCGTGCTGGTCAGCTTCCGCCGGCTCGTGATCCTGCGCGGCGAAACTTTGAATCTGCCGGCCGTGCTGGGCATGGGCCTGGGGCCTGTCTCCGCGGTCGGTTCCCTGGCCTACTTCATAGACAAACTACTCATTCACTAACGCGTTAGGATGGCATCATGTCCGTACTTGCATTTGAGATTTTCTTCCTTGTTCTGCTTGGCGTCGCCAGCCTGGCCATGGCCTGGTTCGCCGGCTTTGTGGTGTACCGGCTCTTCAAAGGCCAGAAGTAAGCAGCCGGAGCCACCACCCGTCCAGACCCCGTAGTTTCCAGAGGTAGCTGCTGTGCCGATTGAAATTCCTACCGACCTGACCCCCGAAATCGTTCCGCTGTCCTGGCTCATTGGTGAGTGGGAGGGCCGGGGACGGCTCGGTGCCGGGGACGAAGATTCCGAGCACTTCCTGCAGCACGTCTCCTTCACCCACAACGGCCTGCCGTACCTGCAGTACCGGGCCGAATCGTGGCTGACCGACGATGAGGGAACCAGACTCCGACCCCTCACCGTCGAAACCGGCTTCTGGGCCCTCGAGCGCAAGCAGCGCGAGGAGGACGGCGGCCCCGGCCTCATCCCGGCCGACATCGTCCCCGTGCTCAAGAGTGCCGACGAAGTCGAGGAGCTGCGCAACAGCGACGGCGGCTTCGACATTTCGGTCTCCATCGCGCACCCGGGCGGGATCTCGGAGCTGTACTACGGCCAGATCAAGGGCCCGCAAATCCAGCTCAGCACCGACATGGTGATGCGCGGCAGCCATTCCAAGGAATACACCGCGGCCACGCGGATCTTCGGCCTGGTCGACGGGAACCTGCTATGGCGGTGGGATGTCGCCACCGGCAAGGGCTCGACGCCCGGAGCCGGACTGGAGGCCCACGCCTCCGCCATCCTCGGCAAAGTCGGCTGAACCGCGCGTCCGGCCGGCGCAAAGCCGGGGTCTCACTGATTTTCCGTTGTCCGCAGCGAACGCAGGGAGCACCACAGTGAACGGCACCACCAAACCCGCACAGTACAGCGACCTCAAGGCAGTCTTCTTCAACGGCACCTTGAAGAGATCGCCGGAGCGATCCCACACGCAGGGCCTGATCGAGGTCAGCCGCGCCATCATGGAGAAGCAGGGTGTCACCACCCGCGTCATCCGGACGGTGGACCACGACATCGCCAGCGGCGTCTATCCGGACATGCGCGAGCACGGCTGGGCCACGGACGAATGGCCTGAACTGTACCCCGCCGTGCAGGAGGCGGACATCGTCGTCGTCGCCGGCCCGATCTGGCTGGGAGACAACTCGTCCCAGACCAAGAAGCTGATCGAACGGCTGTACGCGCACTCCGGCCAACTGAACGCCAAGGGCCAGTGGGCGTTCTACCCGAAGGTAGGCGGCTGCCTCATCACCGGCAACGAGGACGGCATCAAGCACTGCGCCATGAACGTGCTCTACAGCCTCCAACACGTCGGCTTCACGATCCCGCCGCAGGCCGACGCCGGCTGGATCGGCGCGGTCGGCCCAGGTCCGAGCTATCTGGACGAAGGTTCCGGCGGCCCGGAGAGCGACTTCACCAACCGCAACACCACCTTCATGACGTGGAACCTGCTGCACCTGGCCCGGACCCTCAAGGACGCCGGCGGAATCCCCGCCTACGGCAACCTGCCGGAGGGATGGAAAGCCGGAACCCGATTCGACTTCGAAAATCCGGAATACCGCTGAGCGCTGGGGACTTCTACTTCATATGATTACCAAGAGCCCCCTGCTGTCGCGCCCCGGCGCGGTTGAAGCGGCCGGCGCAGACGCCGGCGTCGCCGCCCACTACGGCCAACCGCTGCGCGAACAGCGCGCGCTGGCCGCCGGAACCGCCGTCGTCGATCTGTCCCAGCGCGGCGTGGTCACAGTGGGCGGGCCGGACCGGCTGAGCTGGCTCAACACCCTGTCCTCCCAGCAGCTCACGGCCCTGGCCCCCGGGCAGTCGAGCGAGCTGCTGCTGCTCAGCGTGCAGGGACGGATCGAATTCGACGCGCGGGTGGTGGACGACGGCGCCGCCACCTGGCTGATCGTCGAAGCGGCCGAAGCCGCCCCGCTGGCCGAATGGCTCAACAAGATGAAGTTCATGCTCCGGGTCGAGATCGCCGATGTGTCCGCCGACTGGGCCGTTCTGGGCGCCACCCGCCCGGTGCCGGAGTGGTCCGGGCGGCTCGTCTGGGAGGATCCCTGGCCGCACGTGGGGGCCGGCGGGTACTCCTACGCGGTGGTCGGCGAAGACTCGCACCCCGGCCTGGAGCGGCCGTGGTTCGAATACCTCGTGCCGGCAGCCGAGCTGGAGGCCGCCGTGGCGGACCGCCCGCTGGCCGGCGTGCTGGCGGCCGAGGCGCTGCGCATCGCGGCGTGGCGGCCCCGCTGGGGGGCAGAGACCGACGACAAGACCATCCCGCACGAGCTGGACCTGCTGCGCACCGCGGTGCACCTCGCGAAGGGCTGCTACAAGGGGCAGGAAACCATCGCCCGGGTGCACAACCTGGGCCACCCGCCGCGGCGGCTGGTGTTCCTGCAGCTGGACGGTTCGCAGCACACCCTGCCCGCCGTCGGCAGCGAGGTCCGCGCCGGCGAACGGAAGGTCGGCACTGTCACCTCCGTGGCGCAGCACTACGAAATGGGTCCGGTGGCCCTGGCCGTCATCAAACGCTCCACCGCCCCGGACGAGGTGCTGACCGTGATGGACGGCGAGGAAGCCTACCCGGCGGCCCAGGAGCTCATTGTCGCGCCCGATGCGGGGCAGGTCGTCGGCCGGCAAACCGGGTTCCTCCGGGGGACCCGGTGAACGGCGGCCCGGAGGCCGCGGCGCCGGAACCGGCCGCGCCCGCAGGACCGGGTCCCGACGACGGGACCCTCGCCCTCGCCCATGCCCTGTTCGACGCCGCCCGCGGGGGCGACTCCGCCATGCTCGGCGGCTACCTCGCGGCGGGCGCCCCGGCCACGCTGACCAACGCGGCGGGCGATTCGCTCTTGATGCTCGCCGCATACCACGGCCACGCTGACACCGTCCGGCTCATCCTGGCCCACGGCGGGGACCCCAATACGGCCAACGACCGCGGCCAGACGCCGTTGGCGGGGGCGGTGTTCAAGGGCTACCCGGACGTCGTCCGCGTGCTGGTGGACGCCGGCGCCGACCCCGACGCCGGCAGCCCCTCCGCCCGGGCGGCCGCCCAAATGTTCGCCCGGGACGATATTCTGGCGCTCCTCGGCTGAGCCCAGGCTTCCCCGACGCACCCCACACTTCAACCGGCACCACGCACCGTAAGGAACCCCCGATGGAAAACGTAGCGAGGCCGTGGGCCGCCCTCTGGTCCCTGGTGATCGGATTCTTCATGATCCTGATCGACACCACCATCGTCTCGGTGGCCAACCCCAAGATCATGGAGGGGCTGAACGCGGACATCAACTCGGTGATCTGGGTGACCAGCGCCTACCTGCTGGCCTACGCCGTGCCGCTGCTCATCACCGGCCGCCTGGGTGACCGCTTCGGGCCCAAGAAGCTCTACCTCGCGGGCCTGGTGGTGTTCACCCTCGCCTCACTGTGGTGCGGGCTCTCCGGTGACGTCCACACCCTGATCGAGGCCCGGGTCCTGCAGGGCCTTGGCGCCGCGATGATGACGCCGCAGACCATGGCGGTCATCACCCGGATCTTCCCGCCGGACCGCCGCGGTGCGGCCATGGGCATCTGGGGCGCCACCGCCGGCGTTGCCACCCTGGTGGGGCCGATTCTCGGCGGCGTCCTGGTGGACGGGCTGGGCTGGGAGTGGATCTTCTTCATCAACATCCCCGTCGGCATCGCCGGCTTCGTCCTGGCCTGGCGGTTCGTCCCGTCCCTGAGCACCCACCCGCACAAGTTCGACATCCCCGGCGTGCTGCTCAGCGCCGTCGGCCTGTTCCTGCTGGTGTTCGGCATCCAGGAAGGCGAGACCTACAACTGGGGCACCATCACCGGCCCCATCACGGTGTGGGGCCTGATCATCGGCGGCATCGTGGTCCTCGCCGCCTTCGTGGCCTGGCAGCGGATCAATAAGGGCGAACCCTTGCTTCCGCTGGGACTGTTCAAGGACCGCAACTTCTCCCTGGCCAACATCGGCATCACCACCGTGGGCTTCACCGTGACCGCCTTCAGCCTCCCGCTGATCTTCTACTACCAGGTGGTCCGCGGCCTGACCCCGACCCAGTCCGCGCTCATGATGGTCCCGATGGCGGTCATCTCCGGCGGGCTGGCCCCGGTGGTGGGCCGGATCATCGACCGGGTCAACCCGAAATTCATCAGCGCCCTGGGCCTGACCCTGATGTCCGTGGCGCTGTTCTGGAACGCCTCGCTGATGCACCCGGACACCCCCATCTGGCTCTTCCTGCTCCCCAGCGCGGTGCTGGGCTTCGCGAACGCCGGGATCTGGGCGCCGCTGAGCTCCACGGCCACCCGGAACCTGCCGCCGCGCCAGGCCGGGGCCGGCTCCGGCGTGTACAACACCACCCGCCAGATCGGTGCCGTCCTTGGCAGCGCGGCCATCGCCGTGCTGATCCAGGCTCGGCTCGCGGCCGAACTTCCGGCGGCGCCCGGCGCCTCGGGGGAGTCGAGGCCGATGGCGTTCGGCGGCCAACTTCCCGAGGCGCTGCACGCGGGGTTCTCGACGGCGATGGGCCAGTCGATCCTGCTGCCCGCTGCCGTGATCCTGCTCGGCGCGGCCGTGGCACTGTTCTTCGCCAAGCCCCAGCCGCACCAGGGCTGGGGTACCCCCGGCACGGTGCCGGCCTCCGGCAGCGGGCACACCGTGGCGGAGGGGACCGAGGCCCGGCGGGGCTAGGACAGGCAGTGCCGGGCGGTACCTCTCCAAACGCGCGGCTAGCCCAGGAGCACGCTGGTCTGGATGCCGCCGGCGGTGAAGCCGAGCCTCCGGGCCAGGGCGAGTGAGCCCTTGTTGCTGACGTCGGCGCGCCATTGCAGGGTCAGGCCGGAGGCCAGGGCCTCGTGGGCGGCGATGGAGCCGGCGAGCGTGCCGACGCCGCGGCGCCGCCACTCGGGGGCCACGAGTACCCCGAGCTGCGCCAGGATGCCTTCCCACTCGGTGTAGGCGCCGCAGGCAACGGGCGTCCGGCGGCCGTCCTCCAGGTGCATGATGGTGAAGCGGTGCTCCAGGTCCGCCAGGCCCACCTCGTTGACGTCGTCCGGCGGGCACAGCCCTTCGAGTTCGATCGCTTCCGGGTTCCCGTGCGAGACGGTCAGCTCCTCGGAGGGCTGCTGCAGGGGCAGGTCGTCGGCGAAGAACAGCGCGGCGGCGCCCAGCCCGTGGCCGCCGTGTCCGCGGGTAATGGTCAGCAGCGTGACGTGCTGGGCCAGTTCCTCGTCCGTGTAGCCGCCGGCGGCGTCGAGGGCCCATTGCGGCCCCACCAGGGCGGAGCTGCCGAACAGGCGGACGAACTGCAGTGAGCGGGCAGCGTCGTTGGCCCGGGTGAGGCGGCGTCCCGCGGCACCGGCGAAGGCGCCGTCGTCGAAGCCCAGCCTGCGGTCCCAGGCGAGCTGGATGATTTCGGCGGAGCCGGGCGCAAGAGTCATGACCCAACCCTACCCAGCAGCCGCCGGGAAGCCTCAGCCGAAGAGGACCGCGGCTTCCTCGTAGCGGTTCTTCGGCACGCTCTTGAGGTTGCCCAGGGCGGCGTCGAAGCCCACGTGGACAATGTCGGTGCCATGCAGGGACACCATGGTGCCCCAGCGCTGCTCGACCACCGAGTCGATCGCGGCCATGCCCAGGCGGGTCGCGAGCACGCGGTCGAACGCCGTCGGGACGCCGCCGCGCTGGATGTGTCCCAGCACGGTGGCCCGGGTCTCGATGCCCGTGCGGGCCTCCAGTTCGGGGGCCAGCAGTTCGGCGATGCCGCCAAGGCGGGGGCGGCCGAAGGTGTCCAGCCCGCGCTCGGAGTGCGGGGACTCCTGGCCCTCCGGGACGAAGCCCTCCGCGACGACCACCAGCGGGGCGCGGCCGCGGTCGCGGGCGGAGACGACCCATTCGGTGATCTGCTCCATCGAGGCCTTCTGCTCGGGGATCAGGATGGCGTGGGCGCCGGAGGCCATGCCGGCGTGCAGGGCGATCCAGCCGACGTGGCGGCCCATCACCTCCGCGATCATGGTCCGGTGGTGGGATTCCCCGGTGGTGCGGAGCCGGTCGATCGCTTCGGTGGCGATTTCGACGGCGGTATCGAACCCGAAGGTGTAGTCGGTGGCGTCGAGGTCGTTGTCCACGGTCTTGGGCACGCCGACGATCTTCAGGCCGGCGTCGGTCAGGCGCTTCGCTGCGGCGAGGGTTCCCTCGCCGCCGATGGCGATGATGGCGTCAATGCCCAGCCGTTCCATGTTGGCCTTGATGACCTCCGGGCCGCCGTTGTTCTCGAACGGGTTGGTCCGGGAGGTGCCGAGGATGGTGCCGCCCTGCTTGGCGATGCCGCGGACCAGTGCGCGGGGGATGTCGATGATGTCGCCCTCGACCACGCCGCGCCAGCCGTCCAGGAATCCCACGAATTCGTGGCCGTGCACGGCGATGCCCTTCAGGACGGCGCCGCGGATGACGGCGTTCAGTCCGGGGCAGTCTCCGCCGCTGGTGAGGATTCCAATTTTCATGTCTCGGCTCAAATCCTGGTTCGAAGGGATACAGGCAGAGCGCCACGCTGAGCTCACCTAGAAGTCTACTGGCGCATGTGGGGCAGGACACAAACCGTGACCAACGCACAAAGTGCCCCCGCCGGCGTCGGCAGGGGCACTGGGTGGTGGGACTGGATCTGGCCGCCGCGGGTCCCCGCGGACCCGGCCCGGCTGGAGACCCGTTAGGGCTGGCCCGCGCGCCGCTCGAGGAAGGATTCGAGGACGATCGCGTTCCGCTGGTCCGGCAGGACCAACCAGGCCGCCAGGTAGAACACGAAGGCCGGGCCCGGGAGGAGGGCGAAAAGCAGGAACGCGATGCGGACGAACGCGACGTCGACGTTCAGTTTGGCGGCGATCCCGCCGCAGACGCCGCCCAGCCAGCGCTGCGGACCGCGTTTCAGGCCAAGGCCCCGGACGATGCTGAAGAACTTATCCATGGTTCAAGACTTCCCTGTTGTGGTTTCTTTGTCACGTCCGCGGGCGGACAGCAGCCCGCCGATTACCAGCGCGGCGCCGGCGCCGATCATCAGGCCGATCAGGACGTAGGTCCCGTTCAGGGTGACGATGCCGAGCCGGGAGATGATGATCAGCGCGGCCAGGGCCAGCACGATCAGCCCCCAGACCACCGTGCCGACGCGGGCCCGCTGGCTGCCGGGCATTGAGGGGTCCGCCGGCGTTTCCGGCGCATCTGTTGCCGGGTCATAGCTGCTCATGTCAGTTCCCTTCCTTCACGGTGATGTTGCTCAGTGTCCCGGAAATCTTGACGATCAGGCGGCCGCCGGTCTTGTCCGTGTTGTAGTCGCTTTGCTGGGTGGTCATGCCGCCGTGGTTGCCGCGGCCGTCGTTGAGGTTGCCCATGGTCAGGTCGGTCTGCACCTGGACTGGGACGGTGGCGGGGATGGCCACCGTGACGTTGCTCGCCGTGGCATCCAGCCGGACCACGACGTCGGATCCCAGCGGCGGGTTCAGGTTCAGCTTGGTCAGGTCCACCGTGCCGGTCCCGCCCGTGATGTCAAAGCCGTCCGCGGCCTGCTCGATGCTCACCGGGCGCCAGTCGACGTTCTGGAAACGGGCCCGGTCGGCGTTGGGCACCAGGTTGAAGATCCCGCCGATGATCAGGGCGACGACGGCGAAGAAGCCCAGGATGCCGGCCGTCCGGCCGCGGAGTCCGGAGACAAGGATGCCGAGGCCCAGCACCGCCGCGCCGCTGGCCCACACCACGGCGTTGCCCGTGGTTCCCAGGTTGATCGCGTGCACGGCGTCGAGCGCCTTGATGCCGCCGCCGACCAGCAGGGCCAAGCCGGTGGTGACGGCCACGGCGGGGGCGCCCGGACCCAGGTTGCGGGTCTTCGGCGCGGGCGCGGGGGGCGGCACCGGACCGTAGCCGCCATACCCTCCGCCGTAACCGCCGCCGTAGGGCGGGGTGGGGCCCGGAGGCGGAGCGGCGGCCGGGCCGGCGCCGGAGTGCTCCTGCCAGCCGTGGGCCGGGACGCCCTCCAGCGGCAGGGTCTGGTTGCTCAGGGTGGTGTCCGGGACGGACCCCGGGACAGTTGTGGCGGGGGCGGCCCGGTCCGGGAAACCGGGGGCGTGCCCGGCCGGGCCGAAGGCGGAGGCGCCGTGGGCCGCAGCACCGCGGGCCTTGTTGCGCTGGGTCAGGTAGTAGATGACATAGATGGCGCCGCCCACCCAGAACACCGTCCAGACGAAAGCGCCGAAACCATGGCGGTCCCAGCCCCAGGCGCCGCTGCCCAGGCTGGGGAAGCCGATGATGGTCGTGACCAGGGCTCCGGTCATGCCCGAGCTCCAGCGGCCCGCCGCCGCTTCCTGGACGTGGATCCGCCCGTCGGGCTCGGGGAGGAACGCCCACGCCAGCCCGTAAAGCAGGACGCCGACGCCGGCGAAGACTGTCAGGACGATCAGGATGCCGCGCACAATCAACGGGTCGACGCCGAGCCGCTGCGCGATGCCGCTGGCGACACCGCCGATCCAGCGCTCGCGGCCCCGGTAGATGCCGTGCCCGCGGATCCAGTCGAAGAAGTTCTGCGGCTGCGCGCCGGGACCCGGGGTGCCGGGATAGCGCGGCGGGGTGGTGCCGGCGGAGGAGGGGTGGGGGCCGCCCGGCGGGTACAGGGGAGGCGCTTCCTGGGCGGGCTCGCCGGCGGGTGCACGGTTCTCGTCGGAACCGCCGGATCGGGCGTCCGGGGTGCCGTCCGGGGTGGTGTCCGGACGGCCCGGGACGCTCGGGTCTTCATCTGGGTGCGGAGTGTGCGGGTTCATACTTCGATCCTCCTGCCCGCGGGGGTCTCCGCTCTACTGGGGAACACCCTGAACCGTCCCTGAGCGGCCCCCGGTTCGGCCCGAAAACGGCTCCGGGAAACCCCGGTCCGTGTTTGGATTGAGGCATGACAACAGCCGTTTCCCGCCCGCCCCTGGCGCGCAGCAGCGACCGCATGATTGCCGGTGTCTGCGCGGGCCTCGCCCACCACCTGGGCTGGCCGGTGCAGATGGTCCGGATCGGCATGGTGGTGGCGGCGCTCGCGGGCGGGGCCGGCGTCGCGTTTTATGCCTGGCTCTGGATTATGGTGCCCACCGCGGACGAGAGCGCCAAGCGCACCGCGCGGCGGCCGGCGTCGCCGATCGCCCCGGCGGTGAGTGACCACGCCGGGGACGGCCTTCCGTCCGTCTCTCGGCCGGGCGGTCCCGCCGGCGTGCCGGCCGGATCCTGGCGGAGCCGGCTCCCGGGCATGCCGTACGGCAAGGAGATCCTGCTCGGCGCCGGGCTGCTGCTGGCGGCCGGCATCCTGATCGCGCGGCTCTTTGGCCTGGACGTCCCGCTGGGCACCCTGATCCCGGTGGCCGCGATCCTGGGCGGCGCCGCGATTGCGTGGATGCAGCTCGATGAGACCCGGCGCGCGGGCATTGTGGACAAGACCAAGGCCGATCAGGCCGGCGGCTGGGCCAGGCTCGCGGCCGGGCTCGGCCTGGTCGTGGCCGGCGTGCTGCTGATGGTCTCCGGTTCCGGGTCCTGGGAGCAGACCTGGCTGGCGCTGCTGGCGTCCGTCGCCGTCCTCGGCGGCGTGGCACTGGTGCTGCTGCCTTGGGGGCTGAAGTTCTGGCGGGATCTGGAGGCCGAGCGCGCCGGCCGGGTGCGGGCCACCGAACGGGCCGAGATCGCCGCCCACCTGCACGATTCGGTGCTCCAGACCCTGGCGCTGATCCAGCGGCGGGCCGGCAGCGAGCACGACGTCGTCCGCCTGGCCCGCGCGCAGGAGCGGGAACTGCGGGGCTGGCTCTACCGGGACCCGGGACGCGAAGCGGGCCAGCTCTCCGACGCACTCCAGGCCGCCGCCGCGGAGGTGGAAGACTCGCTTGGGCACGCCGTCGACGTCGTCACGGTGGGCGACTGCGCCCTCACCGAACGCCTGGAGGCCATGGTCCAGGCGGCACGCGAAGCCATGCTGAACGCGGCCCGCCACGGCGGCGGCGCCGTCTCGGTCTACCTTGAGGTCACCGACGACGCCGCCGAGGTGTTCGTCAAGGACCGGGGCCCGGGGTTCGATCCGGGGTCCATCCCGGCCGACCGCCTGGGCGTGCGCGAATCCATGATCGGGCGGATGCGGCGCCACGGCGGCACCGCAACCATCGCCAGCAGCCCCGACGGCACCGAGGTCCGGCTCCGGCTGCCGCTCGCGGCCGCTGCGGGAACCAACGGCACGGCCGGAACCAACGGGGCCGCCGCAACCAACGGAGAGGACACCACGCAGTGAGCAACCAGTCAGTGGCAGGCAGCGGGGCAGCGAACCCGCCCGGCGCCACGCGCGTGGTCATCGTCGATGACCACGCCATCTTCAGGTCCGGGCTGAAGGCCGACCTCGACCCCGGCGTCGTCGTCGTCGGCGAGGCCGGGACCGTGGAGGAAGCCGTCGCCGTGATTGCCGCAACACGGCCCGACGTCGTCCTGCTGGACGTCCATCTCCCCGGCGGACTCGGCGGCGGCGGTCGCGACGTGCTGGCCGGTTCCGCGGCGCTGCTGGGCAGCACCCGGTTCCTGGCGCTGAGCGTGTCGGATGCCGCAGAGGATGTGGTCTCCGTGATCCGGGCCGGCGCGCGGGGCTACGTCACCAAGACCATCTCGGGGGCCGAGATCAGCGACGCGGTGCGCCGCGTGGCCGGCGGCGACGCCGTCTTTTCACCCCGGCTGGCCGGTTTTGTCCTGGATGCCTTCGGCACCGCCCCCGCGGACATCGCCGACAACGAGCTCGACCGGCTGTCCGCCCGCGAACTCGAAGTGATGCGGCTGATCGCCCGCGGCTACAGCTACAAGGAAGTCGCCAAGGAACTCTTCATCTCGATCAAGACGGTCGAGACCCACGTTTCCGCGGTGCTGCGAAAGCTCCAGCTCTCCAGCCGTCACGAGCTGACCCGCTGGGCCGCGGAACGCCGCCTCCTCTGACCCCAGCCCCCCGACGCTCCCGCAGTTCCGGCGGCTAGCCCCCCGACGCTCCCGCAGTTCCGGCGGCCTTCCGACGGACGCTCACGCAGGTCCGGTGGTCTTTCGACGGACGCGCACGCAGGTCCGGTGGTCTTTCGACGGACGCTCCCGCAGGTCCGGTGGTCTTACGACGAACGCCCCCGCAGTGAGTGCGGGAGCGTTCGTGGGAACCGTGCAGGATCTGCGGGAGCGTCCGTTTTGTTGCTGCAGGATCTGAGGGAGGGTCGTTACTTCGCCTTGCCGAGGAAGTCCTGGAGGCGGCCGACGCCGGTGGCCAGGTCCTCGTCGCCCAGGGCGTAGGACAGCCGCAGGTAGCCGGAGGGGCCGAAGGCCTCGCCGGGAACGACGGCGACCTCCACCTCATCGAGGATCAGCGCGGCGAGTTCGGCCGACGTCGAAGGCCGCACCGGGCCGTTCGCGGAGGGCAACTCCTTGCCCAGCAGCGCCCGGACGTCCGCGTACACGTAGAACGCCCCCTTGGGGGTGGGGCAGTCCACGCCCTCGATCGCGTTGAGCCCGGCCACGATGGCCTTCCGACGGCGGTCGAAGGCTACCTTCATCTCGTC
Organism: Pseudarthrobacter sp. B907; assembly: GCF_040137805.1. Taxonomy (NCBI): domain Bacteria; kingdom Bacillati; phylum Actinomycetota; class Actinomycetes; order Micrococcales; family Micrococcaceae; genus Pseudarthrobacter; species Pseudarthrobacter sp. B907. Next base: position 15,563 of record NZ_JBEEQE010000004.1, on the reverse strand, counting down.
CACCGCCGTCAGGGGACCGGACACGGCCGCGAGGGCCGCGACCTGCATGATGTTTGAAACGTTGGACGTGGCATGAGACTGCAGGTTCGTGGCGGCCTTGATGACGTCCGCCGGGCCGATCATCCAGCCCACCCGCCAGCCGGTCATGGCGTAGGTCTTGGCGACGCCGTTGAGGATGACCACCTTGTCGCCGAGTTCCGGGACGGCCGTGGCGATCGAGGTGAAGGGCACGCCGTCGTAGGTCAGGTGCTCGTAGATCTCATCCGTGACCACCCACAGGCCCTTCGCTGCGGCCCACTGGCCGATTTCCCTGACCTGCTCCGGGGAGTACACGGCTCCGGTGGGGTTGGAGGGGGACACAAAGAGCAAGATCTTGGTGCGGTCCGTGAGGGCCGCTTCGAGCTGCTCCACGGTGACCAGGTAACCCTGTTCGGGGCCCGCGAAGACCTCTACCGGAACGCCTCCGGCCAGCCGGATCGCCTCCGGGTAGGTGGTCCAGAACGGCGACGGGACGATCACCTCGTCGCCCGGATCCAGCAGGGTGGCAAACGTGTTGTAAACGGCCTGCTTGCCGCCGTTGGTGACCAGCACCTGGGCGGCCTCGGCCTTGTAGCCGGAGTCCCGGAACGTCTTGTCCGCGATGGCCTGCTTCAGCTCGGGCAGCCCGCCGGCAGGGGAGTAGCGGTGGTATTTCGGCTGCCCTGCGGCTGCGATGGCTGCCTCGACGATGTAGCCGGGGGTCGGGAAGTCCGGTTCGCCGGCGCCGAAGCCGATCACAGGCCGGCCGGCCGCCTTCAACGCCTTCGCCTTGGCATCGACAGCCAGGGTGGCGGATTCGGCTATGGCGGAAATGCGCTGGGAAATGCGGGCGGCAGGCATTGCGGGTCCGTTCTTCGCGTTCAGCTCGGGGCTGGATGTGGGATTCGACGAAATCTACTCTATGCTGTTCAGCGGATCCTCCGGGGTGCCGGGTATGAATGTGACCCACCGCGGGAATGAGACCTCACGGTCGGCCATTTCCGCAGGCAGCCAGGGGTCCGGACGGGGCCGGTTCGACGTGGACGCAGTTGTTGCGTAGACTGGTTCTCCGGTGTTGAAAACACGATGATGGCGTGCGCCTCAGGGAAGCCTGCGGAAACAGCGCAGTCTGGCCGGTTTTCGATCCATAGGGTAGTGGCGCAATTGGTAGCGCAGCGGTCTCCAAAACCGCAGGTTGCAGGTTCGAGTCCTGTCTGCCCTGCGCAAGCTGTTCCGGGGTTTACCGGAACCAGCGCAGCAACCATGGTTCAGTCCAGAGCCGGGTATCCGACATCGCGAGGATGAGTGAGGATCAGGTGACCGAAACAGCTGCCAGCAGCTCCCAAGGCCGCCCCGCCAAGAATGCCCCCAAGGCAGGCTTCTTCGCTCGGATTGCACTCTTCGTCCGCCAGGTCATCGGCGAACTGAAGAAAGTCGTTGCACCCACCCGCAAGGAACTGATCAACTACACGCTCGTGGTGCTGGTGTTCGTGGTCATCATGATGGTGATCGTCACCCTGCTGGACCTGGCCTTCGGGACCGGAGTGAGCTGGGTCTTCGGCGGAACAGGCGCCACGGACCGCTAAGGCGACCGGTCCGCAGACTGCGTGGACCTCCGGGAAACCGGAGCTTCCGCGGGGTGTGCGGAATTGAGCCATTTAAATAGGCATGTTAGGCAATGAGGAAGCAGGAGACCAAGTGTCTGAGCAGGAGCTCGAGGTAAACGAGACTGAGCTGGATAAGAGCCAGGACGCCGCGGTGGAAACCACGGAAGAGTCCGAGGCTGAGTCTGCTGCGCCCGCATCCGACGCCGCCGGCGAATCTGCCGACGAGGCCGTAGCTGCCGAGGGCACCGACTCCGTCGAGGAAGGCGACGCCCTTGCGGTGGCCGCAGCCGCTGCCGACGTCGACCCCGCCGAGGAGTTCAAGGCCAAGCTGCGCCGCCAGGAAGGTGACTGGTACGTCATCCACTCCTACGCCGGCTACGAAAACCGCGTCAAGGCCAACCTTGAGACCCGCATCCAGACCCTGGACATGGAAGATTACATCTTCGAAATCCAGGTTCCGATGGAAGAAGTCGTTGAGATCAAGAACGCTCAGCGCAAGGTCATCAACCGCGTCCGCATCCCCGGTTACGTCCTGGTCCGCATGGACCTGACGGACGCCTCCTGGGGCGCCGTCCGCCACACCCCCGGCGTCACCGGCTTCGTGGGCAACGCCCACAACCCCGTGCCGCTGCGCCTCGACGAGGTCTTCTCCATGCTCGCCCCGGTCTTCGAAGAAGAGCAGGCCGAGAAGGGCAAGCCGGTCAAGCACGCTGCCGCCGCCGTCGACGTCGACTTTGAGGTCGGCGAGTCGGTCATCGTCAAGGAGGGCCCCTTCGAGACCCTGCCCGCCACGATCTCCGAGATCAAGGTCGATTCGCAGACCCTGGTGGTGCTGGTCTCCATCTTCGAGCGTGAGACCCCGGTCACCCTGGCGTTCAACCAGGTCAGCAAGATCTAGCAATACCAACAGAATTCGCCCCGGACTGCCCGCTTAGCAGCCCCGGAGCGGCCGGCCGCCTCGCCATGGCGGCCACCAACCTGAGGCACGCTCCTGTGTCCCAGGACGTAATTGAGAGAAGGACCCTACATTGGCTCCCAAGAAGAAGGTCACCGGCCTCATCAAGCTGCAGATCCAGGCAGGTGCCGCCAACCCGGCCCCGCCGATCGGTCCTGCGCTTGGCCAGCACGGTGTCAACATCATGGAATTCTGCAAGGCGTACAACGCTGCGACGGAAGCCCAGCGCGGCAACGTTATTCCGGTTGAAATCACGGTCTACGAGGACCGCTCGTTCACGTTCATCACCAAGACCCCGCCGGCTGCAGAGCTCATCAAGAAGGCTGCAGGCGTCGCCAAGGGTTCGGCTACCCCGCACACCGTCAAGGTTGCCAAGCTGACCCAGGCCCAGGTCAACGAGATCGCCACCACCAAGATGGAAGACCTCAACGCCACCAGCCTGGAAGGCGCCGCGAAGATCATCGCCGGCACCGCCCGTTCCATGGGTATCACCGTCGAGGGTTAATTCCCCCACCGCTGATGCGCCGGGTTCGGGGAACCGATCACGACGCCGTCAGCACCGCCGGGCGACCGGCACCACCTAAACATAGAAGAGCGGGAACCGGATACACCACCGGGATCCCGACTGTGGCAGGGCCCAGCGCGGTCCGCAGACCACAACTGCACAAGGAGAATAAGCAGCATGGCAAAGCGCAGCAAAGCATATGAGGCAGCCGCCGCCAAGATCGACGCGGAGAAGTTCTACGCGCCGTTCGAGGCAGTGACCCTCGCCAAGGACACCAACCCGTCCAAGTTCGACGCCACCGTTGAGGTCGCGTTCCGCCTCGGCGTCGACCCCCGCAAGGCCGACCAGATGGTCCGCGGCACCGTCAACCTGCCGCACGGCACCGGTAAGGTCGCCCGCGTCCTGGTCTTCGCCACCGGTGACAAGGCTGAAGCCGCCATCGCGGCCGGCGCCGACTTCGTTGGTTCCGACGACCTGATCGAGAAGATCGCCGGCGGCTGGACCGACTTCGACGCCGCCGTCGCCACCCCTGACCTCATGGGCAAGGTTGGCCGCCTCGGTAAGGTCCTCGGCCCGCGCAACCTGATGCCGAACCCGAAGACCGGCACCGTGACCGCTGACGTCGCCAAGGCCGTCAACGACATCAAGGGCGGCAAGATCGACTTCCGCGTCGACAAGCACTCGAACCTGCACTTCATCATCGGCAAGGTTTCCTTCGACGCCGTCAAGCTGGCCGAGAACTACGCCGCTGCCCTGGAAGAGGTTCTCCGCCTCAAGCCGTCCGCTTCCAAGGGCCGCTACATCCAGAAGGCCACCGTCGCCACGACGTTCGGCCCGGGTATCTCGGTTGACCCCGCCGTCACCAAGGTCCTGACCGAGGCCTAAGCCTCCGGCTTAGCCTGAACAGGCAGCGAAAAGACCGTCCCGCGTCAGCGGGGCGGTCTTTTCTGCGTTCCGGGCGGCGGCTAGGCTGTGCCGGTGACTGCCGCGACGTACCGCATCGAGCCCCTTTCCCTGCCCGAGTCCCTTGACGCGCCCGACGCCGCCGAGTTCCTCGAGTTCGGCCGGCTCTGCGACGCCATCACCCAAGAGATATGGGGCAGCATGGACCGCGCGACGGCGGACCGGGCGCGGCTGCGTTTTTGGCAGGACAACGTCTACACCCGGACGCGGATCTTCTTCGTGCGCCTCGACGGGCGGATGGTGGCGAAGTCCTGGGTCCGCTTCGGGCTGCAGGAGAACCTGGGCAGCGCACTCCTGCAGGTCGCCGTGCTGAAGGCCTGCGCCGGCCGCGGAATCGGCCGTGGGCTGCTCGAACACGCTGAAGCGCTGGCAGCCGCCGAGGGCCGCACCGTCCTGAAGAGCTACTCGGAGCACCCGGCGGACTTCGACGCCGACGGCCCGGGCGTGCTCGCACCGCTGACCGGCACCGGTGCGCTGCCGGCGACGGCGCGCGGTGTCCGCTTCGCCACGGCGGCGGGCTACCGGCTGGAACAGGTCGAGCGGTACAGCAGCCTGGACGTCGCCGGCTCAGCCCCGGGACTGGACCGTTTGGAGCGGGATGCGCGGGCCAAGGCAGCAGGCTACGAACTGCTGAGCTGGACGGACCACTGCCCGGACGAGCACGTGGCGCAACTCGCGGTCCTGATGTCGCGGATGAGCACCGATGCGCCGACCGGGGGCCTCAGCTATGAAGAGGAAATCTGGGACACCGCCCGCGTCCGCCATGTCGAGGACACCTGGAAGCGGGCCGGCAACACCTCGCTCGTGACGGCGGCGCGGCACCTGGACAGCGGCGAGCTGGCTGCCTACTCGGTGCTTGAACTGGCGCCCGGCAAACCCTGGCTGGCGGAGCAGGATGACACCCTCGTGGTCGCACCCCACCGCGGTCACCGCTTGGGGATGCTCGTCAAGATCGCCAACCTCCGGCGCCTCGCGGACTACCCGGACGTCCGGCGTGTCACCACGTTCAACGCTGCCGAAAACGACCACATGCTGGCCATCAACGTCGCGCTCGGATTCCGGCCGGCCGGCTGGGACGGGGAGTGGCAGAAGACCGTCAACGCGGGAGGTTCCGCCGCTGCCGACTAGGCTCCGCCTGGTGGCCGGGGACGGCGGAAAACTGACCCTGCCGGGCCATGGAATGCGGGCCCGAACGGGCATATGCTGACGCTTGAAAGCCCGGCGCAAGCGGGGCACTGGGCGGCAGAATGGCTGGGAAGATGCCCGCTATGGCAAACGAGGTACAGGTCGAGCAGCTCTGGGTTCCGGATTCGCTGGACGGACCGGATGCGGCAGACTTCCTTGCCGCCGTCGAAGTGGGGCGCAAGGTCCGGATGCAGACGTGGGGGAGCGATGACCTCGCCTACGCCCCGCTCGAGAAGCTGCTGGAAATGTCGGACCCGTATGAGCGGCAGGTGATCCTGGTGGCCCGGGTCGACGGCGTAATCGTCGGGACCGTGGACATTGCGCTGCCACTCTCGGACCACCTGGACCTCGCCGAATTCACCCTCGACATCCTGCCGGAGTTCCAGGGCCGCGGCGTCGGCCGGCGGCTGCTGGAGGCGGCGGAGCGCTTCGCCCGGGACGAGGGCCGGCGCACCATCCTGATCGACACGAACCATCCCGGCGCGACGCTGGCGGACAGCAGGGCCGGGCAGCTGATCCCCGGCTCCGGCCTCGGCTTCGTTCCGCTGAACAGTCGGGAGGTGGAGTTCGCGCAGCACACCGGCTACACCCTCCAGCACATCGAACAGTTCAGCTCCTGCGCCCTGCCGCTGGACAGCAAGCTCGTCGCCGACCTGCAGGCCGAGGCGGAGGAAGCCAACGCCGGGCGGTACCGGCTGCACCATTGGACGGACCGCTGCCCCGAGCAGTGGCTCGAGGCCGTCGCGGCACTGGAAAACCGGGCCGGCGAGGACGGAATCCCCGGCGCCGACGACGCGGATCTGGTGTTCGACGGCGGTATCCTCCGCGAGGCGGAAGACGTCGCCATCGCGCAAGGCCGCCGGACGGTGGTCACCGCCGTCGAACATATCGCCAGCGGGGCCCTGGTGGGGCTGACCACCATCAGTGTCCTGGCGCTGCGCCCCGACGTCGTTTTCCAGGACGACACCGTTGTCCTGGGCGAGCACCGCGGCAACAAGCTGGGGCTGCTGATCAAGGTGGCCAACATGGAAAGGCTCACCGAACAGTTCCCGGACGCGCGGGTGCTCTACACCTGGAACGCCCCGGAAAACCGCTACCTGCTTACCGTGAACAAGCAGCTCGGCTTCACCACCGCCGGGGTGACGGGCATCTGGCAAAAGGAGCTGCCGGACCTTGGCCCCAGCATCAGCTGAGCCGATTTGGAGCGCGCGGGCCTCTTCCCGTAAGCTGGGAGGACCAAAGACCGTCGGTTGTTGGAAATCCACTCTCCCAAGCAAGGCTCACTTCTGCAGCCGCGCCGGGAGAGCCAGTGGATCTCCGGACGAAGGACCCTGAACATAGGGCGGCCGGCGCAGGTGAACGAAGCAAAGCTCCGCGGCACGTCCGCGTTGAGCCAAGCCCCGTGCATCTGCGCGGGGCGTTTTTAGTTTTTAGCTCATCCGAGCGGGGACCCGGACACACCGGCACTATCCCCGGAAGGAGGGTTATGGCAACGCCTACCAAGGTTTCAGCAGTAGCTGAGATCACTAACGATTTCAAGGAATCGAACGCCGCTGTCCTGACCGAATACCGTGGGCTCACCGTTGCACAGCTCAAGCAGCTGCGTGTTTCTCTCGGCCAGGACACCAAGTTCGCGGTCGTCAAGAACACCCTGACCGCCATTGCAGCCAAGGAAGCCGGTGTCGAAGCATTCGACGGCCAGCTTGCCGGCCCCACTGCAATCGCGTTCATCAAGGGTGACGCAGTTGCAGCTGCCAAGAGCCTGACGGATTTTGCCAAGGCCAACAAGCAGCTGGTTATCAAGACCGGTTACTTCGAGGGCAAGGCACTGAACGCCAGCGAAGTTGCTGCCCTGGCAGCACTCGAGTCCCGCGAGCTGCAGCTCGCCAAGGTTGCAGGCATCCTCAAGGCTCCTGCTGCCGCTGCTGCACGCATCATCGACGCCCTGCGCCTCAAGCTTGAAGAAGAGAACGGTGCACCGGCAGCTGCCGAAGCGCCCGCCGCTGAAGAAGCCCCGGCCGCAGAAGCAGCAGAGACCGAAGCTCCGGCCGAAGCCGCAGCCACCGAAGAGAACTAACTCTCTCTTTCAAACCAGACTCCGGTGCGAGGGCAACGGCTCCGGCCGCCAAGCACCACCTATAGGAAGGACGCCACACCATGGCGAAGCTCAGCAACGAAGAGCTCATTGAAGCTTTCAAGGAACTGACCATCATCGAGCTCTCCGAGTTCGTCAAGCTCTTCGAAGAGACCTTCGAAGTTACCGCAGCTGCTGTTGCCGTTGCCGGCCCCGCCGGTGGCGGAGCTGCTGAAGAGGCCGAAGAGAAGACTGACTTCGACGTCGTCCTCGAAGCCGCTGGCGACAAGAAGATCGCAGTGATCAAGGAAGTTCGCGCCATCACCTCCCTCGGCCTCAAGGAAGCCAAGGACCTGGTTGACAGCGCACCGAAGGCCGTCCTCGAAGGCGCCACCAAGGAAGCTGCCGAGAAGGCCAAGGAGCAGCTCGAGGCTGCCGGCGCCACCGTTACCCTCAAGTAACACTCGCAGCTCCGGGAGGCTTCCGGCCTTCCAGCTCCGGGAAACCCCGTCCACTCCGGTGGGCGGGGTTTCCTGCGTTCCGGGGCCGTCGCAGCCATGTGAACCTTCGGTAAACGATTGCCGGCTCTCCTTTTCAGGACGGGGCGGGACCTCTAGACTTTGGCATTGTGCCGACCGGCCGCCAACCCTTCAGGAGCTCACACAATGACCGATCCGAACCCGTCGTTCTCCCGCCGCGCCATGCTCGCCGCGGCCTTCGTCGGCGGCAGCGCCGCCGCCGCAGCGCTCTCCGGCGCCCCCGCCGCACAGGCTGCACCCGGCAACGCGAAGAAGCAGTTCAGCCTGACCGTGCTCGGCACGACGGACCTGCACAACAATGTCTTCAACTGGGACTACTTCAAGGACGTCCCCTACTCGGACAAAGCCGGAAACAAGATCGGCATCGCGCAGGCGTCCAGCCTGATCAAGGCCGTCCGGGCCGAGCGCGGCGCGGCCAACACGCTCACCATTGACTCCGGCGACACCATCCAGGGCACGCCGCTGGCCTACTATTTCGCCAAGGTGAACCCGATCTCCGACACCGTCAAGCACCCCATGGCGCTGGCCATGAACGCCGTCGGCTACGACGCCGTCGGGCTCGGCAACCACGAATTCAACTACGGTATCCCGATGCTGCGGACCTGGGAGAAGCAGCTTGACTTCCCGCTGCTCGGCGCCAATGTGCACGATGCCGTCACCGGCCAGCGCGCCTTCACCCCGTACGTCCTGAAGCGGGTCAGGACCGAGAACGGCTGGCTGACCGTCGGTCTCGTCGGTTTCGTGACCCCCGGCTGCGCCCTCTGGGACCGCGACAACGTCCAGGGCAAGCTCGACTTCAACGGCATTGTTGAGGAGGCCAAGACGGTCATCCCGCAGATGAAGGCTGCCGGAGCCGACGTCATCATCGTCTCCAGCCACTCGGGCGCGACGCCGGGCTCCTCCTACGGTGACGCGCTGCCGTTCGCCGAAAACGCCTCCACCCAGCTCGCCGAGGAAGTCCCGGGGATCGACGCGATCCTGGTCGGACACGCACACCTGGAGATCCCGGAGCGGTTTGTCGCCAACAAGGAAACCGGCCGGCAGGTGCTCCTGACCGAACCGCTGAAGTGGGGCATGCGCGTCGCCGTCATCGACCTGCAGCTGACCAAGGGCGAGGACGGGTGGGCCGTCACCTCGGCGCACTCGCACCTCCTGAACGCCAACACCGCCGATCCGGACCCCGCCGTCGTCAGCGCCGTGCAGGCCGGCCACGAGGCGACGGTGAAGTACGTGAATCAGGTGATCGGCACCTCCACCGGGCCGCTGACCACGGAGACTGCCTGCTGGGGAGACTCGGCCGCGATCGACGCGATCAACTACGTGCAGGCCAGCACCATCAAGGCGGAACTGGCCAACGGCCCCGCCGCCGGGCTCCCGGTGCTCTCCATCGCGGCGGCGTTCTCGCGCTCGGTGGACGTCAAGGCCGGCCCGCTGACCATCCGCGACGTGGCCGGGCTGTACATCTTCGACAACACACTGCTGTCCATCAAGGTCACCGGCGCCCAGGTCAAGGCCTACCTCGAGTGGTCGGCGCAGTACTTCAAGCCGGTGGCCACCACCTCGGCCCGGGCGCAGGACGTCACGAACGCCGCCACCACCCTGGCGCCGAACGGCACGCCGGACTACAACTACGACGTCGTCTACGGCCTGGACGCGCCGCTGAACTACGAGATCGACCTGGCCCGGCCGGTGGGGGACCGGATCATGAACCTGAGCTACGGCGGTTCGCCCGTGCCGGCGGACAAGGAGTTCGCGATGGCGATCAACAACTACCGCCAGAGCGGCGGAGGCAACTTCCCGGGTGTGAAGACGGCACCGGTGCTCTCGAACAGCCAGCAGGAGATCCGCCAGCGGATCATCGACTACGTCGTGGCGCACGGCACCCTCGATGCCGCCGTGTTCAGCCAGAACAACTGGCGGCTCACGGTCAACGGTGCACCCCTGACGGTCACCGCCTGACGCCTGGCCGGCCCTTCCGCCGAAAACAGCAACGCGGGGTCACTTCGCGCCCATCCTTTGGCCTCGGATGGGCCTGAAGTGACCCCGCGTTGCTTTTAACCCGGATGTCTTAGGCGTACGGCCCCGGGTCGGTGATGTCCGCGACGACGGCGCCGAGGGCCGCGGTGAGCGCGTCGGCGTCGACGAAGGCGCTGTAGCCGTGTTCCCCGGCGCCCATCGAGATCCGCCGGCCGGTGATGGTGCTGTCGGCGTACACCGGCCACGCGGTGGTGCTGCCGAGTGGGGTGATGGTGCCGCGCTCGTAGCCGGTTGCCGCCAGGGCGACGTCGGCGGCGGGCAGCGAGAGCTTGTTGACGCCGACCAGCTGGCGGAGCTTGGGCCAGCTGATCTGCCGGTCGCCCGGGACCAGGGCGAACAGGAAGCTGCCGTCCTTGTGCTTGACCACCAGGGATTTCACAATGTCCCCGGGCCTGATGCCGAGGATCGCGGCGGCTTCTTCCAGGCTGTGCGCGGCGAGCCGCTCCACCAGTTCCACCTCAAGGCCGCGGGCGGCGGCGTCGGCGAGGAACCGCTTCCTGCCGGCACTGCCGCCGCGCTCCTGGCCGGATGCAAGCCCGGCCGCCGTCGGGTCGGTCATCAGTCGCGGTACAGCAGCAGGGCCTCGCCCTGGCCGCCGCCGCCGCAGAGCGACACGGCGGCCTTGCCGGCACCGCGCCGCTTCAGCTCGTGGGCCGCGTGCAGGGCAAGCCGTGCCCCGGAGGCGCCGATCGGGTGGCCCAGTGCGATCGCGCCGCCGTGGATGTTGCACTGCTCCAGCGGGTAGTCCAGGTCCTTGAGGGACTGCACGGCCACGGAGCCGAAGGCCTCGTTGATCTCAATGAAGTCCAGGTCCGCGGCGGACCAGCCGGCCTTCTCCAGCGCGTTCTTGATCGCATTGGAGGGCTGGGAGTGCAGCGAGTTGTCCGGTCCGGCGACCTGTCCGGGCTTGCCGACCACGGCCAGGTACTCCAGGCCGTGCTCCTCGGCGAACTTCCGGGACGTGAGGACCAGGGCAGCGGCGCCGTCGGAGAGGGGGGAGGAGTTGCCGGCGGTGATGGTGCCGTCCGTGGCGAAGGCCGCGCGCAGCCCGGCCAGGGAGGCGACGGAGGTGTCCGGGCGGACGCCCTCGTCGGTGCCGACCTGGACCGGGTCGCCCTTGCGCTGCTTGACGCTGATCGGCGCGATTTCGCCGTCGAACACCCCGTCCTTGGCGGCGCGGGCGGCGCGCTGGTGCGAGGCCGCCGCGACCTCGTCCTGGGAGGTCCGGTCAATGCCGAGCGTGACGTTCTTGCTCTCGGTGGACAGGCCCATGGACTGTCCGTCGAAGGCGTCGGTGAGGCCGTCGTGGGCGGCGGCGTCGAGCGCCTGGACCGAGCCGTAGGTCCAGCCCTGCCGGGAGCCGGGGAGCAGGTGCGGGGCCCGGCTCATGGATTCCTGGCCGCCGGCGACCACGACGGTGGCGTCGCCGCTGCGGATCATCCGGGCCGCGTCGATCACGGCGGTCAGGCCGGAGAGGCAGACCTTGTTGATCGTGACCGTCGGAACGTTCCAGCCGATGCCGGCGCCGATGGCGCTCTGCCGGGCCGGGTTCTGGCCGGCCCCGGCCTGCAGCACCTGGCCCATGATGACCGAGTCGACCTGGTCCGGCTTCACTCCGCTGGCGGCCAGTGCCGCCCGGATCGCGTGGGCGCCGAGTTCGACGGCGGTGAAGCTGGCCAGCTGCCCGTTGAGCCGGCCCTGCGGGGTGCGGGCGGCGGCGAGGATGACAACATCATTGTTGTCCGCGGAGTTGCTCATGGTTATCTCTTCCGATCTCTAACGATGTACTCCAAGGTTATCGTGAGCCCCATCACGGAGCCATTCAGCCGGACCGCCCGGGCGGCGACGGCCGTGCTTGCAATCACGCCGCAAGTGGGGTAGACAAGTAGGTTGCTTTGCCGTATCGTAGATATTTGCGTCTTCCCTGTTTACCTTCAGCCTTCATATAGCGGTGGGCTTAGCCTGAGCGCTGCTCCATCAATGTGCCGTCTACAACGTGCACCAGCATGGTCAGCGCGGGTCCCGGGTCATATAGCGGAACCGGACTGGTAGCACTGCGGAGTCACTCCGCAGGGTGCATAACGGGGGAGATCTGAAAACGCCTGAAGGTCTGTGGAAGGATCCCTCTTGGTCGCCTCGAGCACCTCTAATGTAAACAACGCTACCGCTATCAATGCCGACAGCACCGACGGTGCAACCCGCCGGCTCTCCTTCGCAAAGATTCACGAACCGCTTGACGTTCCGAATCTGCTTGCCCTGCAAACGGACAGCTTCGACTGGCTGGTCGGAAACGAACGCTGGCAGGCACGCGTCGCGAAGGCCGTCGAGGAAGGCGACCTCAGTGTCGCCACCACGTCGGGCCTGTCTGACATCTTCGAAGAGATCTCCCCGATCGAGGACTTCCAGGGCACCATGTCCCTGAGCTTCTCCGAGCCGGAGTTCGCTGACCCGAAGTACACCATGGCCGAGTGCAAGGACCGGGACGCTACGTACTCCGCTCCGCTGTACGTCAAGGCCGAATTCATGAACAACAACACGGGCGAAATCAAGCAGCAGACCGTGTTCATGGGTGACTTCCCGCTGATGACCGAGAAGGGCACCTTCGTCGTCAACGGCACCGAGCGTGTCGTCGTGTCCCAGCTGGTCCGTTCCCCGGGCGCCTACTTCGAGCGCACCGCGGACAAGACGAGCGACAAGGACATCTTCACCGCGAAGATCATCCCGTCCCGCGGCGCCTGGTTCGAACTCGAAATCGACAAGCGCGACCAGGTCGGCGTTCGCCTCGACCGCAAGCGCAAGCAGTCCGTCACCGTGCTGCTGAAGGCCCTCGGCTGGACCGAAGGCCAGATTCTCGAGGAATTCGGCCAGTACGACTCCATGCGCGCGACGCTGGAGAAGGACGCCACCGAAACCCGCGAAGACGCTTTGCTGGACATCTACCGGAAGCTGCGACCGGGCGAGCCGCCCACCGTCGAGGCTGCCCAGTCCCTGCTGGACAACCTGTACTTCAACTCCAAGCGCTACGATCTGGCCAAGGTCGGCCGCTACAAGATCAACCGCAAGCTTGGCATCGACCGCTCCCTTGGCGACAAGGAAGCATCCGTGCTGCACGTTGAAGACATCGTTGCCATGATCAAGTTCCTGGTAGCCCTGCACGCCGGTGAGAAGACCCTCACGGGCAAGCGCGACGGCCAGGACCACGAGCTGCGCGTCGAGATCGACGACATCGACCACTTCGGCAACCGCCGCATCCGCGCCGTCGGCGAGCTCATCGAGAACCAGGTCCGCACCGGCCTGTCCCGTATGGAGCGCGTTGTCCGCGAGCGTATGACGACCCAGGACGTCGAGGCCATCACGCCGCAGACCCTGATCAACATCCGCCCCGTCGTGGCAGCCATCAAGGAGTTCTTCGGAACGTCCCAGCTGTCGCAGTTCATGGACCAGAACAACCCGCTCTCGGGTCTGACCCACAAGCGCCGCCTGTCCGCGCTTGGCCCGGGTGGTCTGTCCCGTGACCGTGCCGGCATGGAAGTCCGAGACGTCCACCCGTCCCACTACGGACGTATGTGCCCGATCGAAACCCCTGAAGGCCCGAACATCGGCCTGATCGGTTCGCTGGCATCCTACGGCCGCATCAACCCGTTCGGTTTCATCGAGACCCCGTACCGCCTCGTTTCCGAGGGCGTCGTTTCCGATGAGGTCCAGTACCTCACCGCCGACGACGAGGCCGAGGTCCTGATCGCACAGGCCAACGCCCCGCTCGACGAGAACAAGCGTTTCGCCGAAGAGACCGTCCTGGTCCGTGCCCGCGGTGGTGGAGGCGAGCCCGTGCTGGTTCCCGCCGCCGACGTCGAGTTCATGGACGTCTCCCCGCGCCAGATGGTGTCCGTGGCGACCGCCCTGATCCCGTTCCTCGAACATGACGATGCCAACCGTGCACTCATGGGTGCCAACATGCAGCGCCAGGCTGTGCCGCTGGTCCGCTCCGAGGCGCCGTTCGTCGGCACCGGCATGGAGCGCGCCGCCGCCGTCGACGCCGGTGACGTTGTCATCGCGAAGAAGGCCGGTGTGGTCACCGAGGTTTCCGCCGAACTCGTCATCATGCTCAACGACGACGGCACGGAAACCAACTACCGCATCAACAAGTTCGCCCGCTCCAACCAGGGCAACTGCTACAACCACCGCGTCCTGGTGAACGAAGGCCAGCGCCTGGAAGTCGGCGGCATCATCGCCGACGGCCCGGCAACGGACCAGGGCGAGCTCGCCCTCGGTAAGAACCTGCTCGTGGCATTCATGTCATGGGAAGGCCACAACTTCGAGGATGCGATCATCCTGTCCCAGCGGATCGTGGCCGAGGACGTCCTGTCCTCGATCCACATCGAGGAGCACGAGATCGATGCCCGCGACACCAAGCTTGGTGCCGAGGAAATCACCCGTGACATCCCGAACGTGTCCGAGGAAGTCCTGGCAGGCCTGGACGAGCGCGGCATCATCCACATCGGTGCCGAGGTTGAAGCCGGCGACATCCTGGTCGGCAAGGTCACCCCCAAGGGCGAGACCGAGCTGACCCCGGAAGAGCGCCTGCTGCGCGCCATCTTCGGTGAGAAGTCCCGCGAAGTGCGCGACACCTCCCTGAAGGTGCCGCACGGCGAGTCCGGCACCGTGATCGGTGTCCGCGTCTTCGACCGCGACAACGACGACGAGCTGCCCCCGGGCGTCAACCAGCTGGTCCGCGTCTACGTCGCCGCCAAGCGCAAGATCACTGACGGCGACAAGCTCGCCGGCCGTCACGGCAACAAGGGTGTTATCTCCAAGATCCTCCCCGTGGAGGACATGCCCTTCCTTGCCGACGGCACCCCCGTTGATATCGTCCTGAACCCGCTGGGTGTTCCGGGCCGTATGAACGTCGGCCAGGTGCTCGAAACGCACCTCGGCTGGGTTGCCAAGACCGGCTGGAAGATCGAGGGCGAGCCCGAGTGGGTCAAGCAGCTGCCGAACCTGCCGCGCGAGAGTGGCCAGACCACTGTCGCCACGCCGGTCTTCGACGGTGCGCGTGAAGAAGAAATCACGGGCCTGCTCGACTCCACCAACGTCACCCGCGACGGCGACCGCCTGATCAACTCCTCGGGCAAGACCCGCCTGTTCGACGGCCGCTCCGGCGAGCCGTTCCCGGATCCGATCTCGGTCGGCTACATGTACATCCTGAAGCTCCACCACCTGGTGGACGACAAGATCCACGCGCGCTCCACCGGTCCGTACTCCATGATCACGCAGCAGCCGCTGGGTGGTAAGGCACAGTTCGGTGGCCAGCGCTTCGGTGAAATGGAAGTGTGGGCGCTCGAAGCCTATGGCGCCGCCTACACGCTCCAGGAACTCCTCACGATCAAGTCGGATGATATCCACGGTCGTGTGAAGGTCTACGAAGCCATCGTCAAGGGCGAGAACATCCCGGAGCCGGGCGTTCCTGAGTCCTTCAAGGTCTTGATCAAGGAAATGCAGTCGCTGTGCCTGAACGTGGAAGTTCTTTCCACGGACGGAACCACAATTGAAATGCGTGACTCTGATGACGCAGTCTTCACGGCTGCGGAAGAACTGGGTATCGATCTGTCTCGTGCAGAGCCCAGTTCCGTAGAAGAGGTCTAGCAGGTCGGGGTCCGACGGCGGGTCACCACCCGCCGTC